>DASSSF010000021.1:0-18994 GCA_035708565.1 Candidatus Limnocylindria bacterium
GAAGCGCGTGAACGCGAGGTGGACCTCGTCGACGTTGCCGGCGAGGAACTCCTCGGTCGCGACGCGGACGATCGGGTTCGTGTCGGCGGTCGTCGGGCGGTCCGGGATCGTCGGGAACTCGGCGATGAGCGGCGCGCGGAGCCGCCGGAGGGCGGTGATGCCCTTCCGGCCCACGGCGACGTAGGACGCCGCGGGCTGCTGCTGCGCGAAGCGCAGCGCGTGCCGCAGCAGGTTCACGTTCATCGGGCCCACGAGCCCGCGGTCAGTGGTGACGAGGACGACCGCGACGCGCCGCACCTCGCGGCGCACGAGCAGCGGGCTCGTCTCGGGGTCGGCGTACGGAGCGAGGTCGTTCAGCACCGTGCGGAGCCGCTCCTCGAACGGACGCGACGCGAGCACCGACGACTGGGCGCGGCGCATCTTGGAGGCCGCCACGAGCTGCATCGCCCGCGTGACCTGCTGGATGTTCTTGATGCTCCGGGCGCGCCTCCGGAGCTCCCGTTCACTCGGCACTTCGTGCCTCGCTCACTCCTCTTCTAACGGGGCACGGCCTGGGCGGGCTCAGCCCGCCCGGCCGGACGGTCTTTCGACCGGGGCTCGGCCGCGCCCGGCGAAGCCGGGCCGGCCGTACGAGCCTGATCCGGTTCGCTGTACGAGGTCGACTTCTTGAATTCATCGAGCATCGCGCGGACCTGCTTCTCGATCTCGGCGTCGAACTTCTTCTCGTTCGCGATCTTCTCGCCGAGCTGGCGGTACTGCGTGTCCATGAAGCGGTAGAGGTCGCGCTCGAAGTCGCGCACGCGCGCGGTCGGGATGTCGTCGATGAAGCCGTTCGTCGCGGCGAAGATCGCCACGACCTGCTTCTCGATCGGGAGGGGCTGGTACTGCGGCTGCTTCATGATCTCGGTCACGCGCTCGCCCCGGCGGAGCTGCATCTGCGTCGCGCGGTCGAGGTCGGAGCCGAACTGCGCGAACGCCGCGAGCTCGCGGTACTGCGCCAGCTCCAGCTTGAGGCTCTTCACGACCGCCTTCATGGCCTTCGTCTGAGCGTCGCCGCCGACGCGCGAGACGGACAGGCCGGTGTTCATCGCCGGCCGGATGCCCTGGTTGAAGAGGTCGGTCTCGAGGTAGATCTGGCCGTCGGTGATCGAGATGACGTTCGTCGGGATGTACGCCGAGATGTCGTTCGCCTGGGTCTCGATGATCGGGAGCGCCGTGAGCGACCCGCCGCCGTTCTCCCTGTTGAGGCGCGCCGCGCGCTCGAGGAGGCGCGAGTGCAGGTAGAAGACGTCGCCGGGGTACGCCTCGCGGCCCGGCGGCCGCCGCGTGAGGAGCGAGACCTGGCGGTACGCCCACGCGTGCTTCGTCAGGTCGTCGTACACGATGAGCGCGTCCTCGCCCTTGTCGCGGAAGTACTCGCCCATCGCGCAGCCCGCGAACGGCGCGAGGTACTGGAGCGTCGCGGCGTCCGACGCGCCGGCGACGACGACGATGGTGTGCTCCATCGCGCCCTGCTCCTCGAGCGTGGCGACGATCTTCGCGACGCTCGACTCCTTCTGGCCGATCGCGACGTAGATGCAGGTCAGCGACTTGCCCTTCTGGTTGATGATCGTGTCGATCGCGACGGCGCTCTTCCCGGTCTGGCGGTCGCCGATGATGAGCTCGCGCTGCCCGCGGCCGATCGGCGTGATCGAGTCGATGACCTTGATGCCGGTCTGCACCGGCGTGTCGACGTTCTGGCGCCTGATCACGCCCGGCGCAACGACGTCGACCGGGAGCGTCTCCGTCGACTGGACCGGGCCCTTCCCGTCGAGCGGCCTCCCGAGCGGGTCGACGACGCGGCCGATGAGGCCCTCGCCGACCGGCGTCTCCACGATGCGTCCGGTGGTGCGGACCTCGCCGCCTTCCTTGATCTCGGTGTACTCGCCGAGGACGATCGCGCTCACGGTGTCCTCTTCGAGGTTGAACGCGAGCCCGAACGTGCCGTGGCCGAAGTCGAGGAGCTCCGCGGCCATGCACCCGGCGAGCCCGTGCACGCGCGCGATGCCGTCGCCGATCTCCACGACGGTGCCCACGTCGACGGCCTCGGCGCCGCCCTCGAAGCTCTTGATCTGCGCCTTGATGATCTCGGTGATCTCGGACGACGTCGTCGCCATTCGTGCCTCCTTGGGCTAGCGCGCGAGCTGCGCGCGAAGGTTCTCCAGCTGGGTGCGGACGCTTCCATCGACGAGCCGGTCGCCCAGCTGGACGCGGGCGCCGCCGAGCAGTGCCTGGTCGACGCTGAACGTGGCGCGGATCTTCTTGCCGGTCGCACGTTCGAGCCGCCCGACCACTCCGTCGCGGTCCTTCGGCCCGAGCTCGACCGCGGTCGTCACGCGGGCGTTCGCGATGCCCTCGCGCTCGTCGACGAGCTCCCCGAACGCGGCCGCGATCCCCGGGAGGAGCGCGATGCGGTCGCGGCGGACGAGGATCGCGAGGAGGGCGCCGAGCGCGTGCGGCTCGCCCTTGGCGATCCCGCTCACGGCGGCGAGCCGCCGCTCGAGCGGGACGCGGGGCTCGCGGAGGGCGCGGAGCGCGTGCGCGTCGAGCCCCGACGCGAGCGCCTCGAGGGACGAGCGGTAGGCCGGTACGGCCTTCTCCTCCACCGCGAACTCGAGGAGCGCCTCGGCGTAGCGCCGGGCGGCGGACCCACCGAGGGCCACTAGTTCGGGCGCCTCAGCTCGCTGCCGGCGTCCTCGAGCGACCGCTCGATGAGCGCGCGGTGCGTGTTCGCGTCGATCTCGCGGCCGAGGATCCGGCCCGCCGCGAGGACGGCGAGCGAGGCGACCTCGCCGCGGAGCTGCGCGAGGGACTGCGCGTGGATCTGCTGCGCTTCCTGCCGTGCGCGCTCGCGGATCTGGTCGGCCTCGGCCCGCGCCTGCGCGCGGATGTCCGTCGCCGCCGACTCGGCCGCCTTCGTGGTGCGTTCGGCGAGCGCCCCGGCTTCGCGCCGCGCCTCGCCGATGATCCGCTCGGCCTCGAGGTGGATCTCGGTGCGCTCCCGCTTCGCGGCCTCGGCGGCGTCGAGGCCCTCTCGGATGCGGTCGGCGCGCGCCTGGAGCGTGCGCGTGACCGGCCCCCAGAGGATCCTCTGGAGCAGGAACAGGAGGACGAGGAACTGGACGATCGAGACGAGCACCCACCAGGGATCGACGACGAGCGCGAACGCGCTCTCGGCCCCCTCCGCGGCGCCCGGCGAGAACAGCATCGACCTAGCCGATCCGGGTCCAGAGGAGGATGCCGAGGACGAACGAGAGGATGCCGAGGCCTTCGGCGAGCGCGGCGCCGAGGATGAGGTTCGCGCGGATCGCGCCGGCCGCGTCGGGGTTGCGGCCGATCGCCTCGCTCGCCTTCGCGGTCGCGAGGCCGACGCCGATGCCGGGACCGAGGACGCCGAAGCCGACGGCGATGCCGGCGGCGAGACCTGCGAATTCCATGGGTCAGTTGCCCTCCACGCTGTTCTTGGCTACGCGGCGGCGGGTTCGCTCGTGTGCTGCTCGGGATGCGTGACGGCGTGCGCGTCGGACCCCGTGGGGTGCTCCTCGTCGTGCTCGCCGTGTCCTTCGAGCGCGAGCACGAAGTACATGAGCACGAGGAGCCCGAACACGAGGCCCTGGATGAGGCCGATGAAGACCTCGAAGCCAGCGAAGGGGAGCGCGAGCCCCGGGAGGAACAGGAGCCCGCTCATGACGGCGAGCATGATCTCGCCGCCGAGCACGTTCCCCCAGAGCCGGAGGGTGAGCGTGAGCATGCGGAAGAGCTCGCTGAAGAGCTCGATGATGCCGACGAGCACGAAGATCGCGCCGACGAAGACGCCCTCCTTGAAGCCGGAGAAGTTGATCCAGCGGGACGCGTAGCCGAGGCCGAACTTCTTGAAGCCGTCGGTCTGGTACGCGATCCAGCCGATGACCGCGAGCCCGAAGTTCACGTGGTAGTCGCTCGTCGGGGCGCGCAGGAGCTCGACCTGGCCGAAGAACGGCGTCACGGACAGCCAGTTGGAGAGGACGATGAAGAGGAAGAGCGTGCCGAAGAGCGGCAGGTACTTCCTGGCGCCGGGGCCCCCGATCGAGACGACGAAGTCCTGGAGGCCCTGCACGAGCATCTCGACGAGGTTCTGGATCCCGGACGGCACCTCGCGCCGCCCGCGCGTGCCGGCCCACGCGAGCCCGACGATGACGAGGCCGACGAGCAGCATCGTGAAGTGCGAGTTCGTGTAGGAGAACGGTCCGACGCGGACGATCTCCGTGCCGGTGAGCGCGGGGATGTGGAACTCGGGCGGGTACTTGAACCCGTGAGGGAACAGGAGGTCCATCTAGGTCTGCTCCTCGCCCTCTTCCCGCTTGCGCTCGTTCTCGCGGATCTCCGCCTCCCACCGGCGCCCCGCCTCGCGCGCCCGCTCGGACGAGGGCGTGATCGGGTTCTCGTCCGTGAAGCGCTTGATGAGCCTGGCGACGCCGAACCCCGCGACCACGATCCCCACGGATATCGCCGCCAGCAGTCCCCAGGGCGACGTGCCGCTCGTCTCGTCGAGCTTCGCTCCGAGCCATGCGGCGACCGCGATGGGGACCGCGATGATGATCCCGACCTGGCCCAGGATCGCCGCGTTCGAACGCGCTCCACCCGGGTTCCGGGGTGAGGCCACGGTCGAGAAGAGAGGATAGCCGAGGGGACGGGCGCGCGCGAACGCGCTCCGGCTAGATCCAGTCCCTGGCGCGGAACCACATGAAGAGGGCCACGCTGGCCGCGACGGTGGCCACCATCACCGCCCAGAAGACGGGCGGGGAACCGAACGGCAGGAAGTCGAAGTTCATGCCGAAGAAGCTCGTCACGACGGAGAGGACGAGGAGGATCGTGGCGACCGCCGTGAGCACCTTCATGACCTCGTTGAGGCGGTTCGACGCGGCGGCGAGCTGCGCGTCGATGACGTTGCTCGTGAGGTCCCGGAACGTGTCGATCTCCTCGACCGCGCGGACGATGTGGTCGTACACGTCCTGGAAGTACAGGCGCCGCCCCGGCTCGCGCAGCTCCTCGATGTCCCCGCGCGTGAGGACCTGGAGCACCTCGCGCTCCGGCGCGATCACCTGACGCAGACGCACGAGGTCGCGCTTCAGCTCGAAGAGCTCGCGCAGCGTCGTCTCGTAGTCCTTCGTCCGCCGCCCCTCGAGGATCATCGATTCGAGCAGCTCGACGCGGTCGCCGAAGCCGTCGACCACGCCGAAGTACCCGTCCACGATCGTGTCGAGGAGCGCGTGGAGCACGAGCCCCGACGTCTGGAGCCGGCCCTCGCGGAAGCGCTTCTCGACCTCCGCGCGGGCGGCGAAGTCCTCTCCGCGGACCGTGACGACGGCGTTCGCGAGCACGAAGAGCGCGACCTGGTGCATGCGGATGACGTCGGGCTCGGGCTCGTCGATCGCGTAGAAGACGATGAAGTAGTGCTTCTCGAACTGCTCGATCTTCGGCCGCTCCCGCTTCTGCACGGCGTCCTCGATCGCGAGCGGGTGGAGATCGAGCTCCTCCTGGAGGAGGCGGAGGTCCGCCTCCTGCGGCTGCCACACGTCGAGCCACGCGGGCCGGTCGCGGCGCTCGGAGAGGTCCTCGGGCGGACGCTCGACCGCCTTGCCGTTCTCGAGGACGAGGAGCTTCGCGGCCACGGGACGCGAGGATAGGGGCGTCAGGCGGAGAAGCGGCGCACGAGGGCGACGAGCTCGTCGGCGTCGAAGGGCTTGCGCAGGAAGGCCTCCGCGTTGCAGCGGTCGGCCTCGCGCCTCGGGTCGGCGACGCCCGTGAGGATCACGAGTGGCACGCGCCGCAGCCGCGTGCGCAGCTCGCGCGCGAACGACGGGCCGTCGATGCCCGGCATCTGCACGTCGAGGATCACCATCGCCGGCGGCTCGACGTCGATCGCGCGAAGCGCCTCGCCGCCGTCGCGCGCCTCGACGACGCGGAAGCCGTGCTCCGCGAGGAGCTCGCGCTGCGTCTCGCGGATGGCGGAGTCGTCGTCCACGACGAGGATCGGACGCGGCTTGCGCCTGACATTCACGCCGGCTCCCAGTGCAGACGGCGTTCCGTGCCATGCTCGGGGCCGTGCCGCGCCCGAAGGGCCTGCGCGCGCCGGACGAGGTGATACCGAAGCTCGGGGTCCGGCCGGGCCTGCCGGCGCTCCGGGTCGGCGACGTGGCGGCGTACGACCGCGCGATCGAGCACGCCGCGGGGCAGCTCGACCGGGGCGACCTCGAGGTCCCGCTCCGCTTCGCGGCCGCCCGCCACGGGCTCGTCCTCTGCTTCGCGCTCGAGGCGTGCGACGTCGGCCGCCTCCTCCGGGAGCTCGTGCGCGTGGCCCACCCGGACGGCGCGGTGTGGGTCGTCGTCTGGAAGAAGCCGTTCCGCCGCGCCGGTGCGCCCGCCTGGGACCAGATGCAGGCCGCGGGCCTCGCGACGGGCTGGGTCGACAACAAGGAGCTCTCCTTCGGCGACGAGTGCTACGGGACACGGTTCGTCCGGCGGCGGAACCCGCCGGGGGCGCCGGCGTCCTAGACACATGAGGGTCGCTCTCGCCCTCGCACTGATCGCCGCCGCGTGCGGCGGCCCCTTCGCCGCGCCCACGCCCACGCCCGGCCCGGCCCTCGGGCCGACCGCGCTCAAGCTCCGGCTCGTCGCCGCCCTGGGCCGGCCCGCGTTCTGCGATCCAGACCTCTACCCCGTGGCCCGCGCGGACGAGGCCGCGCTCGCGGCGCGGCGGGTGCCCGAGATCCAGCGCGACGCGGAGGCGTACGGCGCGCTCGTCGCGGCCGTCGGACCCGACCCTCTCGCGGTGTATCGCGAGTGGAAGGCGCTCCAGACCGTGCGCGTCGAGCCGGACGGCGCGTACTCGCTCCGCGTCGGAGACGACCGTCGGGTCACGCTCATCGAGGGACGCATCGAGGCGGACGGGCGCATCACGGTCTCCCGAAGCACGCCGTCCGGTCCGCTCATGTGCCCGATCTGCCTCGCCCGCGGGACGCGCATCGCGACGCCGGACGGCGAGCGCGCCGTCGAGGACCTCCGGGTCGGCGACGCGATCTGGACCGCGGATGGCTCCGGCGCGAGGGTCGCCTCGACCGTCGTCGCCGCGGGGAGCGCGCCCGTGCCGGCGGCGCACGAGCTCGCGCGCGTGACCCTCGCCGACGGCCGCGTCGTGAGCGCCTCGCCGGGACATCCGGACGCGAGCGGGCGCCCCCTCGGATCGCTCAGACCGGGAGACGTCCTCGACGGCGGCGCCGTCGTCGCCGTGGAGCGCGTGCGCTACGGCCTCGGGCGCACCTACGACGTGCGCGCGGCGGGGCCGACGGGGGCGTACTGGGCGGACGGCGTGCTGCTCGGCTCGACGCTCCGCTAGCGCCGCATCCGCTCGATCTCGGGCTCGTCGCGCGTCTCGATGTGCTTCATCTCGTTCCGCGCCTCGGGGAGGGCGTCGATGAGCTCGTCGAGCTTGGCGTGGAGCGCCTTCGAGTCGCGGTTCTGGGAGTGCTGGAGCGGGAAGAGCAGGAGGAACGTCAGGACCGTCAGCAGGTTGATGAGGAGGACCTGGCCGCCTTCCTCGCGCAGCGAGACGACGAACCAGGCACCGAACACGACGAGCGCGACGAGCAGCGACACCGGGCGGCCGACGATGTCCACGACGACATCGGTGAACCGCGCGAACGCGTGGGCGACGGGGCCGTGGGGCTCGTGATGGCCGTCGTGCCGCCGCTCTTCCATCGGCGGCCGTCCGAGCAGCCGCCGTGCCATGGGCCTAGCCGAGCAGCTCCCGCGTGAGGAACTCGACGATCGCCTCATAGGCCTGCTCCTGGTTCGCGCGCCTCGTGAACCCGTGCCCCTCGTCCTCGAAGACGAGGTACTCGACGCGCCGGCCGCGCGCGCGGAGTCGCTCGACGACCTGATCGGACTCGCCCTTCGGCACGCGCGGGTCGTTCGCGCCCTGGATCACGAGCATCGGGCACCGCACCTCGTCGATGTAGGTGACCGGCGATCGCGCCATCAGCTTCTCGCGGTCGGTCTCGAGGTCGCCGATCCAGCGACGGAGGAACCGCTGCCAGTTGGGCTGGTTCGTCGTGATCATCGTGACGAGGTTCGAGACGCCGAAGAGGTCGACCGCGCAGCGCCAGCGCTCCGGGATGCGGGTCGCGCACGTGAGCGAGGCGAATCCCCCGTATGAGCCGCCGAAGACGCCGAGCCGCGCGGGGTCGAAGCCGGGCTCGGCGGCCATCCAGTCCGCGACCGCGCGCAGGTCGCGCAGGTCGATGCCGCCCCAGTCCTTGTGGATGGCCTTCTGCCAGGCGCGGCCGTAGCCCGTCGAGCCGTGGATGTTCGGCACGACGACGGCGATGCCGCGGTGCACGAGCGCCTGGAGCGCAGAGCCGACGTGGTTCAGCGCCGGGCGCGACTGGCCCTCGGGTCCGCCGTGCGGGTAGAGGAGCGCGGGCACGCGCCCGCTCGCGCGCTTCGGGCGGTAGACGAACGCGGGGATCGCCCCGTCCTCCGCCGGGATCCGCACGAGCTCGGGCGCCGCGAGCTCGGACGGCTCGACCGCGGTCCGCGTGACGAGGATCGGCCGCGCCTCGCCGCTCGGAACGTCGAGGACCCAGAGCTGCGACGGCTCGGTCGGCGTCTGCCGGATGAACGCGGCGACCCTGCCGTCGCGCGAGACGACGAGGTCCTCGCAGGCGCCGCCGAGCGCCCGCGAGCCGAGCCGCCTGCCGTCGCGCTGCCAGTGGAGCGTCGAGTAGCCGTCCGCGTTCGACGACCACACCTGGCTCCGGCCGTCGGCAGACGTGACCGCGAGCTCGATGTCGGCGCCTTGCTGCACGTCGAAGCGCGCCCTCTCGCGCGTGCGCGGGTCGATCGCGACGAGGTCGAGGTGCCGCTTGCCGCCGACGTCGTCGGTCATGACGAGCGCCCTGCCGTCGCCGAGCCATCCCGCGGGCACGAACTGCGCCTCCTCCTCGTGCGGCGTGAGCTCCTTCGCCTCGCCGGACGCGGCGTCCACGACGAAGACGGTCTGCTCGAGGTTGTCGGCGACGCGCATGACGAGGAGCGAACGGCCGTCCGGCGACCACCCGCCGGCGACGTGCCAGTACGGCCCCGTCATGACCGTCCGCTGCGCGCCGGTCGCGAGGTCGACGAGCACGACGTCCACGTCGCTCGGCTCACGCGCGTTGCTCGAGATCGCGAGCGTGCGGCCGTCGGGCGACGCGGCGTTCCACGACATGAGGTGCTGGACGCGGTCGCCATCGCTCGTCGAGAGCGGCTCGATGCGCTCATCGGGCCGCGTGACGTACAGCTGGAAGCGCTCGGTGCCGCCGCGGTCGACCGCGGCGACGAGGTCGCCGGAGGCGGACCAGCACAGGCTGTGCACCGCGCCGCCCTCCACGGCGAGCGCGCGCGACGGCGCGCCGCCGGCGGCGGGGATCGTCCACGCCTCGTACGTGCCGCCACTGTCCGAGACGAACGCGACGGCACGCGCGTCGGGCGAGATCGCGAGCGCCGACCGCCCCGCGTAGCGGCGCGTGGTGTGCGCCATCTGGCGGAGCTGCTGGTCCGGGTAGAAGTCGCGGAGGGGGCGGTGCGCCATCGGCCGATCCTATTCGCCGCGGCGGTCGAGCAGCGTCGCGAGCTGCTCGGCGTTCCGCACGGCCTTGTCGCCGTAGCAGTTGTTCATGAGGAGGTGCACCTCCTTCGCGCCCGCCGCGAGCTCGTCGATGCCCGGGACCCACTCCCGGAGCTCCTTCTCCGAGTACAGGTAGTTGAAGCGCTCGGCCGCGGTCAGGCCGGGCTTCTTCCACGTCTCGGCGTTCCGGCCGTGGAAGCGCACGACCGCGAGCTCGCCGCTCGTCACGGCGGCGACCGGCGGGACCGACGACGGGAAGCCCTGCGGCTCGTCCACCGACACGTACACGAGCCCGTTCTCGCGCAGGAACGACAGCGTCTCGTCGCGGTTGCGCTCGCTCATCCACGTCGCGTTCCGGAACTCCACAGCGATGCGGTCGTCGGGGAGGCGCTCGCGCGCGTCGAGGATCGCCTGCTTGTTGTCGCGCGAGATGACGAACCAGTCCGGGTACTGGAGGAGGATCGCGCCGAGCTTCCCCGCCTTCCGCAGCGGCTCGAGCGCGACCCAGAAGCGCTCGAAGATCTCGTCGCGCGCCTCGGCGGGGAGGTCCTTCGGGTACACGCGGCGCTTCGCGCGCACGCCGGCGGGGAGCGCCTCGCGGAGGTCCCTCGGCAGGCGCTTCGGATCCGTCGGGTGCGTCGTCATCGGCGCGAACGCCTTGAAGCTCATGACGAACCCGTCGGGCGTGCGCTCGGCCCACGCCTTCGCCTGCGCGGGCGCGGGGAGGGCGTAGAACGCGGCATCGTTCTCGACGAGCGGGAAGCGCTCGGCGTAGTAGCGGAGCCGCTTCTCGGGATCGTCCTTCACCCGCTCCGGGTACCAGCCGCTCTCGACGAGCGTCGGGTCGGTCCAGGAGCAGGTCCCCGTGAGGATCCGGGCCGTGCGACGCGAGGCCGTCACGGGGTCGTGCCCGCCGCGAAGCTCCGCCAGCTGCCCACGGAGCGCTTCCGAGACCAGACGACAAGCAGGAGGTCGCGCTGGTCGTCGTCACGCGCGGCGACGACGAGCATGCCGGCGTGCTCGCCCTCCGGCAGCCGCCAGCGGCTCACGTGCACGAGCGCGTCGCCGCCCTCGTCCCGGAGCGCCCAGCCGGCCCGGCGGAGCTCCGCGTCGTAATGGCGCGCGAGGTCCAGGACGGGCAGCGCGGTGAATGCCCGGGCCAGCTGGTGCCACTCGTCGGGACCGCCACCGCCGCCGCCGCCCTGTACCGGCACGTCCGGCGGGGCCGGCAGATCAGGCATGAGATGCGCGAGGGGACCGTCGCCGTACGCCCCGGGCCTCATCGCGCGCAGCGGGTGATGGTCGAGGCCGGCATCCCACGTCACCAGCACCTCCGCCCCGCCGTCGTGCTCCCGCGCGTGCAGACCGAAGAACGGATCCTCCTCCGACCGCACGTACATCCGAAAGCCGGGCTGAGGCGCCGCGGATCGGAAGGCCACGTTCGGCCGCGGCTCCCGCGGCGCGAAGGGCTTCCAGCCGGCGCCGGCCATGGCCTTCCCGTAGAGGTCGAGCACGACCGGGACGGATCCCGCGTCGAAGTACACGGACATCTGGAGGAGCTCGCGGCCGCGCCGCCGGACGACGGCTCCGACGATCCGCGCGTCCGCGGGTGGCGACGCGAACGCGGGCCAGTCCATCGGCAGCTCGCCGAGGCGCACGCTCACCGCCCCCGGCGGACCGTTCCGCTGGATCAGGACCTCGGCGAGCCGGCGATAGCGCTCCCTCTCGTCAGCCATCGGCGTCGTTGTAGAGCGCGGGGTCGAGCTCTTCGGCCTTCGGCGAGCGCTGCGTGAGCACAACGACGACGATCCCGAGCAGGACGAACGCGCCGATGAACGAGAGCAGCTGCGCGCGGCCGCTCGTGAGGACGGCGACGGTCGCGAGGGCCATCGTGATCGCGTAGATGAGGAGCACGGCGCTCCGGTGCGGGAGGCCGATGTCGAGCAGCCGGTGGTGGAAGTGCCCGCGGTCCGGAGCGAACGGCGGCTTCCCCTCCACCATGCGGCGCGCGAGCACGTAGAAGGTGTCGATGATCGGCACCCCGAGGACGAGGAGCGCCGCGGCGACCTTCCCGGTGCCGAAGATCGAGAGCACCGCGAGCATGGTCCCGACGAACGCGACGCCGGTCGTCCCCATGAAGAGACGCGCGGGGTGGAAGTTGAAGATGAGGAACCCCGCGCACGCGCCAGCGAGCGTGAACTGCATCCACGCGACGAACGGCTCGTTGACCTGCGGCATGAGCGCGATCGCGCCGAGGGTTGCCGACGCGATCATCGAGACGCCGACCGCGAGGCCGTCGAGCCCGTCGATGAAGTTGAGCGCGACGTTCATGCCGACGATCCAGAAGAAGCTGACCAGGATCGCGAGGGGCGGAGCGAGCGCGATGAGCGTCTCGCCGCCGAACGGATCGGAGAACCCCTCGACGCGGACGCCGGCGCCGAGCACCACGAGAGCCGCGACGGCGAGCCAGCCGAGGAACTGCCAGCGCGCGCGGAGATCGAGGAGGTCGTCGAGGAAGCCGATGCAGACCGCGATCGTCGCCGCGAACGCGACGATGGTGAAGCGCGGCGTGCGGATCTCCTCGGGGATGAGGAACGGACCGCCCGCCACGCGGTCGACGAGCCAGAAGAGGAAGATCGTCGCCCCGAAGGACAGCGCGATCGCGAGGCCGCCGGGCCGCGGCACGGGCCGCGGGTGCCTGCGCCTGCCCCCGGGCACGTCGAGGAGGCCGAGGCGCGACGCGAGCCGCGCGACGAGCGGCGCGGCCGCCGCCGCGAGCCCGAACGCGAGGAGGGGCGACAGGAACAGGAGGAGGAGGGTCGTGGCGGTCATATCGCCGGCGACGAGCGGCTCCGCCGCGAGGAGCCTCTGGGCCCCTCGTGGGCGGAGCAGCCGAAGACAGCGAAGCCCATAGGGACGATCAGGTGCCGAACTGGCGGTCGCCCGCGTCGCCGAGCCCGGGGACGATGTAGCCCTTCTCGTCGAGACGCTCGTCGAGCGCGGCCACGTGGATCGCGACGTCCGGGTGCGCGTCGGAGAGCGCCTTCACGCCCTCGGGCGCGGCGATGATCCCGACGTACTTGATGCGCGGCGCGCCCCACCTCTTGAGGAGGTCGACGGTCGCCGTCGCGCTGCCGCCGGTCGCGAGCATCGGGTCGAGCACGAGGCACACCTGCACCGGCGCCGACCGCGGCAGCTTGTTGTAGTACTCGATCGGCCGGAGCGTCCGCTCGTCGCGGAACAGGCCGATGTGCCACACGGGCGCCTCCGGCACGAGCTCGAGCGCGGCCTCGACCATCCCGATGCCCGCGCGCAGCACCGGCACGAAGCCCACCGCCTCCGCGAGCCGCGCCCCGTTGAACGGCGCCAGCGGCGTGCGCACCTCGTGGTCGCGGAGAGCGAGGTCCGCGGTCGCCTCGTAGAGGACGAGCATCGCGATCTCACGCACGAGCTCGCGGAAGATCTTCGGCGAGGTGCGTTCGTCGCGCAGGCGCGTCAGCTTCTCACGCACGAGCGGATGCGGCGAGACGTGCAGGCCGGGTTGCACGGCTAGCGCGCGACGCGGGCCGGCGTGATGCCCGGGACCGGGAAGCGGCTCGTGAGCTCGAGCACCTCGGCGGCGATGTCCTTCGTGGCGGTCTCGTCGCCCTTCGCCTTGAGCGTGCGGGCGATGAGCGCGCCGATCCGCTCCATCTCGGGCTCCGTCATGCCGCGCGTCGTGACGGCCGGCGTGCCGACGCGGATGCCCGACGCGGTGCCCGCCTTCTGCGGGTCGTAGGGGATGGTGTTCTTGTTCACGGTGATGCCGACCGCGTCGAGCGCCTTCTCCGCCTCCTTGCCGGTCACGCCGAGCGGACGGACGTCCACGAGCATGAGGTGGTTGTCCGTCCCGCCGGACACGACCCGGAGCCCCTCCTTCGAGAGCGTCGCGGCGAGCGTCTTCGCGTTCACCACGACCTGCTTCGCGTAGCGTCTGAAGTCGTCGGTCGCGGCCTCCTTGAGCGCGATCGCCTTCCCCGCGACGACGTGCATGAGCGGCCCGCCCTGCGCGTACGGGAACACCGCCTTGTCGATGGCCTTCGCGAACTCGGCCTTCGAGAGGATCATGCCGCTGCGCGGCCCGCGCAGCGTCTTGTGCGTCGTCGTGGTGACGACGTGCGAGTGCGGCACCGGGCTCGGGTGCTCCCCCGCCGCGACGAGCCCCGCGAAGTGCGCCATGTCGGTGAGGAGGTACGCGCCGACCTCGTCCGCGATCTCCCGCATGAGCGCGAAGTCGAAGAACCGGGGGTACGCCGTCGCGCCGGCGACGATCACCTTCGGTCGGTGCTCGCGCGCGAGCGAGCGCAGCTCGTCGTAGTCGAGGCGCTCGTCGTCCTTCCGCACGTGGTACGGGACGAACCTGTAGAGCTGCGCCGAGAAGTTGACCGGCGAGCCGTGCGTGAGGTGGCCGCCCTGGTCGAGGGCGAGGCCGAGGAACGTGTCGCCCGGCTTCGCGATCGCCGCGTAGGCCGCCATGTTCGCCTGCGCGCCCGCGTGCGGCTGCACGTTCGCGTGCTCCGCGCCGAAGAGCGCCTTCGCGCGCTCGATCGCGAGCGTCTCGGCGACGTCGACCCACTCGCAGCCGCCGTAGTAGCGCTTGCCCGGGTAGCCCTCGGCGTACTTGTTCGTGAGCACGCTGCCGACGGCCTCGAGCACCGCGGCGCTCGTGTAGTTCTCGCTCGCGATGAGCTCGACCTTCTCCACCTGGCGGCGGCGCTCCCCCTCGATCGCGGCGTACAGCTCCGGGTCGACGCGCTCGATCTCGCTCACCTGTTGCCCTCCAATGCCGCGATCTGGTCGCGCCGCCGCTCGTGGCGGCCACCCTGCACCTTCGCGCCGAGGTAGGCGTCCACGATGCTCTTCGCGAGCTCGTCGCCGATGACGCGCTCGCCGAGCGTGAGGAGATTCACGTCCACGTGCTCGACGGCGTCGCGCGCGCTCCACTCGTCGCTCACGACCGCGGCGCGCACGCCCTTGACCTTGTTCGCCGCGACCGACGGGCCGATCCCCGAGCCGCAGGTGAAGATCCCGCGCTCGACATCGCCGGACGCGACGGCGCGCGCGAGCTTCACGGCGTACTCGGGGTAATCGACCGGGTCCGCGCCGTTCGCGCCGTAGTCGGTGACCGCGTGCCCGCGCTCGCGGAGGTGCGCGGCGATCGCGGCCTTGAGCCGCTGGCCGGCGTGGTCCGCCGCGAGGCCGATCCTCAAGCCTGGGCCTCGACGCCGGCGAGCGCCTCCTCGATCTGCGCCGCGCTGATCGCGCCCTCGCGGAGGATCTGGACGGTGGAGGTCGTGCAGTCCACGACGGTCGACGGCACGCCGCCGGTCACGGGGCCGCCGTCGAGCACGAGCGCCACGCGGCCCTCGAGCTGCGCCATCACCGCTTCCGCGGTCGTGGCGTTCTCGTGCCCCGAGCGGTTCGCGCTCGTCACCGGCAGCCCGCCCCCGCTCGCGGCGATGAGCCGGCGCGCGACGTCGTTCGCGGGCACGCGGAACGCGAGCGTGCCGCGGCGCGGCGCGACGAGGACGATCGACAGCGGGCCGGGCCAGAAGCGCGCGGCGAGGGCGCGTGCCGCCGGCGTCACGATCGCGCTCGCCTCGAGGTTCGCGGCGTCCGAGAGCAGCACGGGGATGCGCTTGTCCTTGGGCCGGTCCTTCGCGAGGAAGAGCTTGCGTACGTGGTCGTGCCCGGCCGCGAGGCCGTACACGGTGTCGGTCGGGAACGCGACGAGCTCACCCTTCGCAAGGGCCTTCGCCGCCTCCTCGACCGCCTTGGGCGCGTCCGCCCTGAGGAGGCGCGTCTTCACGTCGCGATGATAGGTAGTCGCGCGCTACGTCGAGCGGAGCGTCACGGATCCGAGGGCCATCGTCACCTCGACCGACAAGAGCGGGCGCTTGCCTTCCTTCGCGGCGGGCGTCACGAGCGCGTCGCCGTCGGCCACGAGGGCGCCGAGGACGGTACGCCCATGCGCGAAGCCCTTCGTCACGATCCTCGCCGCGGTCGTCGACGGCACGTCCACCTCGACCGACGTCACGCCCGCTTCGACGCGCGCGGTCGCGTCGCGGCGGAGGTCGCCGGAGAGGTCGAGGATCCACGACGACATGCCCGCGCCGATCCTGAGCTCGGCGAAGTTCGCGTTCGCGAGGTGGCGGAGCGTGATCGCGCCCGCGCCCGCGCCGACCTGGAGCCGCGACATCGCGAACGGGTTCGGCGACGAGAAGTCGATCTCGTAGCGTCCGGCGCCGAGGTTCATGTCGAGCTTCGAGAGCGGCAGGCCGCCGAGGTCGAACGTGCTCTCGCTCGCGCCCGCGTCGATCGTGAGCGCGAACGGGCGCGCCGTTCCGATCTCGAGGTCGAGGACCGGCAGCGCCGCGCGGGCGAGGCTCGGCATCTCGAGCCGCTGCGCGATCGTCACGCCGCCCGGGACCACGAGCGTGTCCAGCGCGAGCGCGCCCGACGGGTCGTCGTACGTGCCGGCGATCCACGCGTTGCCGCCGCTCGGCTTCACCCTGAGCCGGCAGGGCCCGAGGCGGAAGTGCATGAAGAGAGGCGCGGCGTCGGGGTACGCGAGGTCGATCCTGTGGATGGCCTGTGTCGTCATCGGAAGACCTCCCCGCACGCATCCTCGTCCGGTGCGGGCGGCGCGCGAGGGCCGGACGGCGGCGGCGCGCGTGGCGTGACGCATGCCGCCCGTGGGGGGACGGACTACGCCGCCTCTAGGTCCCGGTCGCGAACTCCCACTCCTCGACGCGGTCCGCGTCGCCGACGCGGACCTCGAGCCGGATGCGGTACGTCGTCCGCGCCTCGAGCGGGCGCGCGGGGATCACGACGACGTAGTCGCGCTCGAAGACCTGCGGCGCGGCGTGGAGGTCGACGGCGGTCCCGGCCGCGGACCGGAGCGACGCCGCCCGCAGCTGCACGACGGGCGTCCCGCCGTAGATGACGAGGATCGGCCAGCCCGTGGGCCGGGCGGCGCCGGCCGGGAGCGGATCGGGCGACTCCGGGCCGCTCCACGAGCGCGGCACCTCGCGCGCGCCGGGCGCGGGTACGCGCGCGACGTCGGCCGACCGGGCGGCGAAGTCGTAGACGAAGACGCCGACCGTCACCGCGCCGACGTGGGCCCAGCCGACAGCGGCGAGGTGCGGATGCGCCATGCCGAGCCGGTGGTACGGCAGGTCCCACAGCGCTCTCACCGACGACGCGCCGTCGCGCGAGCGCGCCGCGACCTCGCTCGCCGTCGCGCCGGGGTACCCGGCCGCGGCGAGCCGCTCGGCGACCGTCGCACCGGTGAAGCCCGCGCGCGCCGGGTCCTCGTCGTGGCCCGAGGCGTCGTTGCGCACGAGGTAGTCGGCGTGACGGCGCGCGGCCTCCGTCGCCCGCGGGTCGGCGCGGACCGGGGCGAGCCCCGATCCGCTGCGCAGCGCGTTGTGCGTGTCGACGAGCGTGTCGCCGCTCGGTGCGGCGCTCGCGCTGGGGATCGCGCTGGGGCTCGGGCTCGGATCCGCCGTAGGCGCGACGGACGCGGAGGCGGACGGGCTCGCGATGACCAACACGGTCGGCTCGGGGCTCGGTTCAGGCAGAGCGCGGGCGGGAAGTACGCACGAGGCGGCGACGAGCGCCCAGGAGAGCGCGAGCACGGACCTCATGCGGCGAACAGGTGCACGACCCGCGCCGGACGAGCGAGGCCCTGTGGGTCAGGCTCCTCGGCGGTTCGCGGCGGCGATCGCCGCGTTGAGCGCCGTCGCGAAGGTGACCCAGGCGAGGTACGGCAGGAGGACGAGCGCCCCGAGCGGCGACACCGGCGCGAACGCGGCGATCGTCCCGGCGATCGCCCACCAGAGCAGCACGATGACGGCGAGCCCGGCCATCGGCGACCGCAGGCCGAAGAACACGACGGACCAGGCGACGTTGAGGGCGAGCTGCAGCGCGTACCACGCGAGGGGGATCGCCACCTCGGCGGCACCTCGCTCGCGCCAGACCAGCCACGCCGCGACGGCCATGGCGGCGTAGAGGACGGTCCACGCGGGCGCGAAGACCCAGCTCGGCGGCGTCCACCTCGGCTTCGCGAGCGTGCCGTACCAGCCGCGCAGGCCCCGGGCCGTGGCGAGGCCGCCGACGCCCGCCGCGGCGAACGACAGGGCGAGCGAGACGAGCAGCGCGAGGACGTCGCTCACGAGGTCCAGTCCATCACGACCTTGCCGCAGCGGCCCGAGCGCACGACCTCGAACGCCTCGGCGTACCGCTCGGCCGGGAAGCGGTGCGTGATGACCGGCGAGATGTCGAGCCCGCTCTGGAGCATCGTGCCCATGCGGTACCAGGTCTCGAACATCTCGCGGCCGTAGATCCCCTTGATCGTGAGGCCGCGGAAGATGACGGCGTTGAGGTCGAGCGAGACCTCCTCGCTCGGGATCCCGAGGAGCGCGATGCGCCCGCCGTTGTTCATGACCGCGAGCATCGAGCGGAGCGCGGCCGGGCTGCCCGACATCTCGAGCCCGATGTCGTAGCCCTCGGTCATCCCGAGGCGGCGCATGATCTCGCGCAGGTCCGCGGTCGCGTCCACGGCGAGCGTCGCCCCCATCCGACGCGCGAGGTCGAGGCGGTAGTCGCTCTTGTCGGTCACGACGATGTAGCGGGCGCCGACGAACTTCGACACGGCCGCGGCCATGCACCCGATCGGCCCCGCGCCCGTCACGAGCACGTCCTCGCCCGCGAGGTCGAAGGAGAGCGCGCTGTGGACGGCGTTCCCGAGCGGGTCGAGGCACGCGCCGATCTCGTCGGCCATGCCGGGCGGCAGCACGTACGCGTTCACCGCGGGCACGACGATGTGCTCCGCGAAGGCGCCGTCGCGCTGCACGCCGATCCCCTGCGTGTTGCGGCAGAGGTGGCGGCGGCCCGCGCGGCAGTTGCGGCAGTGGCCGCAGGTGACGTGGCCCTCGACGGCGACGCGCTGCCCGACCTCGAACCCCGCGACCTCGCTCCCGACCTCGGCGACCGCGCCCATGAACTCGTGGCCGATCGTGAGCGGGACGGGGATGGTGCGCCTCGCCCACTCGTCCCAGTTCCAGATGTGGAGGTCCGTCCCGCAGATCGACGTGTAGTGGACGCGCACGAGGAGGTCGTTCGGGCCGATCGCCGGACGCGCGACCTCCTCCATCCAGATCCCGGGCTCCGGCCGGCTCTTGCGGAGCGCGCGCATCAGGCGACGACGCCGAGCGCGCGGCCGACCTTCGCGAAGGCGGCGACGGCGCGGTCGACGTGCTCGGGCTC
>DASSSF010000022.1:0-17819 GCA_035708565.1 Candidatus Limnocylindria bacterium
CGACACACGCGAAGAGGAGGCCGAGTTCGAGCAGTGCGGTCGCGTCACCGGCTACTTCGAGGCCTTCACATCACCGGATGAGCGCACGATCGTCAGCACCGGCGCGCACCTCTTCACGAGCGAGGCGGGCGCCACCGGATACCTCGCCCGGTTCGCCGAGCGGTACAAGCGGCTCGCTGGTGGAACGATCGGTCGCCAGCGCGTGGTCGCCGTTTCCCAGCTCACTGTTCCGCGGCTCGGCGACACCGCGACCGCGGTCGCTCTCGAGCTGCCTGATCGACAGCGCATCACGGTGCTCGTGCGACGCGGCCGCGTGATCGGCGAGACGTTGGTCGTGAACGGCGACGGTGCGCGAGCCCGGACCGAGGCGTTCGAGCTCTCGCGCAAGCTCGACGACCGCATCGCGGGCGCTCTCCGCTGATCGACCGCTGGCTCCTCATTCGCCGGCGCTGCGCTCCTCGCGGGAGCGCTCGACGCCGTGGGTCAGCGGCGGACCGCGCGCGTCATAGGCGCACCGTGACCTCGTTCGAGCACGCTGCCGCGGCGGTGCAGACGCGGTAGACGAGGCTGCCGCTGGCCGCGCGCGCGAGCGGGTCGGTGTAGCTGAGACCGTCCACGCTGGCGATCCGAGCGCCGTCCCGGTAGACGTCGTACGTCCCGGCGCTCGGGCCGGTCCACGTCAGCACCACGGAGCGCGTGCCCGCGCTCTTCGATGTGCTCGCGCTCAGGACGATCTCGAGCGCGTTGCTCAGGGTCGGATCGCTCGAGCCCGTCAGTGAGACCGTGCCGGTCGCCGACACGTTGAGCTCACCCGTCGCCCGCGCATTGATGCCACCGACGTCGATGATCGTGAGCGTCACGGTGTACCGGCCCGCCGCCGCGTACGTGTGCGCCTGCGTCGCGCCGACCCCCTGGTGAGGGCCGTCGCCGAAGCTCCACCAGTACGAGTCGATGCCGGTGTCAGGGTCGCTCGATGCCGTGCCGTCGAACGTGCACGCCAGGGCCGCGCATTGCACGGTGAAGCGCGCCGTCGGCGCGGCGTTCGTGGCGGTGACGGATCGCGGTGCGCTCGAGCCGCGCGCGCCGCCGTTGTCGATCGCCCACACGACGACCGTGTACGTACCGGCCTGGTAGTACGTGTGCTCGACGGCTGCGTCCGCAGTGCTCGCACCGTACGTGTTGCCGAAGTCCCACTGGTAGCCGACGACGGTGCCGTCGCTGTCGGACGCCGTCGCGACGAACCGGCACGTGAGGGCCAGGCATGAGTGCGTGAAGCTCACGGTCGGCGGCGCGTTCGGGGGTGGCGGGCTTCCTTCGACGACGATCGTCCGGGACGCCGTCGCCGACGCGCCGCGATCGTCGGTGACCGTCAGTGAGACGAGGTAGCTGCCGGACGCCGAGAACGTCCAGGCCGCGAGGCCGTTCGTGCCGCCGCCGATCTGCGCGAACGTGCCGATCCGCCAGTCGAACGTGAGCGGGCGGCCCTCGGGGTCGGTCGACGAGTAGCCGTCGAATCTGCAGCTCAGGCCGTCGCAGGAGTGCGTGAACGACGCCACGGGCGGCTGGTTCGGCGGCGGCGGGTCGCTCCCGGGGTCCAGCTGATCGCACGGGTACGGTCCGAACCAGTCGTGCGCCGCTTCGTCCCACCAGTAGCAGTCGCTCAGGAGCACCTCGTCCCAGGCCACGTACTCCCACCACTGGCCGTAGTGGACGGAGCGCGCCCCATCCCAGTAGTAGTGATCGGCCCATCTGTCCCAGCTGCCGCCCTCGCACCGGTACTCCCACCACGTCGCCGTCGTCGTCCAATGACCGCCGTAGAGGGAACGCAGCTCCCAGCCCGTGCACGTCGTGATCGGCTCCACCGTGTCGACGATCGCCGCCGTGGGCGGCGGCGTGGGCCCGGCGGGCGTCGGCAGGGTGATCGGCGGCTTCGACCCGTCCAGCGCCGCGTCCGCGCGCGGGGCGAGCGTCACCGACGTCGCGATGAGCGCGACGACCACGATCCACGTCCGCACGGAGACGAGGATGCTCCGACCGCCGCCGAGCGCAGTCAAGCGGGGAACGCTGCACGTGCGATCCAGCGATCGCGCTCCGCCTGTTCCTGTGCTGAGCGGGCGTGCGGGCGGTATGGCGTGCGGCCGCACCACGCGAGCCGAACGCGCTCAGCGGCGCGGCATGGGAACGCGAACGCGCGGCCCTCCGCTACGCGACCGCGGCCTTCTCCCGCCTCCCCGCCTTCTTCGCCTCGGCCGCCGAGCACACCGTCTCGATGATCAGGCGTGACACGACGTATGGATCCATGTTCGCGTTCGGCCGGCGGTCCTCGATGTAGCCCTTCTTGTCCTTCGCCACCTGCCACGGGATGCGGACCGAGGCGCCGCGGTGCGACACGCCGAAGGTGAACTCCTTGTAGGACGCGGTCTCGTGGAACCCCGTGAGGCGCTCCTCGATCCCGAAGCCGTAGTTCGCGATGTGCAGGTCGTGACGGCCCTTGAGCGCGTCGATCGCGGCCATGATCGGGTCGTACTCCTCGCGCATCTGCTTCGTCGAGAAGTTCGTGTGCGCGCCCGCGCCGTTCCAGTCGCCGCGCACGGGCTTGGGGTAGAGCGTCGCGGAGATCCCGAACGGCTCGCCGGCGCGGTACAGCAGCCACCGCGCGAGCCAGAGCTGGTCGCCGATGTCGGGCGCGTTCAGCGGCCCGACCTGGAACTCCCACTGCCCGGGCATGACCTCGGCGTTGATGCCCGAGATCATGAGGCCCGCCTTGAGGCAGAGGTCGAGATGCGCCTCCACGACCTCGCGTCCGAACACCTCGTCCGCGCCGACGCCGCAGTAGTAGCCGCCCTGCGGCGCCGGGAAGCCGCTGTCGGGGAACCCGAGCGGCCGCGAGCCCTTGAAGAGCGTGTACTCCTGCTCGATCCCGAACCACGTGTCGAAGTCCGCGTAGCGCTTCGCGACGTCGACACAGCCGCGCCGCATGTTCGTCGGGTGCGGCTCGCCGCTCACGAGCATGACCTCGCAGAGGACGAGCTTGTCGTCGCCACCGCGGATCGGGTCGTTGACCACGAGCACCGGCTGGAGGACGCAGTCGGACCGGTCGCCGGTCGCCTGCTGCGTGCTCGAGCCGTCGAAGCCCCAGATCGGCGGGGCCTCGCCCTTCCGCAGGACCTTCGTTTTGGAGCGCAGCTTCTTCGTCGGCTCCGTCCCGTCGACCCAGATGTACTCGGCCCTGTACACGTTCAACGCCCCACCTCCGATGATCTCCGGAGAACGGTAGCGGCGCGGAGGGCGCGATGCACGCTTCGGCGCGGTCTCGGACGGAGCCCTCGCTAGCGGAAGAGCGCTCCCGCGTCGAGGTCGTTGCCGCTCGATGACACGAGCGACGCCATGACCTGATAGGTGACCGTCCGGTCGTAGAAGGTCGCCCACGAGGACGGCCCGCTGCCGATGACGCGCACGAGCGGCGCACCCGCCGCGATGGACGCGCCGTCCGCGACGAGGATCTCGCTGTCGGCGGTCACGGCGCCCGGCCGCAGCGTGAGGAGCCGCCCGTCCGCCGCCCGCAGGTACAGGTACGGGAAGTACGGGAGCGACGCGACGTTCGCGCCCGTGCGGATCTCGCCGTTCACGAGCTGGTAGAGACGCACCTCGACGCGCCCGTCGAACGGCGCCGCGATGCGCGCGTCCGTCGCGACGGTGAGCCCCGTGTACGCCCGCCCGCCGTAGCGGTACGGCACCGCGGCGATCGCCGGCGCCGGCGCCGCGGTCGGGGCAGCGGTCGGCGCGGCCGTCGGCGCGACGGTGGGAGCCGCGGTCGGTACGGCCGTCGGCGCCGCCGTGACCGCCGGCGCGACGGGCTGGAACGTCGCGAGGATCCGCGTGCCGCTGTCCGCGGTCGTGATGACGGGCGCGGGAGCCGTCAGGCCGGCCACCACGAGCGCCGCGCCGGCGACGATGGCGGCGGCGCCGGCGGCGCCGGCCGCGACGCCGGCGACCGGCGCGACGACCCTGACGACCGCCCGGGGAAGCACGAGCTGCGGGAGTCGCGGTCCGCGCCGCCCATGGGACACCGGAGCGAACATCGGTGCACAGGGGACGCGACCTCTTGCCTGTCTGTCAAGGGGTCCGCCGGTCCGCCACGCTCCTGCCACCGGACGGGCAGGCGGGCCGAATACGATCGCGGCCGGGTGGGGACAACGTCGTGACGGTCGAGCTGACCGAGTGGTTCCGCCTCCGCCGTCTCCTGCGCGAGGCCGCGGAGGCCGCGGAGGGTCCGACGGCGCCCGCCGTCGAGCCCCCCCTGGCCCCGCTCGAGGCCGAGGGTGAGCCCGCCCACGGCGCCCTCGAGAAGGCGGAGCGCGAGCGCGTCATCGAGCTCGGCGTGACGGGATTCATCGTCCGCTTTCCCGACTCGAACCCGGTCCTCCTCGGGGCGGTGAGCCGCATCCAGGGCTGGCGGCCCAATCCGTCGGGCTCGCACCACGTCCCGTGCACCCTCCCCGCGATCACGAGCCTCCTCGCGTTCGCCGAGATGTACGACTTCGAGCTCACGGACGGCGCCGACTCGATGGTCCGGCAGATGATCCGAGACTCGTACAGGACGCGGGAGTGGCACCGTGAGACCGAGGCCGCGGCCACTCGCGCCGGCGAGCTCCGGCCGGCGCCACGCCACCGCATCGTGCGGCCGCGACGGCATGCGGCCCTCGCGTGGCTCGGCAGGAACTGGCGCGCCATCGCGCTCGGGGCGCTGGTCCTGTACCTCACCGGGCCGAAGCTGGAGATCGTGCGCGAGGCGTCCCGTTCGTATCTCGAGCCCGCGCCGCTCGGCGCCGCCGCCTCGCTCACAACGGTGCTCGGCGCGCTCTCGCGCTGCGAGACGGCGAAGCCGGCACCCGGAGCGCCGCTCCCGCCCGGATGCGACGCGACCGTCGGGACGCGGCCCGAGGTCCTCCGCATCGCGCTCGGATCGCAGAACCCGCGTCTCCGCGTGTTCTCGTGGACGTCGCTCGACGGAGCCCGCGGCTTCGCGGTGTGCGACCAGTCCGCCCCGCTCGAGGAGTGCTGGGACCGCTAGCGCCTGCGGTCCCGCGCGCCGGCGTTCGACCTCGCGGCTCGCGCGTTCCGCCGGTGCGCCGCGACCGCGTCGCGGCGCATCGCCCGCCGCTCCTCCTCCGTCGCCTCCGTCCGCGCGACCTCGCGCTCGAGCGCGCGTAGCGCGCGAAGGCGCGACGGATCGAGCGCGCCGGCCGAGATCGCCGCGCGCACGGCGCAGCCCGGCTCCTCCCCGTGCGCGCAGTCCCGGAAGCGGCAGCGCGGGGCGAGCGCCGCGATGTCGCCGAACGCGAGGTCGAGGCTCTCCTCACCGAGCCACGCGTCGACCTGGCGGAGCCCCGGCGTGTCGATGACGCAGCCGCCGGCCGCCAGGGCGATGAGCTCGCGGCGCACCGTCGCGTGCCGGCCGTCGCCGAGACCGTCGATCGCGCTCGTCGCGAGGAGCGCGTCGCCGGCGAGCGCGTTGACGAGCGTGGACTTGCCCGCCCCGGACGGACCGAGCAGCACGCCGGTCCGGCCCGACGCGAGGAGCGCGGCGAGCTCACGCACGCCCTCCCCGGTCACGCTGCTCGTCACGTGGACAGCGGCCCCGGGCGCGGCGTGCGCGGCGCGCGCGGCCTGCGCGCGCACGTCGGGACAGAGATCCGCCTTCGTGAGGAGCACCGTCGCCTCCGCGCCCGAGGCGCGCGCGAGCGCGACGTACTGCGCGATGCGGAGCGCGAGGGGCGCGATGTCGCGGTGGAGCGGCGCGACGACGAGCACGAGGTCGACGTTGGCCGCGAGGAGCTGCGCGTCCGGGACGCCGCGGTCGTCGCGCCGGCGCACCGCGTTGCGCCGGGGCACGAGCGCGCCGATCACGCCGTCGCGCGCGGCGACCCAGTCGCCGACGGCGGGGAGATCGTCGGCCGTGTGCGCGAGGTGCCGGAAGCGGCCCGCGAGCGCCGCGAGGCGCGCGCCGGCGCCGCCGTCGATCGCGTAGGCGGCGCGGTGCTGCGCGACGACGCGCGCCGGGACGTCGCCGGGACGGGCGATGCCGCCGAATGCGAGGGCCAGGACGGGGTCCCAGCCGATCCGCTCGAGCGAGGTCATGCGTTCCTCCGTCTTGCGTGTGGGCGTGCCACACGGGAGGAGCGCTAGGGGGCGATGCTCCCGGTGGCCGGACCGCGGTCGTTCGTCGTGCTCATCTCGGCCACCTCCTCTGGTGAAGTGCCCACATTGTCCATCACCACGACCCGCCGCCGCCACCCCCGCCGCCGCCGCCCGAGAAGCCGCCCCCGCCGGAGAAGCCGCTCCCCCCGCTCGAGCCCGGCGTGTACGCGATCGTGCTCGAGACCGTCGAGGAGAAGCTCGAGAGCTCGCTCGAGAAGGCGCTCGCGGAGAACGGCCCGGGCCCGGCGTACCAGCCGGCCGTCGCCGCGGCGGCGGCGCGGTCGAGGCCCTCGAACGCGCGCGACCAGCGGTCGACGATGCCGAAGACGATCGCGTACGGGAGGAAGGAGGCGAAGATCCCCTCCTTCTCCGCGAAGTCCGCGCGGTGCCGCTCCGCCGTGTACATGTACTGCCGGAAGCCGAGCACGCGGCGCATGAGCTCGCTGCCGACCGCCGTGCGGCGCGCCATCGCCGAATGGAGCGCCACGAGCACCGCGCCGACGGCCGCGACGGCGATGCCGACGAGGCCGAGGCCGCGCCAGGTGCCGAGGAGGAACACGAGCCCCGCGCCGGCCGCGAGCACGATGACGCCCACCGCCGCCCAGATCCGGCGCGCTTCCTCAGGGTCGCCGGTGAACCACTTCCGGCGCTTCGTCGCGTCGTCGTAGAGCTGCCGCTGCGCCTTGCGCAGCTCCGGCGCGACCTTCCCCTTCACGCCCGAGAGGAGGACGCTGTCGCCGCGCCCCGAGAAGATGCCGTCGAGGAGCGTCGCCTCGTAGTCGAGGAGCTCGCCGTCCTTCGGCGGGGTGCGCACGAGCCGCCAGTCGGCCTTCGCGAAGAGCCCGTCCTTCGGCACGTGCTCGATCCGCAGGTGGCCGCGGACCGCGAGGTCGACGAGCGTCGCGGTGAGGTCGAGCACGTCCGCTCGCTCGTCGACGATGAGGCCGACCTGCGCCGGACGGAGGCGGTCGGGCGGCTCGTACTCGGCCACGATCGTCGGCGCGTCGAGGAGCGGCGCCGTCGTCTCCTCACCGCCCGGTGCCGCGTTCCGCGCGATGTAGCGGCGGTCCCGGCCGCGGCGCCACCAGTTGCGCCCCGCGAGCGCGAGGCCGCCCGCGAGGACCGCGCCGCTCGCGCCGAGCGAGAGCGGCGTGAGGTCGAACCAGCGATCCGGGTCCCGCGGCCGGTCGCGCAGGATGACCTGCGGCTCCGCGACGGCGCCCTTCGGCAGCGAGAGGAGGATCGTGAGCTGCTCGCCGGGGGCGAGCGGGCGCGTGGCCGCGAACGACGTGACCCCGCCGGCCGCGCTCGAGCGGCACGGCCGCGACGACCCGGTCGGCCCCTCGAAGCAGGCGACCTCCCTGAACGCGGTGCCGCCGTCGAGGCGGACCTGCGCGCTCGCCGCGACGGTCGGCACCGGCCAGTCGGGGCCGTTCACGTTCCAGTAGAGCTCGTCGTGGTCCGTGAACGCGTTGAGCGCTCCCGCGACGCGGTACGAGATCCGGTAGGTCTGCTTCCCGGTGATCGTGCGGTCCGGATCGCCGATGCGGATCCGCAGGTTCGCGCCGTTCTCCTCGAGCTCGTACTTCCATGCCCTGCCGGTCGCGTCGGTCACGCGCGTCACGGTCACGTCGTACACGCGGTGCCGCGTGTCGTCCCAGCCGTAGCGCACCGGGATCTCGCGGAAGATCCCGTGCTTCTCGAAGGGGAAGAAGTCGACGTCGATCTCCTCGGTGATCGTGAGGGTCGCGTCGCGGCCGATCCGGATGTCCGCGTGGAAGCGCAGGATCTCCCAGCCCTCGTCGGCGGCGACGGGCGCGGCCGGCAGGAGAACGAGCGCGGCGACCAGCAGCACCGCGAGGGCTCGCATGGGGCGAAGGCTAGCGGCGCGAGGTCAGCCCGTGCCGCGCTCCGCGGCGAGCGCCGTCCGGGCGGGCGTGCGCCGCGCGAACACCTCGGTGCTCACGAGGAAGCCCGCGAAGATGAGGACCACGCCGAGCAGCTCGCCGAGGTAGAAGGACCAGGTGATGCCGAAGCGGTTGAGCCCGCTCGTGATGCCCGGGATGAAGCCGCCGAGGGCGATGAGCATCGTGGCCGGCACCCGCGAGTGGAGCTCGCCCCGCGCGAGCGCGCGGGCCGCGAGCGGGAGCGACGCGAGCAGGTTGACGACGACCGCGAGCGCGCCGAGCGCCTGCGCCAGCACCGGCACGCGCACGCGCGGGCGCAGGACCTTCCGCTTGGGCATGAAGACGTACGCCGAGAACAGCGCGCCGAAGACCAGCGTGAACGCCCCCGCGATGTTGAACGGGCCGCTCGCGACCCGCAGGTAGCCGGGGATCGCCGAGCCGACCGGCACGCCGGTCGCGGGGTCGACCGCGTAGCCCGGGGGCTCGAGCTGCGCCGCGAGGACGAGGACCGCGACGGCGGCCGACGTCACGACGAGGTGCGCGAGCGTCACGTGCGCGGCGGCCTCGCGGCGGCGCCACGTCGCGACGGCGATCGTGATCGCGGCGAACGTCGCGTAGCCGATGACGAGCGCGACCGCGGCCTCCGGCGCGGGCCGCCCCTCGCGGACGAGGCGCGCCTGGCTCGCGAGCGCGAAGAGCCCGCCGACGAACACGCTCGCCGCGACGAAGTACCCGAAGCGCGTGCGGGCGAGGAGGTACACGGTCCCCGCGCCGAGGTACGCGGCCACGTAGAGCGCCCCGATCAGGTACCAGGCGCGGTAGAGCGGGTCGCTCCAGCCGAGGATCCCGCCGAGGAACTCGGTGCCCGCGGAGATCCCGTACCAGAGGGGGCCGACGGTCCAGAGGAGCTGGAAGGGCCGCCGGCGCGCCCGCCACTGGGCGAACACGAGCGCCGCGAACGCGAAGGAGAGCGCGCTCGAGAGGAACGGCAGGACGACGTTCGGGTCCACGCCTCCATGGTGCGGAGAGCGGGCGGCCGTTCAAGCCCGATGGGCAGGTTCGCCCAGGTTCGCGCTAGCGGATGTTGATCGAGCTTGCGCCGGCCTGGATCCGCACGCTGACGCGGTCGCGCGCGGCTGCGTAGCCCGGGGTCTCGGTCCGGCCGTTGACGCTCATGAGCGCGCCCTGCGCCGTGACCTGCGCCTCGACGCCCTCCGGCACCTCGATCTCGATCGTGGCCGCACCGGCGTCGATCCGCACGGGCACGTCCCCCGTCGGCCGCGGCAGGACGAGGCGCAGCGTCGACGCGCCCGTCTCGACCCGGACGTCCGTCGTCTTCACGTCGCGGAGGTCGAGGCGGAACTCCCCCGCGCCGGACTCGAGGCGCACGCTCATCGGGACGTCGCTCGCGAGCCTCACGAGAACGTTCCGCGAGCCACCGAAGGCGGTGAAGTGCTGCTGCTCGAGCCGCACGTCCGCGCTGGTCGCGCCGCGGGTCACGCGCTCGCGCAGGTCGCCCGCGTCCGAGGTCGCCTCCACGAGCGCGGTCGCGCCGCCGGCGAGCTCGAGGCGGCCACCGCCGACCTGCATCCGCACGCTCGCGCTCTGCGCCGAGCCGCGCTCGACGGTGACCGAGCGCGAAGCGGATCCGCCGAACCCGTTGGACCCGGGGAAGCGCGCCACGTCGGGCCGCGCGGCGAGCACGCCGATCCCCACCGCGACCGCGAGGAGCTGCAGCGCGAGCGCGGCGCTCGGGTTGCGCCGGCCGACCGCGAGGTCGATGCCGACCATCACGAGGACGAGCGGCCAGAGGACGGCGATCGCGCGCCCGATGTCGAGCGCCGGGATGTACCCGAAGTTCGACAGGAGGAAGGCGACGCCGAGGGCGATGAGCAGGATCGGCCAGATGATCCCGCGATTCACGACCATCACCGGCGCGACCGCTGCACGAGGAGGAGCACGCCCACCGCGACGAGCGCGACCGGCCACACGAACCGCCACTCCATGAACCGGAAGAGGCCCTGGTTGCCGAGGAGGAAGATCACGCCGACCGCGATGAGCACGTAGCCGGCGAACCGGCGGCGGCGCTCCATGTCGGCCGGGTCCGGCGCCGGCCGGAGCGGCCGGGCGGTCTCCGTGAGGTCGGTCGTGCCGTCAGCGGCGACGACCCCCGTCGTGGTCGCACGCTCCGCGGGGAGCGGCATGATCACGACGAGGACGATGTACGCGAGCAGCCCGATCCCGCCGAAGATCGCGAGGAGCGCGAACGCCAGGCGCACCCACGTCACGTCGATCTGCAGGTACTCGGAGATGCCGCCGCAGACCCCCGCGATCATCCGCTCGCGTCGGCTGCGCTCAAGACGCTGTGGCACGGACGGTCTCCCTTCTCTGGAAGAGCGTGAGGATCGCGACCGCGGCGACGGTCGCGAGCGCGGTCGCGGGCTGCGCGAGGACCACGAGGCCCTCCGCGAGCGGCAGCGCGGCGACCGCCGCCAGCGCGGCCGGGTCGCCGAGGAGCGCGGGGTCGCCGACCAGTGCCGCCGTGAGGCGCACGAGCGCGATCGCCGGAACGACGGACGCCAGCGCGAGGCCGCCGAGGAAGAGCCGGGCCACGCGCTCGTGCTCGCGGGCGGCCCCCTCGGCCGCGAGCGCGCGCACGTCCAGGTGGACGCGCTCGTCGGCGTCGAGGCGCAGAGCGCGGCGGAGCGCGCCCTCGTCGAACAGCTCGTCGCTCACAGCGCGCTCCCGAGAGCGTTGCGGAGCATCGCGCGCCCGCGCAGCAGCTGGACGCCGACGGTCGAGGCCGGGCGGCCCGTCACGCGGGCCACCTCCTCCACCGAGAGGTCGTTGAAGTACCGGAGGACGATCGGGACGCGGTAGCGCTCGGGCAGCGCGAGGACCGCTGCGCGGACGCGCGCGGCCTCGTCGCCGCGGACGGCTTCGCGCTCCGGATCGGGAGCCGCGCCGGCGACCGCGCTCGCCTCCAGGTCGGAGGCGCGCCGGGCGAGCTCGCGGCTGCGCGCCCGCGCGAGCGAGAGCGCCTCGTTCGCGGCGATCTTGAGGAGCCAGTGCCGGATCGGACGCGAGGGGTCGTAGCGGTCGAACGCGCGGTACGCCTTGATGAAGGCGGTCTGGGCCGCCTCGTGCGCGGCGTCGCGGTCGCCGAGGATGCGGAGCGCGAGCCCGAAGACCTCCTGCTCGTGGTCGCGCACGACCTCGGTGAAGGTCACGAGCCGGGCCCGTTCGACCGGGACCGGCAGCGCGTACGCGCGCAGGGCCAGCTCCATCGCCATCCGTATCCCATACGCCGCTCCCGGCAGCGCTATTTCATCAGGGCGGCGAGCCGTCCGGACGCGCCCTCCGGGACGCTCACGAGCTTCCGGCGGCCCCGGGCGCCCCGTTCGATGCGCACGTCCGACGGAGCGACGCCGAGCGCCCGCGCGAGCGCCTCCACGACGGCGGCGTTCGCCGCCCCCTCCGCGGGCGCCGCGGCCACTCGGACGACGAGCGCGCCGTCGCGCGAGCCGCCGACCGCCGTGCGGCCGGCGCGCGGCACGACGTGGATCTCGACGAGGGCGCGGCCGCTCAGAACGGGATGGGCGGCGGCAGCAGCCGGAGGAGGATCGACTGCGCGAACTGGATCGCGATGATCGCGATGAGCGGCGAGAGGTCGAACCCGCCCATCGCCGGGAGGAGGCGGCGGATCGGCGAGAGCACCGGCTCGGTCACGCCGAACACGAAATCGCCGAGGTCGAACGGCAGCCGCAGCGTCGGCACCCACGACAGGACGACGCGGACGAAGATCCCGACGACGAGGAGGCCGCCGAGGACGTTGATGAACGCCTCCGCGAAGAGGATGAGCAGGCATACGGCGCACATCGCTCAGCCCCTCCGCGCCGGGATATCGAGCTTGTAGCGCGACGGCGTGGGCCCGGTCTGCCCCTGGTACGACGACCCGAGCGCGGCCGTCCCGTACGGACGCTCCGCGGGGCTCTCGAGGCGGAAGAACGACAGCTGCCCGATGCGCATCCCGGGGTAGAGCGTGATCGGGATCGTGTTCACGTTCGAGAGCTCGAGCGTGATGTGCCCGTCCCACCCCGGGTCGATGAAGCCCGCGGTGCTGTGGATCAGGAGGCCGAGCCTCCCCAAGCTACTTTTGCCCTCTACGCGACTGACGATGTCCTCCGGGAGCCGCACGCGCTCGCGCGTGGATCCGAGCACGAACTCGCTCGGGTGGAGGATGAACGGACCGCTCGTCGCCTCGACGAGCTCGGTGATGTCGTCGAGCGGCTTCGCGAGGTCGATGTGGGTGTGCCGGCTCGAGCGGAAGACGCGGAAGCGGTGGTCGAGCCGGATGTCGACGCTCGCGGGCTGCACGCAGTCGGCGTCGAAGGGGTCGATCCCGATCCGGCCGGACGCGATGGCCGCACGGATGTCACGGTCGGACAGGACCATCGCCGCCGAGGATACGGGCGCGGAGCGCGGGCCACGTCCGCACCGCGTCGTCGGCCTCCCCGACGCGCTCCTTCTCGTAGCCCCACAGCACCTGGAGCGTCCGCATGCCCGCGGCGCGGCCCATGGCCATGTCCACGCGCGAGTCGCCGATGACGACGCAGTCGGCCGGACGCGTTCCCAGGCGCTCCGCCGCCGCCAGCGCGAGATCCGGCGCGGGCTTCGCGTGCCGTACCGAGTCGCCGCCGAGGTACGCGTCGACCTCCTTCTTGATGCCGAGGCCGCGGAGGATCCGCTCGCAGTCCGCCGCGCGCTTCCCCGTCACGGTCGCCTGGAGGATGTCGGCCCGCCGGAACGCGTGGAGCGTCGCGCGCGCGCCGCGGAAGAGCTTCGTCGCCGGGATCGCGACCTCGTCGTAGATCCGGCGGTACTCGTCGCGGTACGTGATGGCGTCGGCGTCGGAGAGGTCCGGCCACGCGAGGCGGAAGATGGCCTCGAGCGGAAGCCCCGTCATGCGGCCGACACGGTCGAACTCGAGGGCCGCGCCGCCGTGCCGCGCGATCACGGTGTTCGCGGTGTCGACGACGAAGCGGACGCTGTCCGTGAGCGTGCCGTCGAGGTCCCAGAGGACGGCGCGGGGCCTGGTCAGCGCCGGCGGGACCGCCTCGCGGGCACCGCGGCGACGCTCTCGGCGATGAGCGGCATCTGCTCGGCGAGTCCCTTCGTGCGCGCTTCGTCGCGGAGCCGCACGAGCGCCGCGAGCTCGTCGTAGAGGGCGTCGGGGTCGGCGAGCCGCGCGTACACGATCTTGAAGCGGACCCAGCTCATCGGGTCGACGGTCGCGAGCCGCTCGAGCACCATCTCGCCGATCCGGCCCGAGGCGATCTCCGACTGGCCGCTCGCGCGGATCGTCGACTCGATGTCGTCGATGATCGCGGCGATCTTCTCCGCCGTGAGGCGGTCCCCCGCCGACTTGCCGATCGCGCTCGCGAGCTTCCGCCGGTCGAACTCCTGGCGCGAGCCGTCGCGCTTGAGGACGGCGATCCGCGCCGACTCGGCGCGCTCATGCGTGGTGAACCGGTCCCCACAGGCGTCGCACGCGCGCCGGCGGCGGATGGACGCGCCGTCCTCCGCCTCGCGCGAGTCGACGACCCGGGTGTCCGCGGCGCCGCACGATGGACAGTGCACGGACACAAGATATGGGACGGCGTCCACAAGATGAAGGGGCGCCGCGGCCCTGAGCCGCGACGCCCCCGCGAACGTCTTAGAAGGTGCTTTAGCGGCCGATGCCGAGCAGGAAGAGCAGGATGATCAGCACGAGCGGCGCGCCGAGGAGCCAGAGCAGGATCAGGACCATCTCTTCTGTCCTCCCTTTAGATCCGTTCCGCGCGGTACTCGCGGGTCGCGACCCGCCGGCGGAGGGTCATCGGCTCGCCGGAGCCCATCCAGCCGCCGACGACCGCGCCCATGAGGCCGATGAGCATCGAGATCGCCGCGGCCATCGCGGAGTTCCGCGCGGCCTTCGCCACGTTCGGGTCGACCGGCTGGCCGGGGGCCGCCGGCTGCGCCGCGGGCGCCGGCGCGAGGCCCGAGTACCAGCCGTTCAGGTACTGCGCCGCCTGTGACGCGAGCGCGAGGAGCACGACGGTCGCGATGACGAACGTGATCGCGCCGTAGAGCGCGGCCTGCTCCGCCTCGCGGGTGCCGGCGATGCGGACGGCGACGTAGCCGCCGAGGAGGTACGCGAGCCATGCCGCGAGGACCGCGTACGCGAGCGCCGCGGGGCCGACGCCGCTCCACGACGTCACCCGTCCCTCGGAGCCCGCCTGGTGCGCGCCAATCGCCGTGCCGATGAACCCGAAGAGCACGACCGCGACGACGGCCGTGAGCGCTCCGACCCAGATGCCGCTCCACGAGACCGTGAGCGCGGCCATCGCGACCGCGCCCGCGCCGGTGGGCGTCGCGGCGACCGGACGGGCCGTACGGTCCCTTACGTCCATCTGTCCATGCCTCCCTGAAATGAACTGCACCCCGCCGGAGTGGCGGGGTGCAGCCGACGTGCCAGGGAGAGCCCGACGAGCGGGCTAGCGACGGCGCAGGAAGCTCGGCACCTCGAGATCGTTGGGGTCGTACTGACGCGGCTCCTCGGCCTTGGCGGGGCCGACGCCGACCGGGGCGGCAGCGCTGACCGGGCGCTCGACCGCGCGCGGCTCCGTCTGCCGGCGGTAGATGGGCTGGTCGATCCGCTTGAGCGGGCGCGCCGGGTCGAACCCGGTCGCGATCACCGAGATCTTGATCTCGGTGCCCATGCGCTCGTCGACGACGGCGCCGAAGATGATGTTCGCCTCCGGGTCCGCCGCCGCGTGGATGATCTCCGCGGCCTCGTTGACCTCGAAGAGCGTGAGATCCGGACCGCCGGTGATGGTGAAGAGCACGCCGCGCGCGCCCTCGATCGACTGCTCGAGGAGCGGCGACTGGATCGCCTGGCGCGCGGCGTCCGCCGCGCGAGCCTCGCCGGCGCCGCGGCCGATGCCCATGAGCGCGGAGCCCGCGTTCGTCATGATCGTCTTCACGTCGGCGAAGTCGAGGTTGATGAGGCCGGGCACGGTGATGAGGTCGCTGATGCCCTGCACGCCCTGGCGGAGGACGTCGTCGACGATGCGGAACGAGTCGACCATCGTCGTCTTCTTCTCGACGACCTGGAGGAGCCGGTCGTTCGGGATCGTGATGAGCGTGTCGACCTTGTCTACGAGCTCGTTGATCCCCTGCTCCGCGAGGAGCCGCCGCTTCGACCCCTCGAACGAGAACGGCTTCGTCACGACGGCGACGGTGAGCGCGCCGATGTCCTTCGCGATCTCCGCGATGATCGGCGCCGCGCCGGTGCCCGTGCCGCCGCCCATGCCGGCGGTCACGAAGATCATGTCCGCTTCTTTGAGCGCCTCGTAGAGCTTCTCGCTGTCCTCTTCCGCCGCCTTGCGTCCGACCGACGGATCGGCGCCCGCGCCCAGCCCGCGCGTCACCTTGTCGCCGATGCGGATCTTGTGGGGAGCGTCGGAGAGGAGGAGGGCTTGCGCGTCGGTGTTGACGGCGATGAATTCCACGCCCATGAGCTCGGCGCGGATCATCCGGTTGACCGCGTTGGATCCGCCGCCGCCGACCCCGACAACTTTGATGAGCGCGAAGTTCTCAATGTCCGACCGTAGCGGCATAGAGGGGCAGCCTCCTTCTCGCGAAGTCCCACTTCCGCTGCCCCTCCCCTAGCGGCTACGGCGTGGGGTTATTCAGTTGCACGGGATCATACGCCCCAGCGGTGCCGGTGTTACGCCTCGCGCCCGGCGATCTCCGTCGCCCGCCGTCGCGGGTCAGGGCATCAGGCCGCGGAAGATGCCGCGAAGGCGCGCGGCGAGCCCGTCGCCCGGCGCCCGCACCCGCTGGTCGCCCTCGGACCACGACCGGATGCCCCAGAGGAGCAGCCCCGATGCCGCCGCGTAGGGCGGCGAGGAGATGGCGTCGGTGAGGCCGCCGAGCCCGCGCGGGCTCATGACCCGCGCGCTCATGCCGAGCTGGTCGCGGGCGGCCCGCGGCAGGCCCTGGAGGAGCGCGCCGCCGCCCGTGACGACGAGCCCGGACTGGAGCCGGTTCGTGGCGTTGGCCCGCTCGATCTCCGCCGCGACGTGCTTCAGCATCTCGAAGACCCGGGACTCGACGATCTCGGCCACGTGGCGCCGGGTGACGCCGTGCGAGACGTCCTCGCCGATCGACGTCACCTGGATGACCTCGTCGGGGTCCACCTCGAGCGGGAGGGCCGTCCCGTACTTCACCTTGGTGCTCTCGGCAACGTCGGGCGTCACGCGCAGCACGATCCCGAGGTCGGCGGTAATGGTCCGGCCGCCCATCGGGACGGTCGCCGCGTGGGCGATCGAGCCGTCCTGGAAGATCGCGACGTCGGTCGTGTCCCCGCCGATGTCGACGAGGGCGACCCCGAGCTCGCGGTCCTCGTCGGTGAGCGCGACCTCCGCGGTGGCGAGCGGCGCGAGCACGAGCTGGTCGACCTCGACGCCGGCCCGCTGGACGCACTTCGTCAGGTTCGTGACGCTCGAGGAGGAGGCCGTGATGAGGTGCGTCTCCACCTCCAGCCGGACCGCGCTCATCCCGATCGGGTCGCGGACGCCGGACTGCCCGTCGACCACGTAGCCGCGCGGGATGACGTGGAGCACCTCACGGGTGTTGGGGATGGCGACGGCGCGCGCCTGCTCGATCGCGCGGAACGTGTCCTCGCGCGAGATGTCGCGGTCCCCGCCGGAGACGGCGACCATCCCCTTCGAGTTCTGGGAGCCGATGTGGCTTCCCGAGATGCCCACGAGCGCGGATCGGACCTTGTACCCGGACATCCGCTCGGCGGCCTCGACCGCGGCCTGGACGGACTGGACGGTGCGGTCGATGTCGATGACGACGCCCTTGCGGAGGCCGTCGGACGGCGCCTGACCGATGCCGATGACGTCGACGCCGCCGTTCCTGCCGGCCTCGCCGATCAGGACGCAGACCTTCGTGGTCCCGACGTCGATGCCCACGAGCACGGTCTGCTCAGGCATTCACAGCCCCCTGCGATCCCAGTACCCGCCCGCGTGCCGCCCCAGACGCGCGAGCCGCCCCGATCGTACCCCGTCGGGCTAGAGGAAGTGCCGTCGGATGACCGCCGTGTTCTGGAAGATGCGCCAGCCGAAGGCGAAGAGCGCGACGAGGTACAGGTCGATCCCGAGGCGGTCGCCGAGGAACGTCAGCGCCGCGGCCAGGAGGGCGTTCGTGTAGAAGCCCGAGAGGAAGATCCGCGTCGAGAAGTGGCCCTCGAGCTCGGCCCGGAGCGCGCCGAGGAGGGAGTCGAGCGCGGCGAGGATGCCGACGGCCGTGTACCGCGCGAGGTCGATCGGGAGGTTGACGCGCAGCGCGAGCCCGAGGAGCACGCCGGCGACGAGCCCGAGGAGCGGCAGCCACATACGGCGTCAGCGCGGGCTGAAAACGATGCGCTCGGGGCTCGTCACGTCGACGTAGTCTAGGGGCCGCGTCGGCTCGTTCCTGAGGAAGGTCCGCGCGACCACGAGCTTCTCGTCGAAGCGGTCGGCGCCGCCGAAGCGGATCTCCCACCGTCCCCCGCTCTCGAGGACGATGCCGTTCGCCCCCGCGTCGATCCGCACCGAAGGCCGAGTCATGTCCGCGCGCAGCTCGCCCGGGGCGAGGGCGGCGAGGCGGAGCGCCGCCGCG
>DASSSF010000023.1:0-38585 GCA_035708565.1 Candidatus Limnocylindria bacterium
GAGGCGAGGCCGGCGGCGACGTCGCCGTGCTCGTGGAGCGCGTAGCCCTGCATGTTCGGGTGCGGGAAGGTCGGTCGGCCCGGGCGCAGGAAGCGGTACGAGGCGCGCCCCGGATGGAGGACCGGGGCGTCCGGGGCGAGCGCGGCCTCCGGGTCCAGGATCGGCTCGAGCTCCTCGTACTCGACGGACACGAGGCGCGCGGCCTCGTCCGCGGCCGCCGGCGTGTCCGCCGCGACCGCCGCGACGCGGTCGCCGACGAAGAGGACGTCCTCCCAGCAGAGCACGGGCCGGTCGTGGAGCGTGCGCCCGAAGCGCGCCGGCCGCGTGTCCGAGCCCGTGAGCACCGCGCGAACGCCCGGGACCGCGCGAGCCGCGGCCGTATCGATGCGGACGATCCGCGCGCGGGCGAACGGCGACGTCGTGAACGCGGCGTGCAGCATGCCCTCGACGCGGTGATCGGCGGCGTAGAGCGCCGCGCCGGTGACCTTCGCCTCGCCCTCGACCCGGCGCTCGGGGGTGCGGAGCATCTCGCTCGTCACGGCGCGCTCCCGAGCGCGCGCTCGAGGCACGAGGCGAAGGCATTCATCGTCTCGTCGGCCTTGCGCTGCATGAGCGGCTGCCCGAGCTCGCCCAGCCGCCCGAGGACCGCGACGTCGCTCGTGATACGCACGTCCGTGGGCGCCGAGCCGCTCACCGCGAGCGCCGCCTCCGCGCGCACGCCGCCGCCGAGACGGCGGTCGGTACCCTCGAGCCGGAGCGTCGCCGTGCCCGCCGCGTCGTCGCGCGCGATGACGCGCACCTCGCCCTCGATCGCGAGGCGGATCGGGCCGACCTGCACGCGGAGCTTCCCGCGGTATGCGTCGCCGCTCGGGACGACGTCCTCGACACCCGGCACGCAGCGCGCCGCCGCGGGCACGTCGAGGAGGAACGCCCACACGCGCTCGCGCGGCGCCGCGACGCGCACGACGTGCTCGGTCTTCATGCGGCGAGGTCCAAGAGAGCGCGCTCCGTCCACACGCGCGCCATGCGGCGCTTGTACTCCGCCGATCCGCGCGCATCGCCGACCGGGTCGATCGCCTCGTCGACGAGCGCGGCCGCCTCCCGGGGCGGGACGCCCTCGCCCGCGGCGCGCTCGACGGCCTCGGCGCGCACGGCGGTGCCCGCGACGCTCCCGAGCGCCACCCGCACGTTCCCGTCCGGCGTCCGGACCGCGGCGACCGAGACGGTCGCGTAGTCGTCCGCCGTGCGCGGCAGGAACTTGTGGAAGACGGCGCGCGTGCCCGCCGGCAGGGGAGGCACGGACACCGCGATGAGGAGCGCGCTCCCGAGCGACGTCTCGAACGGCCCGCGGAGGAAGGACCCGAGCGGCGTCGCGCCGGCCGTCGTCTCGACCTCGGCGCCGAGCGCGAGGAGCGTGACGGGCGGATCCTGCGCCGGGTCGGCGTGCGCGAGGTTCCCGCCGACGGTCGCCTGATTCCGGACGCGCACGGTCGCGACGTGCGCGAACGTCGCGGCGAGCGCGGGGCAGTGCTCGCGCACGGCGGCGCTCCGCTCCGCGTCGCGGTGCGTCGCGAGCGCGCCGATGCGGAGCCAGCCGTCGTTCGTCCGCGCGATCCCGCGCAGGCTCGCGACGCCGTGGATGTCGACCACGTGCGCGGGCCGGATGAGACCCTGCTTCCACAGGAGCGCGAACGCCGTGCCGCCCGCGAGGACAACGGCGTCGTCGCCGTACCGGCCGAGCAGGTCGCGCGCCTCGTCCGCGCTCGCGGCTCGGTGCAGCTCGAACGTCATGCGGACGCGCCGCGCACGGCGTCGACGATCCGCTGGTAGCCCGTGCAGCGGCAGAGGTTGCCCATCATCCACTCGCGGATCTCGCGCTCCTCGGGCTTCGGGCGCTCGCGGAGCAGCGCGGTCGCGGCGATGAGCTGGCCCGGCGTGCAGATCCCGCATTGGAAGCCGCCGTCGACGATGAACCGCTCCTGGAGCGCGCTGAGCGTTCCGTCGGGCGCGGCCAGCCCTTCCACGGTCGTGACCTCGCGCCCGTCGACGTGGACCGCGGGCACGAGGCACGCGGACACGAGCACGCCGTCGACGAGGACGCTGCACGCGCCGCACACGCCGACGGAGCAGCCCTCCTTCGTCCCCGTGAGGCCGCACACGTCGCGCAGCAGCTCGATGAGGAGCATCTCGGCGGGGATCTGGTGGACGCGGGCGGTGCCGTTCGCGGTGAAGCCGATGCGAAGCGTGCTCAACGGTGACCGAATGGTATGACCGTTCCGCCTAGCATCGCAGGGGCATGCGCTTCGCTCCCGGGCTCGCTCCGCTCCGCCACCGCGACTTCGCCCTCTACTGGTCCGGGCTCACGGTCTCGCAGATCGGCGACTGGATGGAGACCACGACCACGGCGTGGCTGCTCTACGAGATCACCGGCTCGCCGCTGCTCCTCGGGCTATGGGGCGGCATCCGCGCCGCGGCCATCGTCGGCTTCGGCCTCGTCGGCGGCGCCGTGGCCGACCGTTTCCCCCGCCGAACGCTCCTCCTCATCACGCAGTCGGGCTTCGCGCTCACGTCGCTCGCGCTCTTCGCCTTCGTCGCCACCGGCACGGTCACCGCCGTCCACATCTACGTCGCGAGCGCCGTCGCGTCCACGCTCGTCGCGTTCGACGCGCCGGCGCGCCGCTCGATGTACCCGACGCTCGTCCCCCGCTCGCAGCTCCAGAACGCGACGACGATGAACGCGGCGGTCTTCCGCGTCTCCCGGCTCGCCGGCCCGGCGCTCGCCGGCGTGATCATCGCGACGCTCGGACCGGCGGCCTCGTACCTCGTGAACGCGGTCTCGTCGGTCGCGATCATCGTCGCGCTCGCGCTCATGCGCGCGCGCCCGGTGGTGGCCCGCGTTCGCGCGCGGCTCGTCGCGGAGATGGCCGACGGCGTCCGCTACACGCTGCGGACGCCGCCGCTCGGGCAGCTGCTCGCGCTCGAGACCGGGCATGCCCTCTTCAGCGCGAACACCGCCCTCGTGACGATCTTCGCCAAGGACGTCCTAGGCGTCGGTCCGGAGCGCCTCGGCCTCCTCCTCGCGGGAATGGGAGGCGGCGCGCTCCTCGCGACGGCGGCGATGATCGCCGTCGGCGACGTCGACCGCAAGGGCCGCTGGATGCTGATCGGCGGCTGGATCTACGCCGTCGCGTACGCCGCCGTCGCGCTGTCGCGGTCGTTCGAGCTGACGCTCGGCGCGCTCACGATCATGGGCGCGGCCGACGCGTACTGGTCGACGATGCGCACGACGATCTTCCAGATCCGCGCCGACGACGCCTACCGCGGGCGCACGCTCGCGGTCCTGTCGCTCGTCGGCCGCGGCTTCACGCAGGCGTCCCAGCTCGTGACCGGCGTCCTCGTCGCCGTCGCCGGCGCGCCCGCGGCGGCGCTCCTCGGATCCGTGGTGATCGCCGGGTCGCTCGGCGCGATCGACGCGCGCGATCCGCGCGTACGGCGGTTCCGTGGCGGCCCGGCCCCCGACGCGGCCGGCTCGGCGGCGTCGGAGTCGCCCGCTCCCTAGGCGGGCGCGGTCGCGCGCATCGCCGCGCGGACGGACGCGACGTCGCCGCGGCGCGCGGCGAGGAGCCGCACGATGGCGACGTCGAGGCCGGCCTCGAGGCGCGCGACCGCCTCGCGCGCGCCGGCGGCCCTCCCCGCGTACGACGTCGCGAACAGCATCCGCTCGGGAACGCGGTCGGCGAGGTCGCCGACGCCGCGGTCGCGGAGCGCCTCGAGCTCGCGCAGCTCCGCCTCGTAGCCCATGCGCGCCCAGTGCGCGCGGTAGCGCGGGCTCGCGACCGAGTACTGGACCACCTGCTCGCCGAGGGCTCTTCGCGCCCCGCGCTCGTCGTCGTCCACGGCGACGCGGATGTACGACGCGACGACGACCTGGCGGCCGAGCCGCTCACGGCTCCAGGCGACGTGCTCGGGCGTGCACCAGTTGAGCGCTACGCCGTCGGCATGGCGGCCCGCGAAACGGACCATCTGCGGGCCGAGCGCGCCGACGTACACGGGCACGCCCGGCGCGTCGGCGCGGATGACGCGGAGGGCGTCCGCGACCGCCGCGACCGGGCGCTCGTCGACGCGCCCCGAGCCGAGGCCGAGGACGAACGACCCATCGGTGAGCGCGTGCGCGGTGCGCGCGGCCTGCGCGATCGTCGCCGGCGTGCCGTACGCGAGCGGGAGCACCGAGATCCCCGTCGGCAGGCCGCTGGCCGCGTGCCACGCGACGCACAGCTGGACGGGGTCGTAGCCGAAGGACGGCGTCCAGACCGAGGCGAAGCCGAGGTCGCGCGCCTCCTTCGCGAGGTCGCGGAGGGCCGCGAGGGGAAGGCCCAGGTTCGCGTCGAGCCCGAGCGCGCGCGGCACTACGGGTGGAGCGTCGGCGCCTCTCCGGACGGACCGGGAACCTCGACGACCCAGCGCACCGAGTTCGCGCACGGGCACGTCCCGCCGACGCGCGCGAGGCGCGGCATCGAGCGGATCGCGGCCTTGAGCTCCACCTTGCCGGAGGCGACCCCGCGCTGCATCTCGGCCCAGTGGCTCACGTCGACCGACGCCCGGTACGCCTCGGGCAGCCGCGCGAGCACGTGCGCGACGTACTTCTCGACGTCGTCGAACTTCTCGCCGTCGAAGCCGATCATCTGGAACGCGAACTCGCCGCGCCGGCGGAAGAAGCCGCGGTGCGGCAGCTTGAGCAGGTCCTCGTCCCACGAGAGGCCGTCGACCGTCCCCCGGTCCGCCTTGACGCGCGCGTAGAGCGCGTCCGCGTCCTCGCGGGAGAGCGAGGGGAAGCGCGCGCGCACGTAGCGCTTGTTGACGTCGTCGAGCATCTGCTCGCACTCCTCGACGTATCGGTCCTGGGCGTCGCGGTTCGTGAGGTCCTTGAGCCCAAGCCGCACGTTCGTCTCGCCGCCGCGCTCGTCACCGAACATCTCGAGCCCCCGACAGAACCACTTCGAGACGGCGCGCTGGAGCGCGGGCATGTCGACGAGCGGGCTCGGGCCGGCGGCCTTCTCCGCCCAGCGGCGCATCGGGATGACGCCCGTCGCGAGGTGGAACGCCTCCTCCTTGAGCATCGGCGGCATCGACGCGGCCATGGGGGCGTACGCGTTCACCTTCTGCATCGTGAGCTGGTACTTGCCCACGCGGTCGATGAACGCCGCGAACACGACGTTGTCCACGAACGAGTCGTACTCGAGGTTGAACGCGGCGAGGACGTGCGAGCCCGTCTGCATCGAGAGGATCTCCTCGACCATGTCCTCGGGCTTGGTGTCCGTCACCGGCGACCAGTCGGCGCTCGTGAGCAGGTGGATCATCTGGTAGCCGTGGCGGAACTCCTCCGCCATCACGCGCAGCACCCAGGCCTGGTCCTGCGGGTCGTTGGCCCGCTCGTACGTGCCGTGGTGCTGCTGGATCGAGCCGTACTCCGTCGACGCCTGGGCGCGGATGATCATGAGGAGCTGTTTCGCGGCCTCGGGATCGAGGTCCTTGGGCTGGAGCGCCTTGGGCTGGCCCTTGCGGTCGCCCACCTCGACGTGCGTGGGCATGTCGGTCTGGAGCTTCGCGCACAGGCAGAACGGCTCGTCCTTCGGGAAGTACTTGTCCCAGGCCTTCGCGACCTGCGGGTACTCCGGGAAGTTGTGCCGCTGCCAGTGATCGACGGCCGCCTGGTACTTCTTCGGGAGCTCGCTGCGGATCTCGCCCACGGACCCGATTCTACCGGCTCGGTCCGTTCATTCCCGTACGGCGACGCGTACGCGCTAGAGCCGCTTCTCGTACGCGCGCAGCGGCGCCCGCTCGAATCCGAGACGCTCGATGAAGCCCGCGATCTCGGTGTCGCGCTCGGCCACGATGGTGCGCGCGAGGTGCGCGCCGCGCGAGCGGAAGTGCGAGAGGAGCGCCTCGAGAAGGCCGCGGCCGATGTCCCTGCCGCGTGCCGCCGGGTCGACGCCGAAGAACTCGACCCATCCCGTGGGCTCGTCGAGACCGAACTCGCCGCCGCGGACCTCGCCGAGCATGAAGCCGACGACCGTGCCGTCGAGCTCCGCGACCTGCGACGAGTCCGCGTCGCGGCGGATGTAGTAGACGACCCGCGTCTCCCACACGTCCGGGCGGTACTTCCCGGTGACGCGCTCGTCGATGCGCGTGACCGGCTCGACGTCGAGCTCGGTGAGGGGACGGATCCGGAGACCCTGCGCCACGCGGGGAGGGTAGCGCCGGCGCCGGCGCCGCGTCTCCGCGTCGCCGGCGCCGCGCGTCGCGAGGCTCTAGGCGGAGGCCACGGTCCGGGTCCGCATGCGCTGCGCGGCGACGAGGCCGGCGAGCAGGAGCAGCGGGATCCAGCCGAACACGAGGAGCCAGATCGCGAGGTCGAGGCCGACGCGCATGACCGCGACGAGGGTCGCGAACGCGCGCTCGACCGTCTTCGCCGGGTCGTACGCGCCGGGCGTCGTGACCGACACGGCGGCGAGCGGGGTCACGGCGACGGTGATCGTCGAGAACTGGGTGCGGTTCTTGATCGAGTTGAGCTGGCCGGTGAGCTGCTCGATCTGCATGCGCACCGAGCCGAGCGCCTGGTCGATCTTGAGGATCTCGTCGATCGTGTTGGCGCGCGCGAGGAGCGCGACGTAGCGCTGCTCCTCGGCCTTCTTCGCCGTGAGGCGCGCTTCGAGGTCCACGAACTGCTCCGTGACGTCCTTGCCGTCGATGCTCGACGTGAGGATCTCGACGTCCTGCATGTCCCGGAGCTGGCGGAGCGCGTCGTTGAAGCGCGCCGACGGGACGCGGAGCACGAGGTTCGCGGTCCGCTGGTCGCCGGAGCCCGACTGCGAGAGGCCGACGACGTCGCCCCCGAGGCCGGTGGCGATGGCCTGCGCGCGGTCGGCGGCGGCCCAGGGATCCTTCGAGCGCATCGCGACGCTCGCGGTGAGGATCATCTGCCGCGAGGGGTCGAACGCGGCCGGCACGGCGATGCCGTTGCCGGCGGCCTGCGCCGGGGCCGGCGCGGAGCCGCGGCCCTCCTTGGACTGCGCCGAGCTGTCGTACGCAGGGACGCCCACCGCGACGCCGGCCGTCCCCGCGCCGCCGCCCGACGTCTGGCTCGCGGTGGAGCAGGCCGCGAGCAGGACCGCGAGGAGCACCGGGACGAGCAGCTTCTTCATCTGAGCCTCCGAGCGCGTCTCTTGTCAGGAGAGACGCCCAGGCGCCTATTCCGGTTCCCCGACCTCCACCCGCTCCCCGTGGGCCCAGTACTCCACCGTGTACGCCGTCCGGACGCGGTCCAGGCCGCTCCCGGCGCCCTCGGCGCTGGAGACGATCTCGACCGTCTGGCGCCGGACGAGGTCGTCGAAGAGGCCGATCTCGACCTCGACCGTGCCCTTCGCGTCGGGCGGCACCGACCGCCCCTCGAAGGACCGCGCCGCGAGGTCGCCCGCGGAGAGATCGAGGCGGACGCGGTACGTCACCGAGCCGCGCGCGAAGCCGAGGCCCGCGAACGAGGCCGCGCCGCCGCCGCGGAGGAACGTGATCGGCGCCCGCGCGTCGCGCAGCGGGCCGACCGGCACCCGGACGCTCTGCCGGTAGCCGGAGCCCGTGTCGACGTACGTGCGCCGCTCGACCAGCACGAGGTCCGTCCGCGCGCCGTCCTGGAAGACCGTCACGTGGAGCCGGTCCGGCGCCTGGTACTCGCCCACCATGCGCGCCTCGGTCGTGATCGGCGAGGCCGCGCCCGATGCCACGACGGTCGCGCGCAGCTCGAAGCGCAGGCCGGCGAGCGCCTCCATCGCCGCGATCGCGCGCCCGAGGCGCGCGGCCGGCTCGGGCGATGGCGCCGCGCACGCCGTGACGACGAGCGCGAGGGCGACGAGGGCGCGCGCTATCGCCACCGGTCACCGAAGAGGCCCGCGGCGTTCCGGGCGACGGACGCGACGAGCGCGGGCGCCGGGATCCCGCGCTCCCCCGCGACGCGCGCGTACGTGTCGGCGACGCGCGCGGGCTCGTTCCGCTGGCCGCGCCGCGGCTCCGGCGCGAGGTAGGGCGCGTCCGTCTCCACGAGGATCGCGTCGAGCGGGACCCGCGCCGCCGCCTCCCGGAGGCCCGCGTTCTTCGCGAAGGTCACGGTGCCGGAGAACGAGGGCACCAGGCCGCGGGCGAGCCAGGCGTCGAGCTCGCCGGCTCCTTCGCTGTACGAGTGGAGCATGCCGCGCACGGGTGCCGCGGCCTCGAGGGCGCGGACGATCTCCTCGTGCGCGTCGCGCAGGTGGACGACGACCGGCAGGTCGAGCTCGGCCGCGAGCATCAGCTGCATGCCGAAGGCTCGCCGCTGCGCGTCGAGCGGACCGCTCCGTCCGGAGAGATCCATGCCGATCTCGCCGATCGCGACGACGAGGCGGTGCCTCGCGAGCGCGCGCAGCGCGTCGATCGCGGCCGCGTCGCACGACGCGGCGCGATGCGGGTGGATGCCGACGGCGACCCGGATGAGGTCCGGATGGCGGCGCGCCAGGGCCAGGGCGCGCTCGCTCGTGCCGACGTCGTCGCCGCAGTCGAGGATCCTCGCGACGCCCGCCGCGCGGGCCCGAAGGATCGCCTGCTCGCGGTCCTCGTCGAACTTCGCGTCGGTGAGGTGGGCGTGCGCGTCGATCACGCCGCTATGCGGCGGCCGTCGGCGTCTCCAGCCGCGGGAAGAGCGCCTCGCCGGCGCGGACGCGGTGGCCCTCGCGGAGCACGCCCCACTTCGCGACCTCCGCCCAGCGGGCCGCGTCGGGGGCGGGCACGCCGAGCTGCTCCGCGATGCGCGCCGAGGTGCCCGGCGTGTACGGCGCGAGCAGATACGCGACGATGCGGACGGCCTCGAGGCCCGCGTAGAGCGAGCCACCGAGCGCCGCGCGCTTCGCCGGATCCTTCGCGAGCTGCCAGGGCTGCGTCCGCTGGAAGTGCTTGTTCGCCTCGTCGACGAGCGTGAAGACGGCGGCGAGCGCATCGGCGAAGGCGAGCTTCTCCGCGGCGGCGTCGTGGTCCCGGAGCGCCGCCTCCGCGACCTCGCGCACGGCGCGCTCCGAAGCCCCCTCGCACGGGGCGGGCACCGAGCCGTCGAAGTAGCGGGCGACCATCGCGAGCGTGCGCGACACGAGGTTGCCGAGCCCGTTCGCGAGGTCGGCGTTGTAGCGCTGGGCGAACGCGTCGGTCGAGATCGGCGAATCCTTCTCGAAGGGCGCCTCGCGCAGCACGAGGTAGCGCGCGGCGTCCACGCCGTACGCCGTGGCGAAGTCGAAGGGGTCGATGGTGTTGCCGCTCGACTTCGACAGCCGCCCCGCGCGGTTCTCGAGGAAGCCGTGCACGAAGACGCGCTTCGGGAGCGGTACCCCCGCCGCGAGCAGCATCGCCGGCCAGTAGATGCAGTGGAACCGCGAGATGTCCTTGCCGATGACGTGGACGTCGGCCGGCCACCACCGGGCGAACGTCTTCTCGTCGGTCCCGAACCCGATCCCCGTCACGTAGTTGATGAGCGCGTCGAACCAGACGTAGATCGTGTGCCCGGGCTCGCCCGGCCACGGGATCCCCCACTCGAGGTTCCGCCCGCGCGACACGCTCACGTCGCGCAGGCCGCGCTCGAACCAGCCGAGCACCTCGTTGCGGCGGATGTCGGGCACGGTGAACCCGGGGTCGTTCGCGTAGAGCTCGCGGAGCGCGTCCTGGTACCTCGAGAGGCGGAAGAAGTAGTTCTCCTCCTTCACGCGCTGCACGGCGTCGGGGTTGTTCGGGTGGAACTGGCAGCGGCCGTCGACGAGGTCGTCCTCCTCGTAGAACGCCTCGCAGCGCGTGCAGTACAGGCCCTCGTACGTGCTCGGGTACACGTCGCCGTTCTCGACCCAGCGGCGGACGAACTCCTGGACGCCCTTCTTGTGGTCCTTGTCGACCGAGGTACGGATGAAGCGGTCGTGCGAGATCGCCCAGACCTGGCAGAGGCGCTGGAACTCGGCCGCGTTACGATCCACCAGCTCCCGGGTCGTGAGGCCCTCTTCCTTCGCCGCCTGCTCGTTCTTCGTCGCGTTCTCGTCGGTGCCTGTCAGGAAGAACACCTCGTCCCCGCGCTGCCTGTGGAAGCGGGCGAGCGCGTCGGCCCCGGTCTTCTCGTACGCGTGGTGCAGCCCGGGGCGCGCGTTCACGTAGTCGATCGCGGTGGTGAGGTAGAACTTCCGGCCGGCCATCTGAGTATGTTAGGTCGGTGAGATGCCCGTAGGCCGCACGATCGTCCGTGCGGCGCTGGCCGTCCTCGTGCGCGCCGGCCTCGCGCTCCTCACCTTCGTCCTCATCGTCGACCTCGCCCAGCCGGCCATCTCGCCCGCGCGGACGCGGCTCGACCGGACGCCGCCGCGATGATCGCCCGCTGATGACGCGCCTCGTGCTCGCGGCGCTCCTCCTCGCGGCGTGCACGGTCCCGCCCACGGCGGTCGTGCCGCCGCCGGCGGGCCCGACGGCGACGGCGTCCTCCGCCGTCGTCACGCGCACGGACGTCGCGTTCGACGCGGCGCGCGCGAGGGCGCACCTCGAGTTCCTCGCCGCGCCGGCGCGCGGCGGACGCCTCACCGCGTCGCCCGGCTACGACGAGGCGGCGCGCTACCTCGCCGACCAGCTGCGGGTGGCCGGCGTCGAGCCGTACGGGGACAACGGCACGTTCTTCCAGCGCTTCACGATGCCGCTCGTCGACCTGGCGGCGACGCCGTCGCTCGAGACGGCGGCGGGCGCCCGCTTCGTGCACCGCGCCGACTTCACGGAGACGGTCGGCGGCACGTCGGCGGGAGGCCGGGCCGACGGCCCGCTCGTGTTCGCCGGGAACGGCTCGCCGGAGGACCTGGCCGCGACGAACGTGAAGGACGCGGTCGCGATCCTCATCGGACCCGGCGGCGACCTCGCCGCCGTCATGCGCGAGGGAGCGGCCGGCGTGCTCCTCGTCAGCGACCGGATGATCAAGTTCTCGTACATCCCCCGGTTCGAATCGCGCACGCTGCCGCAGCTCGTCGTCTCGGAGGCGACCGCCGACGCGCTCCTCGCGTCGAGCGGCAAGCGCATCCGCGACCTCGCGCGGCAGGTGGACGAGCGGCGGCGGTCGGGCGGCGGCGAGGCCCTCTCCTTCGCCACGACCGAGCGCGTGCGGATGTCGCTCCCCCTCACGCCGGCGCGCGAGGTCACGGCCACGAACGTGGTCGGCATCGTCCGCGGGATGGATCCGGACCTCGCGAAGACCGCCGTGCTCGTGGGAGGCCATCTCGACGGCGTCGGCACCGACCCCGACGGCACGGTGTTCCAGGCGGCGAACGACAACGCGTCCGGCCCAGCCGTCCTCGCCGAGATCGCGCGCGCCGTCGCGGCGCGCCGCGGAGACCTGCGGCGATCGGTGATCTTCGTCGCCTTCGCGGCGGAGGAGCAGGGCCTCCACGGCTCTGAGTTCTTCGCCACGCGCGTCTCGACGATCCCCGGACGCGCCGAGAGCCTCGTCGCGTTCCTCAACCTCGATGTCGCCGGCTGCTGCGGGAGCGTCCTCGGCATCTCCGAGGACAGCCCGGACCTGCGGCGGCGCGTCGTGGCGGCCGCCGAGGCGGAGGGCGTCCTCGTGACGACGTTCCGCGGGTCGAGCGACCACGCCTCGTTCGTGCGGCGCCGCGTCGCGTCGGCGCAGATCGGCTTCGGCGACACGGGACCGATCCACACGCCACGCGATACGCCCGCGATCGTCACCGAGATGAACCTCGGGATGGTGGGACGCGTCGCGCTGCGCGCGACGCTCGACCTCGCGAGCGCGCGCTAGGCGGCCTCGAGGGCTCCGGCGCGCTCATCGATGGCGCGCGCGGCCGCGGCAACGGCGTCATCCGCCGCGCCCTCGCGGTGCACGGCCTCGACGTCCCCGAGCGCGCGGTGGACGAGCCGGACGAGACGCTCGGCCTCGGTCGGCGGGTGCCCGATCGCGACGAGCGTCTTCTCGATCTGCACCGTGTGCTGGCGGAAGTGCGCCTCGAAGCGGTGGAGCCGGAAGCGGAGCGGCATCGCGCCGTCCCAGAAGAGCGCCGGGCGCTCGAGCGCGCCGCCGCCGACCGACGTCATCGCCTCGAGCGCGCGGCGGTGCGCCTGGAAGAGGCTCTCGAGGACGTCCCGCCTGTCGCCCTCCGCGATCCGCCCCGGGCGCGCGCGAGCGCGCGCGAACTCCTCGTCGCTCGGCTCCTCCTGCCTCTCGCCGCGCGCGGTCGCCTCGACCGCGAGGCGCACGACGGCGCTGAACCCGTAGACGGCGTCGATCATGTGCTGGAGCGCGCCGCGCACGGACCACTCGCCCCGGGCCGGCGCGCGGTCGAGCTCCTCCGTGCGCACGCCCGCGAGGAGGCCGGTCAGGTCGCGGTACGCGTCGTGGTACTGCATGCGGATCCGCTCCGGCTCCCCGGGCGGCGACCCGGCGCGGTCGCGCGCGGCCGCGACCCGCACGGCGAGGTCGCGGAGCTCGTGCTGCGTCATGAGGAGCGCGAAGCGAAGGCCCTCCTCGTCGTACACGCCCCAGGCCCACGGCCGGTCCATCGCCCCGTCCGGAAGCGCCACCGTCGCCGCGGCGAGGCGCTCGACCGCGGCAGCGAGGGCGCTCAGTCGAGCACCGGCTCGGGCACTCCCGCGGCCGTCTCCGCGACGACGCCGTCGACGACGGCGTGGAGGTGGCCGGTCTCCGCGAACACCTTGAGCTGGCGGTCGGCGCTCGTCCCCTCGCGGCAGATCGTCTCGAGGTAGGCGACCTCGCGCCGCGATCCGAGCCCGTCGACGACGTCGTCGACGAACTCGAGCAGCTCGACGGCGAGGTCGCGCATCGGCACCTCCACCTCGCGACCGAGGTCCACGAGCTTCGCGTCCATCCCGCCGCGGATCGCGCGCCACTTGTTCTCCTGGATGAGCGCGGGCGCGTACTTCCGGAAGCCGAGGTTGCGCTCGCGCAGGACGAGGAGCTTCGCGCAGATGGCCTGGACGAGGGCCGCGATGCAGAGCACCTCCTCGACCTTCGTTGCCGCGTCGCAGACGCGGAACTCGATCGTCGGGTAGAACGCGTGCGGGCGGAGGTCCCACCAGATCTTCTTGCCGTCGTCGATGCTCTTCGTGCGGACCAGCAGCTCGACGAAGTTCTCGTACTCGTCGTACGACGCGAACTCCGGCGGGATGCCCGTCCGCGGGAAGCGGCCCCACACGACCTGGCGGTACGACCTGAGCCCGGTGCTCCGCGTGAGCCAGAACGGGCTCGAGGTCGAGATCGCGAGGAGGTGCGGCAGGAAGTAGCGCGCCTCGTTCATGACCTCGATCCGGCGCTCGCGGTCCGGGATGCCGACGTGGACGTGGAGGCCGAAGATGAGGAGCTCGCGGATGACGTCCTGGAGCTCCTGCTCGAGGACCTTGTAGCGCTCGCCCTCGGTCACGAGCTGGTCCTGCCAGTGGGAGAACGGGTGCGTGCCGGCCGACGCGAGCCGGAGGCCGTGCGGGCGCAGGAGCGCGGAGAGGATGCCGCGCATGCGCACGATCTCGTCGCGGGCCTCGGACACGTCGCGGCAGATCTTCGTCCCCACCTCGACCACCGACTGCATCATCTCGGGCTTCACCTGCTCGCCGAGGTGCGGCCGGGCCGCGACGAGGAGCGTCTCGCAGTGGCTCTTGAGCTGCCGGTCGGCATCGACGATCTGGAACTCTTCCTCGATGCCGATCGTGAGGCGCGGGACGTCCTTCTGCTTCACTCCCCCTCCGGTCTCGGGATGATAGGTGGGGCCTCCGCTCAGTCGACGATGTACGTCGGCACGACGCTGCCCGCGCCCGCGGTGACGTTGAGGAGCGCGCTCGACGACACGCGCGCGAGCGCTCCGCGCGCCTTCCCCCAGAACAGGTACGGGTCGTGGTCGATGGAGAGGTCGAGGAAGTGCATCCGGTCGAGGACGACCGGGAAGGGGTAGCGCGGGACGGGCACGCGCTCCTGCACGACGTACGAGGCGGTGAGCGCCGCGAGGAGCGCCTGCTCCCACTCGTGCGCGTCCACCGTCCAGCCGAGGATGACACCCTTGCCGCCGTACTCGTCGTTCGGCTTCAAGACGAGATGCGCCTGCTCGCGGAGGACGAACTCGGCGAGGTCCACGACCTTCGCGCCGTACGTCGTGTGCCCCTCCCGGACCTTGCGGGTCCACGGGACGTGCCTCGAGATGGCGAGGCGCTGGGCCGCCGTGTAGAGCCGCTCGTACCGGTCGTCGGAGAGGAGCGCGAGGCTCATCTTCTTGTGGAGCAGCTTCGCCCGGAACGAGTTCACGACGGTGACGGCGCCGTCGAGGTATGCGCGGACGAGCGCGGTCTTCATGCCCTCGCGGCCGACGAGCTCGCTCTGGAGGACGCGCCGGTACACGAGGTCCACCGGCGCACCGCGGGCCCGGAGGACGCCGCGCGCGTACGTCAGGTCCGCGGGCGCGCAGATCACCGTGTCGAGGCCCTCCTCCTCGAACGCGCGCTGGAACATCTCGAACTCCGTGAGCGTGGGGAGGCCGCGCCAGTCGACGATCGCGATCCTGGGCCGCCGGCGCGACCGGGCGCGGTGCGCGCGCAGCATCGTGTCGAGCTGGCGGCGCCGCAGGGGGATGGTCCGCGCGCGGTAGCCCAGCCGGAAGCGGCGCATGACGGGCAGCGACGCGAACACCGCGGCGAGCTCGTCGTTGTACGCCATGCCCGCCGGGGACTCCGCGTTGTACTCGACGAAGCGGATCACGCCGTCGTCGCCGATGAACCCGTCGAGACGCGCGGACGGCGACGCCGCCCGGAAGCCCGGATCCGCGAGCGCGAGGCGCTCCTCCGACGGATCGAGGTCGAGCTCGCGGCGGAGGTCGTCGTCCGACAGGAGGGCGCGCTCGAGCCGGCCGAGCGCCTCGTACAGCGTCTCCGCCGCGAGGCGCGTGCTCTCGTAGGTCCGCGACGAGATGAAGTTCGGGCGGAGGCTCACGCAGAGGGGCCGGTCGCCGAAGAAGAGCCGCCGCGCCCGCTGCCCCTCGGTGAGCGCTTCCGCGCTCGCCTCGACGAGCGCGGGATCCTCGAGGAGCGCGTGGTAGGCGGCTAGCGGATGAAGCGCCACCAGCGGTGCTCGCCGCGCCACGGCGGCTCGGCGCGGCCCGTGGCGTACGAGATGACGAGGTCGCTCATCCGCTCGAGGACCCACGCGAACGCCTCTTCCTTGATCGAGAAGCTGTCGAAGTCGGGCGCGGGGTTGAGGAAGTCGATCGCGTAGAGCACGCCGTCGCGCACGGCGAACTCGACGGTGTCCATGTCGTAGCCGAGCGCGTCGGTGAGCTTCCTCGCGTCGCGGATCGCGGCGTCGCGCAGCGACGGCTCGACCGGCCGGGAGATCACGTAGCGCTCGTGGAACGGCGCGGTCGGGTCGTAGCGGAGCGGCAGGACGTGCTGGCGCCCGATGCTGATGCACCGGACGTAGTCGTCCCACTTGATGAGCTCCTGGAGGATCATCGTCTTCGGCCGCTGGCCGAAGGCGACCGTGCCCGTCTGGTCGTACGCCGCGAGGAGCTCCTCCTTCGAGTCGACCCGGTACACGTCCTTCCAGCCGCCGCCCGTGTTCGGCTTGAGGATCGCCGGGAGCCCGACGTACGCGAGGAGACCGTCCCAGTCGAGCGGGTACCGCAGGTTGCGGAGCGACCCCTCGCTGATGTCGGGGATGTACGACTTGTTCGGGAGCACGACCGTGCGCGGGACGGCGACGCCGAGCTTGCGCGCGAGCGTGCACTCGAAGAACTTCTCGTCGGCCTCCCACCAGAACGGGTCGTTCACGACCACGGTGCCCATGAGGGCGGCGCTCTTGAGGTGCGCGCGGTAGTACGGCACCTCGTGGCTGATGCGATCGACGATCACCGCGTAGCGCGGCTCCTCCTGCTCGCGCGCGCCGCCGAGCGTCGCCATCTCCGCCGTGACGCCGTCCTTCGCGCCCTTCCTGTTGACCGTGTCGACGAACGGCTCGGGGAAGGTGCTCTCGCGGCCGACGAGGAGCCCGACCACCTTGGTCGTCGCACCGCTAGACATAGATGTCCACCATCTGGCGCCAGTAGGGCCAGTCGTGCGCCCAGCCCTCCCACACGTGGAGCCGCGCGGGCACGCCCTTCTGCTGGAGCAGCGCCGCCATCCGGCGGGACTCGTGCACGTTCGCGTCCTCTTCGCCGGCCACGATCTCGAACTCGACACGCCGCAGCGGGTCGAGGTAGCGGGACTCGTCGAGGCCGGGGAGGAACGCGAGCGGGTTCACGAAGTAGCAGTCACCGTCGCCGACGCCGTCGAGCCATCGCGCGGAATCGTAGGCGCCGGAGAGGCAGACGACCTTCCGTGCCGCCTCCGGGTGGCGAAGCGCGAGCAGCGCGGCGTGGAACGCGCCGAACGAGGCGCCGAGCAGGCAGCGGAAGTCGTTCGGGTTCGCCTCGCCGATCCGCGGGATGACCTCGTCCACGAGGTAGCGCTCGTACGCGAAGTGGCGGCGCGCGCGTTCCTGCGGCGAGCGTCCCTTGTCGTAGAAGGACTCCGCGTCGACGCTGTCCACGCACCAGAGCTGGATCCAGCCGTTCTCGATCCGCGGCGCGAGGTGCCCGACCATACCGAAGTCCTCCCACTGGTAGAACCGGCCCATCGAGGTCGGGAACACGATCACCGGCATGCCGCTCTCGCCGAAGACGAGCATCTCCATGTGACGTCCGAGCGCCGGGCTGCGCCAGACCTGGTAGTCGCGCTTCACCTGTCCTCCGCCGGCGCGATGACGAGCGTGACCTCCCCCTTCGGGCGCTGCGCAGCGTACCGTCCGGCGAGGTCGGCCGCCGTTCCCCTGACGATCTCCTCGTGCACCTTCGTGAGCTCGCGCGCGACCGCGACGCGGGCCGAGGGCGCGACCGCCGCGAGGTCGGCGAGCACGTCGCCGACGCGGTAGGGGCTCTCGTACGCGACGATCGTGCGGCCCTCCGCGAGGAGCGCCTCGAAGCGGCGCCGGCGCTCGCCGCTCTTCTTCGCGAGGAAGCCGAGGAACGTGAACTCGCGCGTCGGGAGGCCGGACGCGACGAGCGCCGCGATCGCGGCGGTCGGGCCGGGGACGGCGACCACCGTGTGCCCCGCGGCGACCGCGGCCGCGACGAGGCGCTCGCCTGGGTCGGAGAGCGCGGGCGTGCCGGCGTCGCTCACGAGCGCGACGTCCCAGGCGCGGTCGAGCTGGCCGACGAGCACGGGGATCTGGCGGCGCGCGCTCCACTCGGTGAACGAGGTGAGGTGCTTCGCGCGGATGTCGTACTTGCGCAGGAGGATCTGCGTGTGGCGCGTGTCCTCGCACGCGACCATGTGCACCTCCTGGAGGATCCGCAGTGCCCGCGGCGAGACGTCCTCGAGGTTCCCGATCGGCGTCGCGACGAGGTAGAGCGTTCCCACCGGCTCAGCGTGCCCGCTCGGGGTCGAGCGCGGGCTCGGGCCGCCGGGTCAGGCCGCGCAGCCTCGGAACGACCGCGATCCAGGACCACCACCAGGCGATGAAGAGAGCCGCGAGGAGGACGAGGCCGGCGAACGTCACGCCCGCGAGCCGCACGGCCGCGACGGCGTACGCGAGCGACGCGAGCGCCGCGAGCACGGGCGCCGTCCGGAGGACGATCTCGGCCGTCTGGCCGCTCGGGGCGACGTGCGGCGCGATGGCGAGCGCCCGGTCCCGCGCGTCCCACGGCTCGAAGACGACGCGCACGACGGCCAGGTAGAGCAGGAGCGAGGCGAGGGCCCAAGCCAGGGCGCCGACGGCGAACGCGGCTCCGGCCTCGACGGACGGCGGGGTGCTGAGCGTCGCGAAGAGGTCGCGCAGCCCGGCGATGACGCCGCCGACGATCGGCAGCGGCTCGGCGAGGTCGAGCAATGCGCTCCCTTCGGCGGCGATCCTGCCGTCGAGCGACCGCGAGAGGATCGCCGCGCCGAACGCGGCCATCCCCGCGATGCGCCACGCGACGAGCGTCGTCACGCGGTCGCGCCGGCGCACGGCCCAGGCGGTCCGCAGCGGATCCCAGAAGCGCGACGCGTGGCGCTCGGCCGGGGACTCGATCAGCTGCGCGATCCGCGGCTGGTACTCCTCGTCGTTGTCCCAGTACCCGCTGTGATCACGCAGCAGGTCGAGCGAGTTCGTGATCCTGATGCTCTCGTCCGGGTCACGGTGCGGCGGGCCGGGACCCTTCGTCGGCCCGCCCGTGACGAGGTCGTAGGGGGCCCAGATGTCGACCCAGCGGACGTGGTCGCACAGCGGATCGCGCAGCCGCAGGGCGGGCTCGGGTCCCATCCCCTTGTCCCAGGCGCGACTGAGGACGGACCCGGACGTCACGAGCGCCCGGACCTTCTCGAGCGCCGGCACGTCGTGGCGGCGCTCTGGCGACGGATCGCGCCGGCCGAGCACGTCGTAGGAGACCACCGTGCCCGTGGAGTGCGCGACGAGGATCACCTGCTCGCACTCCTCCCTGTCCACGAGCCAGCTCACCGCCTCCTCCACGCTCCGCCGCGCGTGGAGCGCCTGCGGCTCGTCGTGCAGGTACGTGTAGAAGTCGCCGATGCTGTCGATGAGGAGCGGCCGGAGGAGACGCAGGACGATGCGCTCCTCGAGCCCCGGGATCGGCAGCTGCGCGATCAGGTAGAGGAGCCCGACGACGGGCGTGATCAGGAGCGCGACGACCCAGTACAGCGCGAGGACGAGCACGTCGCTGAGCCGCTCGACCGCGTGCGCGAGCGTCGTCCGGCGCGCCCGCTCGATGCCGGTCCCCGAGCGGTACACGACCGTGGGGTCCTGCTCGACGAACTGCGCGACGAGGCGCCGGAACGTGAGCGCCCCCGCGCGGAAGGCCCAGCCGAGCATCGTGAGGAACGTCGGCGCCGCGATCCGCTGCGCCCACCACCCCTCGGTGAGGACCCACGTCTGGCTCCGGAACCGCCGTCCGGCGCGGAGGTCGATCGGCCGCTCGGCTTCCGGCCGCCGCTCCGTCGCGCGGATGCCGAGACGGCCGCGCTCGGGGCTCAGCTCGTAGTCCGGGATGCGCAGGTGGATGCGGGCGGGACCGTCGATCTCCGCGCCGTACGAGAGCAGCGACGAGACGACCGTCAGCTCGAGGCGCCGCTCCTCGTGCCACCGGCGGAGCCAGCGGATCAGGGGGTCCGCGTTCCTTCGGAGCGTCGACGAGCGCGGCTGGCTTCCGGCGCCGTGCACGAAGACGACGCCGATGCGCTCCGCGGCGCGATGCGCGCGCGCCTTCGCGCCGAGCACGTTCCGCTGCACCTCGAGCTGCTGGACCGTCACTGACCTCCGGTCGCGCGCGGTGGCAGGAGGCTACACGCCGCCATCGGTCGGGCGGAGGGTCTGCGCGAACGCGATGCCGGCGAGCACGACCGCGCCGCCGGCGAGCTGCGGCGCGTCGAGGATCTCGCCGAGGAGGACCGCCGCGGCGATCGCGCCGACGACGGGCTCGAAGGTCGACGTAAGCGCGACGCGCGCGGGCGGGATGAGGGCGACCGCGCCGAGCGTGGCCAGGTACGGGAAGACCGTCGCGACGAACACGACGGCGAGGATGAGCGGCCACACCTCGCCCGCGGCGGCCCACGGGAGGGTCCACGGCGGGCGCACCGCCATCCACGCGAGCGCGGCGAACACGAGCCCGTACGCGAGGACCGTGAGCGGCTCGTACCTGCGCAGGAGGCGGTCGGCCATGAGGAAATACGCGACGAAGACGACCGCGGACGCGAGCGCGAACGCGGCGCCGACCGCGTTCAGCGCCCGCAGCGACTCGTCGTAGGCCCCGACGGCGAAGTAGCAGCCGACGACCGTGGCGAGGCCCGCGATCCAGAGCCGCCGGTCGACGGCCCGGCCGCGCAGCCGCAGGTACGCGAGCATGAGCAGCGGCGCGGTGTACTGGACGACGAGCGCCACGCCGATCGGCAGCCGTGAGATCGACTCGTAGTAGAGGAAGTTGATCGAGGCGATCCCGACCGCGCCGAAGACGGCGAAGAGCGGCACGTCGGCGCGCCGGATCCGGATCGCAGCCGGGCGCGCCACGGCGAGCGCGAGCGCGACGACGAGCGCGGCGAACATGGCGCGGAGCTGCGCGACCTCGGCCGGCGTGAGGCCCTCGCCGAACGCGAGCTTCGCGGGCACGCCTCCCACGCCGTAGAGGGCGGCGCCGGTCAGCGCGAGCGCGTAGCCGAGCGCGAGCCGCCTAGCCGGAAGGATCGGCTTCCCAGTCGCGCGGGTAGAGGAAGTCGTGGCCGACCGTGCGGAGGCTCAGCTTCGCGATGAGCGGCATGACGCGCTTGAAGTGGCTCTTCCGCACCATCTCGCGGATCCGCGTCACGAGCCCGGCGTCGAACCCGCACGCGATGAGGTCCGCCGGGCGCAGGCGCCGGTCGACGAGGTGGTAGAGGACGAGGTCGGCCTCGGCGTAGCCGAAGCCGAGCTCCTCCTCGTCGGTCTGGCCCGACCAGAGGTCTGCCGACGGAGGCTTCTCGACGATCCTCTTCGGCACGCCGAGGTGGACGGCGAGCTCGCGCAGCTGGGTCTTGTACAGGTCGCCGACCGGGTTGAGCGCGCACGCCATGTCCCCGAACTGGGTGCCGTATCCGAGCAGGAGCTCGGTCTTGTTGCTGGTGCCGAGCACGAGCCCGTCGGGCCACGAGCGGTCGTACTCGATCGACTTCCGCTCGCGCGCCATCTTGTTGCCGAGCCGCACCCGGTGGATGCCCTCGCCGGCCGAGTTCGCGTACGCGTCGATCTGCGCGGTGATCGGCACCACCTCGAGCGAGAGCCCGAACGTCCGCGCGACGAGCTCGGCGTCCTCGAGCGAGCGCGGGTCCGACGTCCGGTATGGCGTGAACAGCGCGGTCACCCTCGAGGGCCCGAACGCGGCGGCGGCGAGCGTGGCCACGACGGCGCTGTCGACGCCGCCGGACACGCCGACGACCACCCGCCCGAGCCCGGCCTTCGCCGTCTCGTCCCTGAGGAACGACACGAGCATCTTGTCGACGAGCGCCTCGTCGATGCGGAGGGGCGTGAGGTCCGCCGGGTCGGGCTTGATCGCCGCGACGCGGCCCGTCATGCCTGCACCGTCAGGCCGAGGCGCTCGGCGAGGTGCCGCAGCACGAGGTCCTCACGCTCGTCGCGGACGAGCGGGTTGCGCTCGCGCTCGCGCGCCACGAGCGCGGGGTCGAGGTCGGCGACGATGAGCGCCTCCTCGAAGGAGGGCGCGCGCGCCACGACCGTGCCGTCCGGCGCGACGATCTCGCTCCCGCCCCAGAAGCCGATCCCGTCCTCGTGCCCGACGCGGTTCGCGAAGACGAGGTACACGGTGAGGTACTGGGCGTAGAAGCGGTCCATGAGCTGGCACGACTCCGCCGTCCCGAGGTCGCCGCCCTCCGCCACGCCGCGTCCGGGGCTCGCCGCCGGCGAGAGGATCACCGTCGCGCCCGCGGCGGCGTAGAGGTACGGCACCGAGACATGCCAGAGATCCTCGCAGATGGCGACGCCCGCCGTGCCGGCCGCGCTCTCGAACGTGCGGAACGAGTCGCCGGGGCCGAAGTAGCGGCCGTCGTCGAAGATCCCGTACGTCGGGAGGTACACCTTGCGGTGCACGTGGCGGAGCGCGCCGCCGCTCCAGTACCCGGACGCGATGTGGATGCCGCCCGACGGCGAGCGTTCGACGAACCCCGCGACGATGTCGATGTCGCGCGACTCGCGCGCGATCGGCTCGAGCCGCTCGTCGTCGCGCGGGCACGCGACCTCGCCGGCGAGGTCCTTCAGGTAGTAGCCGGTGAGCGAGAGCTCGGGGAACACGACGAGCCGAGCGCGCTCGCTCCGCGCCTTCGCGATCCACTCGCGGTGCAGGTCCAGATTGCGGCCCACGGCGCCCAGGGCCGGGGCGCACTGCGCGACCGCGACCCTGATCAGGCTGCCCCCCGCAGCGACCCGACGCGGTCGGCGTAGCGGTGGGCGAGCGCCCAGGCGCGCTCCTCGTCGGGCGCCTCCGCCCAGACGTTGAACAACGGCTGGTCGACGTCCGGAAGCACGAGGACCCACTCGTCGCCGAAGACGTGCTTCACCCCGTCGACCTGGCGCGTGCGCTCCGTCGCGGGCTCCTGCGCGAGCACGCGCATGACGCGGCCCTTCGCTTCCCACGGGCAGTCGACCTTCATGCGCACGACGTGCGGGAACGGCGTCGCGTCGACGATCTCGGAGAGCGGCCTTCCCGCGCGAACGAGCAGCTCGATGAGCTTCACGACGGCGAACATGCCGTCGAACCAGGGATGGAACTCGGGGAAGATGAACCCGCCGAGGCCGTCCGCGACGAGCCGCGGACGCTCCCGTGCGGCGAAGCGCATCTGCGCCTCGGCAGCCGAGCGGACCCGCAGGAGGCGGCCGCCCGCTTCCGCGATGATCCGTTCGATCGAGGCCGGGGCGAACGGCGGCATCGCGAGCGCCGGCGCCTCCACGCCGGAGCGCGCGACGAGCGTGGCGAACACCGCGAGCACGTGCCGGTCCTCGATCACGCGGCCCGACTCGTCCGCGATGAAGATCTTCTCGGCGCCCGTGTCGATCATCGCGCCGAGCTGCGCGCCGAGGGTGCGCGTGATGTTCCCGAGCTCGCGCTTCTGCTCGTCGAACTCCTCGAGGGTGCGCGAGCCCACGTTCTCGGAGACGACCCCGCGGATCGGCACGGACGAGATCCCGAGCTCGTCCAGGAGCTGCGGCATGAACTGCGCGGCCGTCCCGTGCGAGTAGTTCACGATGAGGTGGAACTTCGCGACGCGGATGGCGTCGCGCTCGTGGACGTGCTGGAGGAACGCCTCGCTGTAGGCCTCCCCGACCCGCGGCGACTCGAAGATCCGGCCCACCGCGTCGTAGGGCACGCGGCGGAGGTCCTCGCGGAAGAACACGCTCTCCACCTTCCGCTCCTGCGGCTTCCCCATGTCGAGCGCCTGGTCGTCGAAGAACTTCACGTCGCACACGCGCACGTCGAAGGGTGAGACGCGCACGTGGACGCCCCCCGAGGCCCCGATGTGGCGGGTGTGGAAGCGGTCGATCGGGAGCGGCGCCTGCGAGAGGTCCGCGACATGGACGCCGCCGCTCGTGATCCCGCCCATGAGCGCCCGCTTGAGCATCCGGCTCGAGCGGTGCTGGTCGCGGTTGAGGGTCACGGTGGAGCCCTGCGGCAGGATCGACGCGTACGCCGACCCGAGCCGGGCGGCGAACTCGGGCGTGAGGTCGATGTTCACGAGCCCGGTGACGCCGAAGCGGCCGAAGAGCGCGCGCCGGCCCTGGGAGCCCCAGATGAGGCTCGTGCCGACGGTGGCGCCGCCCTCGATCTGCTTGTCGGGCCAGATCTTCACCTGAGCGCGGACGCGGGCGCCCTCCCCGACGACGGAGTGGTCGCCCACGACGCTGCCCTCCTCGAGCACCGCGCGCGCCTTGAGCGCGCACTGGCGCCCGACGATCGCGCCGTGGATCTCGGCGCGCTCGCCGATGTACGAGTTCCGCCAGACGATCGAACGGTCCACGATCGCGCCCGCGTCGACCGTCACGTAGTCGCGGATCACGGTCGGACCGACGATCTGCGCGCCACCGGAGACGTTCACGCCGCGCCCGAGGTACGCCGGCCCCATCACGAGCGCGGCCGGGTTCACCTGGACGTCGGGCTCCACGAAGACGCCGGGAGCGATCTCGGCGCCGAGCGGCTCGACCTTCACGCGGCCGCGCAGCACGTCGGCGTTCGCGCGCACGTACTCGCCGATGTTCCCGACGTCGGTCCAGTAGCCCTCGGCGACGTAGCCGAAGAGGCGTTCCCCCTCGGCGAGGAGCTGCGGGAAGAGGTCCTGGCTGAAGTCGAACTTCTGGCCGATCGGGTAGCGCTCGAGGACGCGCGGCTCGATGACGTAGATGCCGGTGTTGATCGTGTCCGAGAAGACCTCGCCCCACGACGGCTTCTCGAGGAACTTCGTGATCCGGCCGTCCTGCGCCGTGATCACGACGCCGTACTCGAGCGGATCCGGGACGCGGTAGAGCGTGAGCGTGACCGCGGCCTGCTTCTCCTTGTGGAACGCGATCACCTTCGAAAGGTCGATGTCGGTGAGGGCGTCGCCGGAGATGACCAGGAAGGTCTCGGAGAGCGCGTCGCCGAGCTGGCGAACGGACCCGCCGGTGCCGAGCGGCGTCTCCTCGACGCTGTACCGCAGGCGCATGCCGACGCTGGTGCCGTCGCCGTAGGCGTCCTGGATCACCGACGCGAGGTACTGGAGCGTCACGTACGCGTCGTTCACGCCATAGCGGCGGAGCAGGTCGAAGATGTGGCCGAGGCAGGGCTTGTTCGCGATGGGGACCATGGGCTTCGGACGATTGATGGTCAGCGGGCGGAGCCGGCTCCCCTCGCCGCCCGCCATCACGACGGCGAGCACGGCCTGGTCCCTAGAGGCTCTTCACGTCGACGTCGTGGAGCGCGGCCTTCACGTAGTGCGCGGCCTCCTGGAAGGCCATGGCCTTCCCGCGGTTGAGGCACGCTTCGTAGGAGTCGAGCGTGTCGTCGTTGGCCCTCTCGTCGTGGACGTGGAAGGCCTCTTCGAGCTGATCGACCGCGAGCTTGATGCGGTCGCGGGCCGCGGAGCTGATCACGGAGCGCCCTCCCTGCGGAACGTCGGTCGACGGTGAGGATAGCCGGAAGGGCGCCCCGCGATCCGCGCGCTACGGCCGCTCGACGATCGTCTCGCGGACGACGGTCTCGCGCTCGACGGGCTCGTCCGTCGTCACCTGCGTCGCGCCGGTGTCGCCGTCGACGTGCACGTTCGTCGTTCCGGTGCCCGGCCTCGTCACGGTCGTCCGCTTCTCGACGGTGGTCCGCTCTTCCATGACGTACCTCCCGCGCGTGCTGCCAGACCGGGGTGCACGGCCGGTGCCAGGGAACCGCGCCGGACGACGGTTGTATCGGTGGCAGAACTCGACGGAGGTGCTCGGATGCGCGCTCTCCTGGCGCTCACAGGCGCCACGCTGCTCGCGGTGCTGCTCGCCGCTCCGGCCGCGGCCGGCGGCTGGGCGGTCACGACGCTCGACAGCCTGCCGGACCGCTTCGAGGCGGGCACGGCGTACGACATCGGCTTCACGATCCGGCAGCACGGCGTCACGCCGGTGGACCTCGCGGACGTCGCGCTCGTCATCTCGAAGCCCGACGGCAAGCGCCTCAGCTCACCGGCGCGGAAGGACGGTGCGACGGGCCATTACACGGCGCGCGTCGTCTTCCCGAGCGACGGCGCATGGACGTGGGCGGTGAAGCAGGACTGGTTCGGCATGTTCGAGCTCGGCACCGTGAAGGTCGTCATGCCGGGCACGGCCGACGCGCCGGCGCAGGGACCGCTTGCGGCGGCCGCACCCGTGACGCTCCCCGCCGCGCCGGCCGCTCCCGCGCGGCAGGATCCGCTCGTCCTCGCCGGCCTCCTCGTCGCGGTCGCGGGCGCCGCCGTGCTCCTCGGCGACCGCCTCGGCCGCGCGCTCACGCCCGCGCGGGCCTGATGCGCGACGTCATCGGAGCGGGCCTGCTCCTCGCGGGCCTGCTCCTGATGCTCGCCTCGGTCGCGACGGCGCCGCAGCCGGCGAGCGCCGCGGTCTACGCGCCCGTCGCGGCCCCGCGGCGCCCCGCGCCGGCGCCGGAGACGGAGCGCGGCCGGCTGCTGCTCCAGGCGAAGGGCTGCGTCGGGTGCCACGAGGTGAGCCACCTCGGCCTGCGGCCGCCGGTCGGCTTCGTGGGGATCCCGGACCTGTCGAAGACGCGCGACGTCGCCGCGGCGCGGAAGCCGGGCCTCACCGCGGACGGGTACGTCCGTGAGTCGATCCTCGCGCCCTCCGCGTTCATCGTGCCCGGCACCGAGCGCTTCTTGGGCATGCCGGTGCTCGGCCTGAGCGAGGCGGAGGTCGACGAGATCCTGAGAGTGCTGCTCGGTCCCCGCTAGCCGATCTCGAGCTCGCGCGTCGGGACGCCGAGGTCCACCTCGACGACGCCGTCGCGCACCCGGACGGGATACGCGTTCACCGGGAAGACCGCGGGCAGCGCGCGCACCTCTCCGCTGAAGAGATCGAAGCGCGCGCCGTGGCGCGGGCACTCGACGCACGACTCGTCGAGCTCTCCTTCGCCGAGCGTCCCGCCGTCGTGCGTGCAGACGTTGTCGATCGCGCCCCAGCGGTCGTCCGAGGTGTGGCCGATCGCGAGGCTGCGGCCGCCGACGTGCGCCACCGCGACCTCGCCGGGCGGGACGTCCTTCGTCTCGACCGCGCGGACGAAGCTCATGAGGCGCCCTCGAGCTCGAGGTCGAGGTCGAGCGCGCGGCCGATGCGCGGCTCGAGCGCCGCGAGGACGCGCGCGCGGACCTGCGGCTCCGGGATCGCGTTCACGACGCGCTGGAAGAACCCGTGCACGAGGAGCTGCTCGGCGGCGCTGCGGTCGAGCCCGCGCGTCATGACGTAAAAGAGCTCGGCGTCGTCGATCGCGCCGGCGGTCGCGCCGTGGCCGCAGCGCGCGACGTCGTTCGTGAGGATCTCGAGCACGGGGATCGGGTCGGCGCCGGCCTTGTCGGAGAGGAGCATGTTGCGGCACTCCTGGTACGAGCCGGTCCCGCTCGACGTCGCCTCGACGCGGATGACGCCGTAGAAGACGGCCTTGGACGCGCCGTAGAGCGCGGAGAGGTACAGGAGGTCGCTCGTCGACGCCTTCCCGTCGACCCGCTGGAACGAGTTCACGTCGATCCGCTGCTCATCCGCGGCCGCCACGAGCCCGTTGAGGCGCACCTCGGCCCCGTCGCCGCGGATGTCGCTCTCGACGCCGGTCTTCGTCCGCTTCGATCCGACGAGGACGTTGAACGACGAGAAGGACGAGTCGCGCTCCGACACCGCGCGCTGGTAGCCGAGGTCCCAGACGTCGTCGCCGAAGCGCTGGATGCGCACGTACCTGACGCGCGCCCCGGGGCCTGCGTGGATCTCGACGCCCGGGACCGCGAGCCGCCCCGGCCCGCCGCCCTCGGACGACAGCTCTTCGACGAACGTCACGCTCGACCCGGCCTCCGCGACGACGACGGTACGGAACACGATCGGACGGGTGCCGGCGGCCCAGCGCTTGTGCACGTGGAGCGGGAGCTCCACCTCCACGCCGACGGGCACGTAGAGGAACGTGCTGCCGTGCGCGAACGCCGCGCCGACGATCGCGCGGAACGCGGCGTGGCTCGGATGGCCGGACCCGTCCGGCAGCCACCTTCGGACGAGGTCGGGATGCTCGCGGACGGCGTCGACCCAGCGGTCGAACACGACGCCGTGGTGCGCGGCGTCGAGCGGCACGCTCGTGTATTCGGTCGGCGGGTTCGGCGCCGGCTCGTGGATGAGCGCCTCGGAGGGGACGCCCTCCAGCGGGAAGCGCCGCCACTCCTCCTCCGAGCCCGTCGGCCAGGTGTCGGGCGTGTAGCGCGCGAGGGACGCGAGCCGGCTCTCGACGAGCCAGGCGGGCTCGCCACGCCAACGGCCGAGCCGCTCGACGTCGGGGGCGTCGAGCGGCAGCGGGGTCGCCGTGGGCGCGGTCGCGACGGCCAACTAGCCGATCGCGCCCGCCATCTGGAGCTGGATCAGGCGGTTCATCTCGATCGCGTAGTCCATCGGGAGCGTCTTCACGATGGGCTCGATGAAGCCGTTCACCACCATGGCGGTCGCCTCGCTCTCGGAGAGGCCGCGGGACATCAGGTAGAAGAGCTGCTCCTCGCCCACCTTGGAGACCGTCGCCTCGTGGCCGATCGTCACGTCCTCTTCGTCGATCTCCATGTACGGGTACGTGTCGCTCCGGGCGGTCTTGTCGAGGATCAGCGCGTCGCACCGCACGGTGCTCTTGCTCTTCTTCATGCCCGGGTAGATCTTCACGAGGCCGCGATACGACGTGCGGCCCAGGCCCTTCGAGATCGACTTGCTCGTGATGATGCTCGTCGTGTGCGGCGCCGCGTGCACCATCTTCGCGCCGGCGTCCTGGTGCTGGCCGTCTCCGGCGAACGCGACGGAGAGGACCTCGCCGTGGGCGCGCTCGCCCACGAGGTAGACGCTCGGGTACTTCATCGTCACCTTCGACCCGAGGTTCGCGTCGATCCACTCCATGACGCCGTCGGCCTGCACGACCGCGCGCTTCGTCACGAGGTTGTAGACGTTATGGCTCCAGTTCTGGATCGTCGTGTACCGCACGCGCGCGCCCTTCTTCACGATGATCTCGACCACGGCGGAGTGGAGCGTGTTCGTGGTGAACACGGGGGCGGTGCATCCCTCCACGTAGTGGACCTGCGAGCCCTCCTCCGCGACGATGAGCGTGCGCTCGAACTGGCCCGCGTTCTCGCTGTTGATGCGGAAGTACGCCTGCAGCGGGATGTCGACCTTCACGCCCGGCGGGACCCACACGAACGAGCCGCCCGACCACACCGCGGTGTTGAGCGCGGCGAGCTTGTTGTCGTTCGCGGGGATCACCGTGCCGAAGTACTGCTTGACGATGTCCTCGTGCTCGCGGAGCGCGGTGTCCGTATCCATGAAGATGACGCCGAGCTTCTCGAGGTCCTTGCGGATGTTGTGGTAAACGGACTCGGAGTTGTGGACGATCAGTCCCTCGGCGACGAAGTTGTGTGGCCCGTCGACCGTGATGTCGTAGGTCTCCGCGACACCGGCGGGGGTGATCGACCTGATCTTGGCGAAGCCGAGCCACTCGTTCGTGTGCGACCTGAGCGTGGTGCCGCCGACGGCCGTGTCGTTGTGCACCCAGCGGCGCTTGCGCATGCGCTCGACCCTGCGCTGCGAACGACAGCTGATGCGATCGAAGTCGCCTGAGAACTGCATGCGATAGCCGGTCATCGTGCGGGCCCGGTCGTGCGGATGACGCCCCGTGAATGACCAGATCGTCGACGTGCGAACGCCACAGGTCACGGCGAGCCGGCGAGCGTCCTCCAGCAGGAGCGCGTTGGCGCTCGTGAGTCCCATGTCCTTGCTGCGTGATCCCGCTGACGGAGCGCGAATGGAGCCGTCGGCGTCGACGTAGCCGCCAAGGAAGGCGAGCCGCTGCGGCTCCGGCGTCGCGAACACCCACGTCGGGATCCGCTTCTCGAGCGCCTTCCCGGAGAGGCCGATCGCCTCGACGTAGTCCGCGAGCCGGACGGACGGGATCACGATCCGCCACTCGTCGCCCGGCCATGCGTCGAGGCCGAACAGCCGCTTCGTGGTGGCGATCAGCTCCTCTCGCAGGTCGGGCTGCGAGGCGGGGATCGCGAATTCCACCTGCTTGGCGTGGCCCTTGTTCGAGACGTAGCCATCGCCGATGTACAGGCCCGTCCACCACGCGAGGTCCTCGCTCGACGTGACCGGCGCGCTCATCACCCGCCGCCCGGGACGGTGCGCTCTCGTCGGCTGCTGCATCGTCTGCTCGCTGCCGAGATCCGGCGTTCGCCGCGCTACCGCGACGATGTCGCCCACACGCAGGTCGCTCAGGTAGCGCCACTCGCGCTTGTAGCGTCGGCGGATCCTGCCCGGCCGGCGCCGATCGACGAGCGCGAGGAACGGGTGGTTCTCGGTGACACGGATGGTGCGCGTGCCGACCTTGACCTCGAAGACGGGCTTCGGACCCTTCGGAACGCGCGCCAGGACCGGAGCCGGACGGATCTGGTCCAGCTCCTCATCGAACGAGAAGACGGTGTCGCCGACCTCCACGCTCTTGATCGGCACGAGGCCGCGAGCGGTGTGCACGAGCGTGTCCTCGTGCAGGCAGTCGTACTGAGCTCCAACACCCGCGAGGTACTTCTGCTCCGCCTCGGGGATCCCGAGCTTGTCGAAGGTGCGCTTCACGTAGTCGGGGACGTCCTCCCACGACTTCGCCGTCTTGTCGGACGCGCGCAGGTAGTAGTAGATGTCCTCGAAGTCGATCCCGGAGAGGTCCGCGCCCCAGGTCGGCATCGACCGGCCGCGGTAGTGGCGGAGCGCCTTGAGGCGGCGCTCGAGCATCCACTGCGGCTCGTGCTTGTAGGTCTGGCTGATCTCGCGGACGACGTCCTCGGAGAGGCCCTTGTGCTTGACGTTCCGGTAGACGGCGTCGGCGTCGGTCCAGCCGAACTTGTAGTTGTCGGGTAGCTGCTTGGTGACGTCCGTTGCCATGGAGGGGCGCCTCCCTTAGAGGACCATATTCCTACTTCCGAGGTCGGAAATCCAGCCCGCTCAGGAGGCCCCGCCTGCCTACTCGCCGGGCCAGGAAGTGAGGCCCCACGCGCTGCCCTTGAGGGCCTTCAGCGACAGGAGCGCGCACTTGATCCGCGCCGGGCTGATCGTGATGCCGAGGTTCGAGAGCACGTGGTCGCGGTCGATGGCGCGGAGCTCATCGAGCGTCTTCCCCTTCACCTCTTCGGTGAGGATCGACGCGGACGCCTGCGAGATCGCGCAGCCGCGCCCGATGAAGCGCACGTCCTCGACGCGGTCGCCCTCACCGACCTTGAGCATCATCGTGATCTCGTCGCCGCAGAGCGGGTTCGTGTCGTGGTAGCGGTGCGTCGCGTCCGGGAGCTCGCCGGAGTTCCGCGGGTTCTTGTAGTGGTCGAGGATGTAATCGCGGTAGAGGTCGTCCACTACACCCCGAAGACCTGCTTCGCCTTGTGGACCGCGCCGAGCAGGGCGTCGCACTCGCCGGTCGTGTTGTACAGGTAGAACGAGGCGCGCGTCGTCGCCGCGCAGCCGAGCCTGTTCATGAGCGGCTGGTTGCAGTGGTGGCCCGCGCGGACGCAGACGCCCTCGCGGTCGAGGATCGTCGCCACGTCGTGCGGGTGGATGCCCTCGATGTTGAACGACACGACGCCGACGCGGTCGACGAGGTCGTGCGGACCGTACACGGTGATGCCCGGGATCCCGAGCAGCCTGGGCAGGAGGTACGCGACGAGCGCGAGCTCGTGCTGGTGGATCCGCTCCATGCCGACCGCCGTCAGGTGGTCCACCGCCGCCCCGAGGCCGATCGCGTCGACGTACGCGGACGTGCCCGCCTCGAACTTCCAGGGGAGCTCGTTCCACGTCGTCGTGTCGATGGCGACGCGGCTGATCATGTCGCCGCCGTAGAGGAACGGGCGCATGCGCTCGAGCAGCTCGGCGCGGCCCCAAAGCGCGCCCGAGCCGGGCGGCGCGAGCATCTTGTGCCCCGAGAACGCGAGGAAGTCGCAGCCGAGGTCGCGCACGTCGACCGGCGTGTGGGGCACGGCCTGCGCCGCGTCCACGAGCGTGACGGCGCCCACGGCCTTCGCCGCGGCGACGAGCTCCTTCACCGGGTTCACCGTGCCGAGCCCGTTGCTCGTGTGCGTGATCGACACGAGCCGCGCGCCCTTCGCGAGCGCGCGGTCGAACTCGTCGCGCCGCAGGCGGCCGTCGTCGTCGATGTCGACGACGACGAGCTCGGCGTCCTTCTCCTTCGCGAGCTGCGGCCACGGGACGAAGTTCGAGTGGTGCTCGAGCACGCTCACGACGATCCGGTCGCCGGCCCTGACGTTGTCGCGGCCCCACGAGTAGGCGACGAGGTTGATGCCCTCGGTCGCGTTCCGGCAGAAGACGACCTCGCGCGACGCCGGCGCGTTGATGAACCGCGCGACCCTCTCGCGTGCGCCCTCGAAGAGGGCCGTCGTCTCCTCCGAGAGCTCGTAGACGCCGCGGTGGATGTTCGCGTTGCTGTGCTCGAGGACCCGGTCCATCGCCTCGATGACCTGCCGCGGCTTCTGGCTCGTCGCCGCGTTGTCGAGGTACACGAGGGCCTTCCCGCCGGCGACCGTGCGCCCGAGGATCGGGAAGTCCGCGCGGATCCGCTCGACGTCGAGCGGCGACGCGACGCGGGCCGGCGCGACCGCCATCAGGCCCGGCCCGCGTACAGCTCTTCGCGCACGAAGTCGTAGCCCTTCGCCTCGAGCTCCGCGGCGAGCTCCTTGCCGCCCGTCCGGACGATGCGCCCATCGAGGAGCACGTGGACGAAGTCGGGCCGTACGAAGCGCAGGATCCGCTCGTAGTGTGTGATGAGGAGGATCCCCACGTCCGGCGATCGTAGCGACTCGATGCCGTGGGCGACGACCTGGAGGGCGTCGATGTCGAGCCCCGAATCCGTCTCGTCGAGCACGGCGAAGGTGGGCTGGAACATGTGCATTTGGAGCATCTCGAGCCGCTTCTTCTCGCCGCCGGAGAAGCCATCGTTGACCGAGCGCGTGAGGAACGAGTCGTCCACCTCGAGGAGCGCCATCTTCTCCTTCAGGAGCTTCCGGAACTGCGGGATCGGCAGGTCGTTCTTCTCGTCGCCCCTTGCGCGGCGCGCGTTGATCGCGGTCCGGAGGAAGTTCGCGACCGACACGCCCGGGATCGCGGACGGGTACTGGAACGCGAGGAACAGACCGCGCTTCGCCCGCTCGTCGACCGGGAGGGCGAGGAGGTCCTCGCCGTCGAAGCGGACCTCGCCGCCGTCCACCCGGTAGCGCGGGTGGCCCATGATCGTGAGCGACAGCGTGCTCTTGCCCGAGCCGTTCGGGCCCATGATCGCGTGGACCTCGCCCTTCGGGACCTTGAGGTCGATCCCCCTGAGGATCGGCTTCGCGTCGATGCTGACGTGGAGGTCCCTGACCTCGAGGCCAGGTGTTGCGGTCATCGCGCCCTCTTCTCCAGGCGCTTCGGCCGGGCGAGGTCGGCGAGCGTCATCCCGTCGAGCGCCGTGCGGATCGTGGACTGGAGGCGGACCCAGACCTCGCGCGTGCCGCAGTCGCGCTCGCGCACGCAGTTCACGATCGGCTCGCCCTCGGCGGTGCAGATCTGCGGCTCGAGGGCGCCTTCGAGGGCCCGGACGACGTCGCCCGCCGTGATCTTGGCCGGCTCGCGTGCGAGCGTGTACCCGCCGCCCGCGCCCCGCTTGCCCTGGACGAGGCCGGCCTTCCGGAGCGCGGCGACGAGCTGCTCGAGGTAGGCCTCGGGCAGGTCCTCGCGCTCGGCGACCGCGTGCAGCGACACGGCACCCTCGCCCCAGTGGCGCGCGAGGTCGACCATCAGGCGCATCCCATACTCGCCGCGCGTGGAGACGTTGAACGCGGTGGGGACCTGCGCATTTCCGAGCATCTGACTCGGAATTCTACGCCGGTGGCCCGCCAGGCGGAAGGCGCGCCTCCCTACGCGCGCATCGCCGTCGGATCGGCCAATCCGGCGAAGGTCGCGGCCGCCCGGACGGCGCTCGCGCGGATCGCGCCCGCGGCCGACGTGGTGACGGTCGAGGTCGCCGGAGGCGTGCCCCTGCAGCCCGTGGGCGACGCGGAGACGCGCGCCGGGGCCCTCGAGCGGGCACGTCGCGCCATTCGGGCCGCGGACGCGGACCTCGGCATCGGGCTCGAGGGAGGCGTCGTCCACGACGCCGACCGTACATGGCTCGTGTCGTGGGCCGCGGTCGTCGACCGCGAGGGCCGCGTCGGGGAAGCGGGCGCGCGCATGCCCCTGCCCGCCGCGACCCGGACCCGCCTCCTCGCCGGCGAGGAGCTCGGGCCGATCATCGACGATCTGTTCGGGGTCGTCGAGGCGAAGACGCAGAGCGGCGCGATCGGCCTCCTGACCCGCGGCGCCGTCACCCGCACCGAGGCGTTCGCCCAGCTCATCGGCATGGCGCTCGCGCCACACCTCCATCCCGGGCTGTACCGATCCGACGGCCGGGCGCGCGCGTAGGAGGGTCGAATGGGGAGCGTCGTCCGCCTCGCCGCGCTCGGGACGCTCGCGCTCGCGGTCGCCTGCGGCACGGCCGCCTCCCCCGCCCCGACCACGGCGCCCGGAGCCGCGGCGCAGACCGGCGCGACCGTCCGCTACAAGGACTTCCAGGTCGATCCGAAGACGGTGACCGTGAGGGCGGGCCAGAGCGTCCGCTTCGAGAACGCCGACGGCTCGGCGCACACCGTGACCTCGGGGACGCCCGGGTCGATGGGCAAGGCCTTCGAGACGCAGCAGGTGCGCGGGGGCGCGAGCGCCGCCGTCGTCTTCGACAAGGCGGGCACGTACGACTACTTCTGCGAGTTCCACGCTTCCATGACGGGCAAGGTGGTCGTCAACTAGACGACGCGCACCCGGCGGCTCGCTGCGGGCCGCCTAGTGGCTGCCCTTGAGCCGCGGGTCGAGCGCGTCGCGCAGCCCGTCGCCGATCAGGTACAGGCAGAGCACCGTGAGGAAGATCGCGACGCCCGGCGACACGACGAGCCACCAGCCGCGCACGAAGTACTGCGAGGCGTTGGAGAGCATGTTCCCCCACGACGCGTCCGGCGGGAGGATCCCGAGGCCGAGGTAGGACAGCGCGGACTCGGCGAGGATGATCTGCCCGATGTCGATGGCGGCGAGGATGAAGATGAGCGGCAGGACGTTCGGGAGGATGTGCCGGAGCATGATCCGGAGCGGCGACGCGCCGATCGTGCGCGCGGCGGTCACGAACTCCCGCTCGCGGAGCGCGAACGTCTGGCCGCGGACGAACAGCGTGATGCCGGTCCAGAAGAGGAGGCCGAGGACGAGGATGAGCACCGTCGGGCTCGGGCTGAAGAGCGCGGTGATGATGAGGAGCAGGAACAGCGTCGGGATCGAGTTCAGGACCGTGATCACGAAGGTGATCGCGTCGTCGATGAGCCCGCGGTTGTAGCCCGCGATCAGGCCGAGCGCGACGCCGATGGTCAGCTGGATCGCCGCGGCGAAGAAGCCGACCGCCAGGGAGACGCGTCCGCCGTAGAGGAGCCGCACGACCTGGCTGCGACCGAGCTCGTCCGCGCCCAGGAGGTACGCGAGGGGCTCCGTCGTGGGCTTCGCGTACGAGTCGAGCAGCGACTGGGCCTCGGGTTTCATCCTGAACACGTTCTGGGCGAGGAAGTCGGCCCCGAGCGAGATGACGATGAGGAAGAAGAGGATCGCGAAGGAGATCATGGTGAGCCGATCGCGACGGATCCGGTACCACGCGTCCGACCAGAGGCCGGCGGAGGCACGGCGCGAGGGCGTGGGCCGTGCGGCGGCGACGTCGGCGGTCGTCGTCGCCACTAGCACGTGCCTCCGAAGGAGGTCGGGCCAGGACGGTCAGACAGAACGAGGTTCTGGATGACCACCTACTTCACCTTGATCCGCGGGTCGACCACGGCGTACATGATGTCCCGCACGAGATAGCCGATGATCAGGAGCGTCGCGCCGAGCACGACGCCCGCGGTGATGATCGGGTAGTCCTTCGCGCGCGCGGCGTCGTACACGAACCGTCCGACGCCCGGCCACGTGAACACCTGCTCGATGACGAGCGCGCCGGACACGAGGAACGCGAGCACGCCGCCGAGCGCGGTGACGACCGGGATGAGCGCGTTCCGGAGCGCGTGGACGGTGAAGACCGTACGGTCGCGCAGGCCCTTCGCCTCCGCGGTGCGGATGTAGTCCTGCCGGATGACGTCGAGCGTCTCAGTGCGGACGTAGCGCGAGAAGTTCGCGATCCCCGCGAGGGCGAGGACGAACGCGGGCATGATGATGTGCTTCAGCCGGTCGACGAAGTCCGTCTGCTCCGCGCCGATGGTGAGCATCCCCTGGCTCGGCAGGAGCCGCAGGCTCACCGACATGACGATGATCATGAGCAGGCCAAGCCAGAACGCGGGGATCGCGTGCCCGATGGTGCCGAAGAAGCGGACCACGTTGTCGATCCACTTGCCCCGGTTGACCGCGGCGACGAGGCCGAGCGGCACGCCGATGAGGAGCTGGAGCAGGAGCGCCGCGACGGCGAGCTGGATCGTGTTCGGCAGGAGCTCGAGGAGGAGCCCGAACGCGTCGCGGTGGTAGCGGATCGAGTCGCCGAAGTCGAGCCGGATCGCGTTGCCCATGAAGATGAGGAACTGCTCGGGCAGGGACTTGTCGAGCCCATACGCACGGCGGAGGGCCTCGATGTCCTCGCGCGTGATGTCGGTGACGCCGAACGTGTAGAGCCGGACGGGATCGCCGGGTGCGAGGCGCGTGATGAGGAACGTGATCGTGATGACGGCGAGCATCGTGGGGATCGCGTAGACGAGCCGCCTGAGCACGTACGTCCGCATCGCGCCCCTCCGTGCGTCATGCGGCGGGGGCACCCTCGCGGGTGCCCCCGCCCTCGCGTCGCTAGATCAGCGTGTGCGTGGTCGCTACTTCTTGTACCACCACTTCTCGATGTTGTAGGTCGTCGAGAAGGGACCCGGGTCGATCGCGCGCATGTTCTTCGGCACGACGAGCAGAGCGTTGGGCGAGAAGCCGAAGTTGTACGGCTGCTCCTCGTTCAGGATCTTGTTCACGGTCTCGTAGTTCTTCTGGCGCGCGGCCTGGCTGCAGTCACCGCTGCGGCCATCCTCGATCGCCTTGTCGAAGCCGGGGGCCGTGAAGGCGCCGAAGTTGAAGCCCGTGGTGCCCTTCCCCGGGTCCGGGATCTGGCTCGAGTGCCAGATGCCGTACGGGTCGGGCTCGAGGCCGAGCGACCAGCCGATGATCCACGCCTGGATCTCCTGGTTGCCCTTGGTCAGCTTGTCGACCATGGTCTCGAACGCCTCGAGCTTCGGATTCACCTTTACGCCGATCGCCTTGTACTGCTCGGTCGCGACCTGGAGGAGCTGCTCGCGGACCTTGTTGCCGGAGTTGGCGACGATCGAGAACTCGAGCGTCTTGCCGTCCTTCGCGTAGAAGTCGCCGGACTTCGTGTAGCCGGCCTCCTTGATGAGCTGCTCCGCCTTCGCCTTGTCGTACTTGTATTCCTGCATGCCGGCCTTCGGGAACGCCCACGAGACCGGCGGGTGGTGCGCGACCATCTTGGTGCCCTGGCCGAAGAGGATGCTCTTCACCACGGCGTCCATGTCGAGCCCGTACGCGAGCGCCTGGCGGACCTTCTTGTCCGCGAGCGCCGGGGCGGTCGCGCTCTTCACGTTCCAGCCGATGTACGTGTACGACAGCTGCTGGTACTTGAAGATCTGGAGGTTCGGCTGCGTCTCCATGTCGGCGAGGTCCTTCGGGTCGATCGTGCCGTAGTTGAGCTCGCCGGTCTTGAGCTGCGCCGCGAGGACCGTGGAGTCCGCAACGACCTTGTAGACCCACTGGTCGACGAGCGGAGCGCCCTTCCAGTAGCTCTCGTTGCGGTCCATGATCACCTGGTCGCCCTTGCGCCACTCCTTGAACTTGAACGGACCGCTGAACACGGTCGGCTGCAGGTTCTCGGGGGCCTTGTCGATCTCGTCGGCGCTGGACTGCTGGACGTACTTGCCGAAGACGTGCGTCGGCAGCGGGCCCGACGACGTGCCGAACGCGTTCACGAGCGCGGGGCAGAAGACCTTCGTGAACGTCACGGTGAACTTCTTCGGGTTCGCCGAGTCGACCTTGATGCCGCTGATCGTGGCCGCCTTGCCGTCGACGAAGTCCTTCCAGCCTTCGATGTCCTGGTAGTTGGACTTGCGGACGGTGAGCTTGGACTTGGCGACCGCCTTCACGCCGGTCAGGTAATCCTCGCCGATGATCGGCTTGCCGTCCGACCAGTTGGCCTTCGAGTCGATCTCCCACGTGTAGGTCCTGCTATCGGACGAGATCTGCCACTTGCCGAGGTTCGGCTTGAGCTCACCCGACTTCGGGTCCGCGGTGAAGAGCGTGTCGTAGATCTTGCCGATCGCGGTGCTCGAGGGAACGTCGTTCGACAGCGTCGGGCTGAGCGTCTTGATGTCGGCGAAGGTGCCCTCCACGATCCGCCCGCCCTGCTGCGGGGTCTCCTGCGCGCCCGCCGTACCGCCGGGCGTGCCGCCCGTCGGTGCCGTCGGGCCGCACGCGGCCGCGACGAGCGCGAGCGAGCCGAGGACCGCGACGAATGCTCGGATGCGGCGCCAGTTCCTCATAGCCTCTCCCGTCAACCTTTTCTCGCCTGAATGTCCGGAAAGTCTAGCCAGCGGACGGTCAGGCGATCTCCACCGTCCCTTTGGCCCATTACCGCGCCATGTGTCGCCCGGTTCACAGAACGTACGCTCCGGCTCCCGCGCCGGATGGCCGCTAGGACGCGCTCGCTCTACGCGCCGGGGAAGTGACAGGCCGCCCAGTGCCGCGGAGCGTGCTCGATGAACTCCGGGTCCACCTCGGAGCAGATCTTCTGCGCCTTCCAGCACCTCGTGTGGAAGCGGCAGCCGGTCGGCGGGTTCACCGGGCTCGGGACGTCGCCGGTCAGGATGATCCGCTTGCGCTTCGCCTCGACCGCCGGGTCCGGGATCGGCACGGCCGAGAGGAGCGCCTGGGTGTAGGGGTGGAGCGGCCGCTCGTACAGGTCGATGCGGTCGGCGAGCTCCACGATCTTGCCGAGGTACATGACGGCGACCCGGTCGGAGAGATGGCGCACGACCGAGAGGTCGTGGGCGATGAAGAGGTACGTCAGCTTGAACTTGTCCTGGAGCTCCTCGAGCAGGTTGATGATCTGGGCCTGGATGGAGACGTCCAG
>DASSSF010000024.1:0-4799 GCA_035708565.1 Candidatus Limnocylindria bacterium
TCCGGCGGTCGGCGCCGCCGAGGCGGCGCCGTGCGCGAGATCGTCCCGCACGGTGTGCCGTGGCACAAGCCGCCGGAGAGCAGCGACCTCCCGCCGCGCCACGGCACCCTCCCGCCCCTCGTCACCGTGCGCGTGATCGTCACGGCGCGCCCCGCACGCGCGCGGTCGCGTCGGAGATCCGGAGGAGGAGGGCGGTGAGCATGAAGTTCGTGACGAGGCTCGAGCCGCCGTAGGACACGAACGGCAGCGTCACGCCCGTCAGCGGGATGAGCTTGAGGTCGCCGCCGACGATCACGAGCGTCTGGAGCGCGACGACGAACGAGAGGCCGGCCGCGAGGAGCGAGAGGAACGGCGTCGGCGCGCGGAGCGCGATGACCATGCCGCGGTACACGAACACGAGGTAGAGCGCGAGCAGGGCGAGGCCGCCGACGAAGCCGGTCTCCTCCGTGAACGCGTTGAACACGAAGTCGCTCCACACGACCGGGATGCGCTCCGGCATCCCGTTGCCGAGACCGGCGCCGAGGAGCCCGGCGTTCCCGAGGGCGAAGAGCCCCTGCACGAGCTGGTATCCCGCCCCGAACCGCAGCTCCTCGGCGAAGGGGTCGAGCCACGTGTCGATACGCGCGGCGACGTGCCCGAACGTGCCGTGCGCCACGGCGCCGCCCGCGAGGAGCAGCACGAGCCCCATGAGCGTGTAGAAGGCCTCCCCGGTGGCGAGGTAGAGCATCGCGAGGAAGATCCCGAAGAAGAGGAGCGTCGCGCCGAGGTCCTTCTCGGCGACCATGACGACCATCGCGACCGCCCACATGCCGATGATCGGCACGAGGTACGGCACCGGCGGGACGGGGATCGGCCCGAAGCGCCGAGGGGGCGACGAGAGCATCTCTCGGTGCTCCTCGAGGTACGCGGCGAAGAACACGACGAGCAGGATCTTCACCGCCTCCGAGGGCTGGAACTGCACCACGTTCCCGAGACCGATCCAGATCCGCGCGCCGTTCACCTCGCGGCCGATGCCCGGAAGGAGCGGCGAGAGGAGGAGCAGGACGCCGAGGAACGCCCACGTGTACTTGTAGCGGGAGAGCACGGTCAGGTCGCGCGGGATGAGCATCGTCGCCGCGAATGCGCCCGCCGCGATGACGCACCAGGTGAGCTGCTGCACCGCGAGGCGCTCGGGCGCGAGGCGCTGGACCTCGACGAGCCCGATCGCGGTGAGAGCGAGGGAGAGCGGGAGCAGCAGCTGGTCGCCGCGCACGCCGCGGGCGACGAGGAACGCGTGCAGCGCGGCCGCGAGCGCGAGGAACGTCAGCGGCACGACGATGGGCGTCGCGGTGAACGTCTCGCGCGCGGCGGCAACGACCGCCACGTATCCGAGCACGAGGAGGAGGGCGACGAGCACGAGGAGGCGAAGCTCGGCGAAGCGGCCGGTGGGGCGGAGCGCGACCTGCTTCATCCCGCCTGCTCGAGACGCAGCCCGATCCGCCCGATGGTGATCTCGTCGCCGTAGTGGAGGCGCTCCCTCTGCCAGATCTTCGTCCCGTTGACGACCGTCCCGTTCGTGCTGCCGGCGTCCTCGACCCACCACTCGCCGTCGCTGAACGTGACGACGGCGTGGCGGGCCGACGCCGCCTCGTCGACGACCACGACGTCGTTGCCGGCGTCGCGTCCGAGCGACGTCACCGCGCGCAGCGGCAGCCGCTCGCCGGCGCGCGGCCCGCCGCGGTGCGTGCGCTGCACCACGAGGTAGGCGAGGCCCGACGGACGCGCGGCCACCGCCTCCTCGGCCTTCATCGCGCGCCACATCGCAGCGAACGCGCGGAAGAGGATCAGGTACAGGACGACGACGAACGCGATCCGCACCGCCCAGAGGAGGACGGCGAACGTGATCTCCAGGCTCAGCCCTCCTGGTGCAGGACCATCTCGTTGCCGCCGACAGCGATGCGGTCGCCGTCGGATAGCACGACCTCCGCGATGCGGCGGCCGTTGACGTAGGTGCCGTTCGTGCTCTGCAGGTCGTAGAGCGTGTAGCGGCCGAGCCGCAGCCGGACCTCGGCGTGCTTGCGCGAGACGCGCCGGTCGTCGAGCACCACGTCGTTCTCCGGATCCCGGCCGATCCCGACAGGATCCGGACCGAGCTCGACGGAGCGGCGCTCGCGGACCACCTCCAGCGTGGCCTTGGGGGCACGCGGGCGGTCCCGCATCAGCGCGTCGCGGTCGAGGACCATCGTGTGGCCGGCCTCCACGCCTCCGAGCGCTCTCGGGTCGGGCTCGACCTCCTCGCCGGACGCGTCGACGAGCGCGCACGAGATCCGCACGTCGCCCGGGGCGACATCGTCGTCCCGCTCGATCTCGACCGTCGGGAACGCGAGGAGGGTGAACGAGCGGTCGCGCGCCGCTCCGAGGAGGGCCTCGGCGAGATCGCGCTCGAGGCTGCGCCGGTACTGCTCGAACTGCGCGTAGTCGTTCGCGGAGAGCGAGACGACGTACGAGTTCGGCACGAAGGTCTTGGACAGCGAGATCGTCTGGTGCGACTCCATCGCGCGGATGAGCCGCTTCGCGAGCTGGACCGGCTGGAGCTTGGCGCGGAAGATCCGCGCCGTCCAACCCTCGAGCAGCCGGCTCGCGAGCTGCTCGATGCGCTCCATCACGCCCGGGCCCTCCGCTCCGTCTTGATGAGCTCCGCTCCGATGAGGACGATCGCCGCCGTGAGGTAGATCCAGGTCAGGAGGCCGGCGGCGAGCGCGAGCGGCCCGTATGCCTGGAAGATGCCGAGCCGACGCGCGAGCGCCCCGAAGCCCACCTTCGCGATCTCCCACAGCACGGCCGATACCACCGCGGCCCGCAGCGCCGTCTCGGTGGGGACCCGCCGGCGCGGGACGAGGCGGTAGATCGCGAAGAAGAACGCCGCGCCCGGGACGAGCGCGAGCGTCTGGCTCAGGAGCGAGACGAGGACGGTGACGCTCTGCGGCGCGCTCGCGAGCACGGCGTCCGCGGCCTGAGCGAAGAGCGAGCCCGCGAACGACACGATCGCGAGGGCCGCGAGCGCGAGGATGAAGCCGAGGCCGGCGAGCTTGCCCCGCACGAACGCTCGCTTGCCCTCGCGCCCGAGGACCGCCGCCAGCGCCGAGTCGATCGTGCCGAACACCGCGGTCGCCGAGAAGATCGTGCCGACGACGCCGAGGCCGAGCGAGATCGCGCGGCCGTCGACGAGCTGCCGCACGATCCCCGTCTCCGCGTCGCGCGCGGAGGGATAGATCTCGCGGAGGATCGCGCCGAACTGCACGGCCGCCCGGTCGGGCCCGTAGAGGAAGCCGAGCGCGCCGATCACGAGCGCGAGGAGCGGGATGAGCGCGAAGAACATCTGGTAGGCGACCGCGCCGGCGAGGAAGGGGCATTCGTCCTCGAGGAATGCGTGCGCCGTCGCGCGGGCACGCGCGAGGGCACGACCTAGGATGCGGCCTCCTTCGGTCCTGCCTTCTGCGCGTCCGTCTTCGGCCCTTCCTTCGCCTCCGCCGGCTTCCCGTCGCCGCTCTTCTCACCGTCCTTCGTCGCCTTCGCGGGCGCGCGGCTGTCGGTCTTGTACCAGCCGGAGCCCTTGAACACGATCGAGGTCTGCGACATGAGCTTCCGGGGCTCGCCGCCGCAGCTCGGGCAGGCCGGGATCTGGTCGTCGCCGAACGAGCGCACGGCGGAGAACGCATGACCGCAGTGGTCACACCGGTAGTCGTAGATCGGCACCGTCCGTATCATCGCCGATGGGTGGCAGCGGAGGTCGCACGCGTCAACGCGCGCTCCGCGGAGCGACGTCGGCGCGACCGCTTCGAGGGGATCCAGGCGTGGATCTTCGTCGTGCCCGCGCTCGCGATCCTCCTCCTGTTCGACGTCGCGCCGGCGGCCGGATCGTTCGTGATGTCCCTGTTCGACTGGCGCGTCATCCAGGGCCCGTTCCGGGGCCTCCAGAACTACGCGGACATCCTCGACCCCGGCCACCGGCTCGGCGAGGAGTTCCTCCGCTCGCTCTCGACGACGGTGACGTACACCCTCCTGACCGTGCCGATCGAGCTCGCGTTCTCGCTCGTCGTCGCCTACGTGCTCTTCCAGAAGATGCGCGGCCGGGGGATCTACCGGACGATCTACTACCTCCCCTACATCACGTCGATCGTCGCGGCCGCGGTGGTCTTCACCTGGCTCTTCAACCCGAACTACGGCTTCTTCAACTACCTTCTGTCGTTCGTCGGCGTCGGCGCGCAGAAGTGGCTCGACGAGCCGCGCGGCCTGTTCGAGCTCGTGTTCGGGGCCTTCGGCGTCGCGCTTCCAGAGTGGGCGGCCGGTCCGAGCCTCGCGCTCGTCAGCATCTCGATCTTCACGGTCTGGCACTTCATCGGCTTCCAGATCGTCATCTTCCTGGCCGGCCTCGGCACGATCTCGAACGAGTACTACGAGGCGGCACGGCTCGACGGCGCGAACGAGCGCCAGCTCTTCTTCAAGATCACCCTGCCGCTCCTCTCGCCCACGACGTTCTTCCTCGCGACGATCGCGACGATCGGCTCGCTCCGCTCCTTCAGCCAGATCTACGTGATGACGAACGGCGGACCGCTCGGGACGACGAACGTCGCCTCGTATGAGATCTTCCGCACGTTCTTCCAGCGCGGCGCCGACTTCGGTCACGGCGCCGCGATGTCGTTCGTGCTCACGGCGATCATCGTCGCGTTCACGCTCTTCCAGTTCCGCTTCGTCGAGCGGCGGGTGCACTACGGGTGAGCGAGCGAGGCCGGTGGCAGCTTGCTGACAGCGGCGAGCGA
>DASSSF010000025.1:0-12081 GCA_035708565.1 Candidatus Limnocylindria bacterium
CGTGAAGTCGTCGACGAGGACCTCGAGCAGCCCCGAGTCCTGGAAGCTCGTCGTCGTCGCGAGGAGGACGTCGCGCTTCGCGGGCCGCGCGCCCGGCGCGCACGCGGCGAGCAGGAGCGCGAGCGCGAGGGCGACCCTCACCGCCGCGCGGGGACCTCCACGATGACGTTCGTCGCCTTGACGGAGCACACGACCTCGTCCCCGACGGCGATACCCATGTCGTCGACGGCCTCGGCGGTCATGAGGCTCACGAGGCGGTGCGGCCCGGCGAGGACCTCGACCACCGCCGCGACGCGGTCCTTCTCGATGCGCTTCACGACGCCCGCGAAGCGGTTGCGCGCGGACCGCGCGACGATCGGCCGCTCGCGCCGGGCGCCCTTGCGCAGGCGCTCGACCTCGGTCAGCGAGACCGTGCGCTGGCCGCCGGCCGACCGCGTCGTGCGGATCCGTCCTTCCCGCTCCCAGCGGCGGAGCGTGTCCACGGAGACGCCGAGCAGCTCGGCCGCGGCACCGGCGCGAAGTACGACGGGCCCTTTCTGCACTGACTTGGCCCGCGATTATCTATGTATTCGCGGAAATCTCCTAGAGACGCAGAGGTCGAGGCAGGCTTGACCGCGCCTCTACCGTCGGTCTCCGAGCGAGCGAGCGATGAACAAGCGCTGGCCTCTCAGCGCGGAGCAGACCATCCTCGTCGGTGGCCTGATCGTCGGCGCGCTCGTGCTCGGGATCGTCCCGCTCAAAGAGGTCGACGTCCCGGTCGCCCGGACCGCGTGCCCCGAGGGGCGCCGGATCCTCGAGATCCACGGGACGATGAGCACCGGGGTCTTCCATCCGGCAAGCGCGGTCGTGAAGGGCCTGAACTGGCGTCGCCCGGATCCGGCCGTCTTCGACGCCGAGCTCAACCGGGAGCTCTCGCATCTCATCGACGACGACGCGCAGTGCGTGCTCACGTTCAGCTTCGACGACCACTACCTCGCGAGGCAGGGGTCCCCGGTCCGCGGCGTGAACGCGTGGAACCGGATCACGTCGCCGTGGGACCAGCAGCCGGAACGCCTCGCCGACTTCCTGCAGCGGCTGCTCGACGACCACCAAGAGCACACCTTCGACATCGTCGCCTACAGCGCGGGCGGGATCGTCCCCACGTACTGGGCCGCGCGAGAGCGCACGACGGACAGGCAGCGTGCCCAGGTGAACTCCCTGACGGTCGTCGACGGCGTCGTGTCGGGGCCCGACCTCGGCATCTTCGACTGGGGATGCGCGAACCTGCCGCGTTCGCTGCGGCGCTGGGGCGACCTCGGCACACTTCCGTGCCAGTTCCGCTATGGCGGCCGCTATACGACGACGGTCCGGACGACCGACTGGTACACGAAAGTCGCGTTCGCGACGGTCCGCGCCGAGGGCGATCTGATCGTCTGGTACGACGTCGCCGGGTTGCCGGGCAAGGCCGTGCTGGATCCCGACATCCGCGCGCGGGCGTGCGCGCCCTGGGAGCTGCCCGTCTACGGCGCGGTGCAGTGCGTGTTCCGCAGCCACGGCAGCGTGCTGCGTGACGACATCGCGGCACGCACGATCGCGGAGATGATGCTGTCCGGTCCCCGTCGATGATGGCCACCCGGAGGCCCTGGAACGACCCGGCGGTGTCGCTCGCCCTGGTCGTCTTCTTCGCGGTCGCGGGCGTGCTCCTGATCGCTCGCGCCGAGGTGCTGACGGACGACGCCTCGGCGGCGTCCGGTCCCATCGGGTACCTCCTCCTCCAGGTCGCCGCGTGGCTCGCGCTGCGCCGGCTCACGCATCATGTTCCGGCCGCCGCGGCGCTCTCGCTCGGGATGCTCGTCGTCGTGATCGCGAACGCGATCCTGTACCTGTCGCTCGCCAGCGGTCGCGCGGGCGGCCACTTCGTGCTCGCCGCGATCGCGGGCGTGGTCATCCTCGGCTCGACAGCGGTGGCGATCGTCGCGCTCGGCCTCGCGGCGTGGTGGACGATCCGCAGCGGCCCGCGGCCGCCGGTCGTGCCGGCGGTCGTCCTCGGCGTGGTGGCGGCGCTCGTCGTCAACGTCGCGATCGCGAGCGGCGGCCCGCAGGGTCCCGCGCCCGGCGGTACGGAGCCGCCGATCGCGGGCGGCTCGCCGTCGCCGACCGCCACCCCGACCGCGCCGCCGACGACCGCGCCGGTCACGGTCACGCTCACGATCCGCTTCGGAGGCGCGGGCCGCGGATCCGTGCGCATCGACCCGCTCGGCGTCACGTGCGACTCGTCCTGCACGCGCCAGCTCGCTCTCGGTTCCCGGGTGACGCTCACACCGTCGGCGGCCGCGGGCTCCGTGTTCATCGGATGGTCGCCGGCGTGCTCGGGCACGGGGCCCTGTGAGCTCGTCATGCGCAGCCCGCTCGCGACCGCGGCTTCCTTCGAGCCGCCGCCCGCGGGCTACGACTCGACGCTGCAGTCGTGCTCCGCGGACGCGACGCTCGCGCCGGGCGAGTCGCGACAGTTCACGTGCATGTTCCTGAACCGGGGAACGACGCCGTGGACGAAGGGCACGGCCACCGAGGTCGACCTCGCGGCGTGCTGTCCGCTCGGAGCCGCCTCGCCGCTCGCCGATTGGCGTGACGGCTGGCCGTCGGACCGCGTCTACGCGCGAGCGGTGCAGGCGAACGTCGCGCCGGGTGCCGTAGCGACGTACACGTTCTCCGTGCGGGCGCCGCGTACCGTGGCGTCGGGCGAGTACAGGTTCGACGGGATGCTGCGGCACACGGCCTCGGGAGCGCCGGTGCCCGGCAGCGCGATGTCCGTTCGCGTGACCGTGCGCTGACCTCACGCGAGCCCGAGGGCGGCGGCCCTCACGCCGGGCGCGGCCGTGCGCGGGGTTACGATCCGCCGATGACCGTCGTGGCGGCCGCGGCCGCCCCCCGTCAGGCTCGTGCGCTCGCGGGCGGCGCGGTGCGTGAGCTCGCCATCGCGGGTACGGCGGCCCTGGTCGTTGCGGTCCCGGTCGGCCTCGTCGCGCGGCTCCTGATGAAGGTGAGCGCGGTCGCCGCGGGTCCCGGGGCCGCGGGCACGGTCACGGAGAACGGCAACGTGGTCGGCGACCTGACCCTGGACGGCACCGCCGCACTGATCCTCTTCGCCGGGCTCGCCTCCGCGGGCGTGGGCGCGCTCGTCTACCGGGCGGCCGGCCCGTGGCTCGCGGCGTTCGGCCGCGCGCGCGGGGCCGCGCTCGGCCTCGCCTTCCTCGCGCTGTCCGGCAGCAGCGTCATCGACCCGAGGAGCGTCGACTTCGCGCGCTTCGGCCCGGCCGGCCTGAACGTCGCGATGTTCGTCGCCCTCTTCCTCGCGACCGGCGTCGTGCTCGCCCCGGTCGTCGACGCCGTCGGGCGGGCCGCGCGCGCCCCTTCGGCGCCGCAGCTCGCGGGCTTCGCAGCGGGCCTCGCGGTCTCATCGCTGCTCCTCGTGAGCTTGGTCGCGCCGCTCGCGACCTGGGCGAACAGCATCGTGCTCTCGAGCGGCGACGTCGCCGCCCTTCGCACCCTCGCGGCGCTCGCGCTCGCCATCGCGGCCCGCTGGACGCTCGGCGTGACGCCGCTCTCGTACGCGATCGTCGCCGTGCCGGTCGTCCACGGCGGCCTCGACCTGGCCGGCGCGCTGCGCTCCCTGCTCGCCTGACCCGGGAGCGATAGCGTCACGCGCGTGCTGCGCCTCGCCTCTGGCTCCCCGCGCCGCATCGAGCTCGTGAGCCTCCTCGGGATCCCCTTCGAAGCGGTCGAGCCCGGCATCGACGAGTCCGCCCACGAGGACCCGGCGATCGCCAAGGCCGAGGCCTGCCACGTCCCCGGCGAGGTGACGCTCGGCGCGGACACGCTCATCGACCTCGACGGCGAGCGGATCGGGAAGCCCGCGGACGCCGAGGACGCGAAGCGGATGCTCCGCCTCCTCGCGGGGCGCGACCACGTCGTGCGCACGTCGGTGATGGTCATCGGCGCCGCGGGCCGCCGCCTGCGCTTCGCGGTGCGGTCGCGCGTCCGGACGCGCGAGCCCGACGACGCGCGCATCGAGGCGTACGTCGCGACGGGCGAGCCGCTCGGGAAGGCGGGCGCGTACGCGATCCAGGGCGCGGGCGCCGACCTCATCACCGGCTACGACGGGTGCTACGCGAACATCGTCGGCCTGCCGATCTGCCACGCGTACTTCGCGCTCCGGAGGATGGGCGTCGTCGCCGCGACGATGCCCGAGCCAGCGTTCGCCGCGCGCTTCGGCTTCGAGTGCCCCGCCTACCGCTGCGCGTACGCGCAGGGCCGCGCGCTCCGCGACGGCGCCGAGTACGCCTCCTGGAGCGAGCGGGTCTAGACCGCGGCGGCGGCGCGCTCGTCCGAGAGGACGCGGCCGTCCTTGAGGCGCACGACGCGGTCCGCGCGCGACGCGACGTCGGCGTCGTGCGTGACGATCACGAAGGTCACCCCGCGCTCGCGGTTCATCCGGCGCATGAGCGCGACGATCTCCGCGCTCGTGTCGGTGTCGAGCTCGCCCGTCGGCTCGTCCGCGAGCACGAGCGACGGGCCGTTCACGAGCGAGCGCGCGATCGCGACGCGCTGCTGCTCGCCGCCCGAGAGCTCCGTCGGCCGGTGGCCGGCGCGCGCGTCGAGCCCCACCGTCGCGAGGAGCTCGTGCGCCCGCTCGCGCCCGCCGTCGACCTTCGTGTAACGGAGGGGGAGGAGGACGTTCTCGAGCGCCGTGAGCCCGGGTAGCAGGTTGAACTCCTGGAAGACGAAGCCGATCTTCCGCCCGCGCAAGGTCGCGCGCGCGCCGTCCGACAGGCCGCCGGTGTCCTCGCCGTCGAGGAGCACCCGGCCGCTCGTCGGGCGGAGGAGGAGCCCGAGCGTGTCGAGGAACGTCGTCTTCCCGCTGCCCGAGCGGCCGACGACCGCGACGAGCTCGCCGCGCCCGATGACGAGGTCGACGCCGTCGAGCGCGCGCACGACGGCCGCGCCCTTCCGGTAGTGCTTCGTGAGGCCGCGCGCTTCGACGGCCGGCGCGGTCACTGGTACCTCAGCGCGATGACCGGGTCGAGCCGTGCCGCGCGCAGCGCCGGGATGAGCCCGGCGAGCGCGCCGAGCCCGACCGAGAAGCCGATGGCGACCGCGACGAGGCGCGGCGTCACGAGGAAGAGCTCGAGGTTCTGCTCGGCGGTCGCCGCGTTGATGCCGATCGTGATGAGCCAGCCCGCCGCGAGGCCGATGACGCCGCCGATGAGCCCGATCGCCACGGACTCCCAGAGGAACTCGCCGAGGATGTGGCTCGTCCGCGCGCCCACGGCCTTCTTGAGGCCGATCTCGCGGAAGCGCTCGACCACCGCCATCGACATCGTGTTGATGACCGAGAGCCCGCCGATGATGAGCGCGAGGAGCGCCGAGCCCGTCGTGATCGCCGAGAAGATCACCGACGCGGCGCGGAACTGCGCGACGAGCTCGCTCGGCGGCGTCGCGCGGACCGCCGGCACGTCGCGCGCGATGCGGCGCGCGAGGTCGTCGAGGTCCGTCCCCGGATCCCCGAACACGTCGATGCCCGTCGCGAGCGTGCTCGTGTCGACCTGCGCCTTCACTGCCGGCGGCAGCCGCTCCTTGAGGAGGAGCTGGGCGTCGGCGAGGGACACGAACGCCCCGTTGTCCGGCAGCGTGAGCGTCTTCTCGAGGACGCCGACGACGGTGAACGGGTACGTCGTGAGGCCGGGCTGCGGCTCGTCGACGATGGGGAAGGAGATCGTGCTGCCGGGCGAGAGGCCGTACTGCTTCGCGAAGTCCGCGCCGACCACGACCTCGCCGCGCGAGCTCGGGGCGCGGTCGCGCCCGCGCGCGATGCGGAGGTCGAAGCTCGTGTAGCGGTCGTACCCGTCGCGCGTGCCGGTCACGAACGCCGGCGGCCCGAAGTTCACGCCGCCCGACGTCGCGCGCGCCTGCACGCCCACCGTCGGGAACGCGGCGGCGACCCCCTCGATGCGCTCGATCTCCGCCACCTTCGCGAGCTCGATGAGCCCGCCCCCGAACGCGCTCGAGCGGCTGTCGGCGACGGACACGTGGTCGGCGAAGAAGCGCTCGCCGCCCTCGAACAGGCTGTTCGTCTTCTCGGCCATCGCGCCCATCGTCACGAGCGCGAGCACGCCGATCACGATCCCGCCGATGGTCAGCCCGTTGCGCAGCTTGTGGCGGCCGAGGTTGCGGAGCGCCTCCATCCGAACACCGTACGGCCGCCGGCGCTCGGGCATTTCGGCGCGCGGCTAGCGAGGGACGGGGACCAGATCCTTCGGGGCCGGGTTCGTCTCGCACGCGATCCCGTCGCGGTCACCGTCGAGCCGGTTCGGATCGCGCGGGTCGGCGCGGAGGACTGCCTGGGCCAGCGCCTGCGACGCGAAGTCGGCGCAGTCGTAGCGATCGCCTTGGCGGAGATAGCGCTCGGCGCCGGTCGGCGGCGACGGCACGGCCGGCCTGGGGCGCTCGGTCGCGGAAGGAGGCACGACGGACCGAGGGGTGAAGGACGGAATGCGCGGCGTCGAGGAGGCGTTGATGGTCGGCGCGCTCCGCGCCGCGTTCGGCGCTACGGCGGGACGGTCCGCGCTCGAGGCGCGCGGCGGCGCCGGCACGACGCGCGTGGCGGCGTCCGGTCCCGTCGCGGCCGCCCGCGAGCGCGGCGTCGGCCGGTCCTCGCTCGGCTCGCGCGCCGCGCCACCGCAGGCGGCGAGGACGATGGCGGCGACGAGCAGGGCACGCACAGGCGCAGCATGCGCGCGTCCGGCCCGCGCCGGAAGTCTCGATCCGCGGCGCTACGCGAGCGGCTGGACGCCATCGGTGGCGAGCGCGTCCTGCGCCGAGCGCAGGAGCGCCGTGCTCGTCCGGTGCTCCTCGGCGGACGCCGCGCCGCCGGCGCGGACCCGCCACCGCGCACCGCCGTACGCGCGGACCGTCATCGTCATCGTGCGGAGGAGCTCGTCGAGCCGCGTGCGGAGGAGCGGCGTCAGCTCGTTGGCGCGGCCGGTCCCGGGCGCGAGGAGCGCGACGCCCTCGTCGCCGTAGCGGAACGCGTCGACGTCGCTCCCGAAGAGCGTGCGCGCGCCGCCGAGGGTCGCGCGGATCGCCCGGTGGAGCATCGCCCGGCGGTGCGCGACGGAGGCGTGCTCGAGCTCGACCATGCCGAGGACGACGGCGAACGGCCGGCCGCCGTCGCGGAAGAGGCCGAGGCGCTCGCGGATCGTCGCGACGAGGACGCGGTCGAGGTACACCTCCGCGACGCCGGCGGCGCGGAGGGCCGGCGCGGGCTCCGCGACGACGGGCGCGGGCCGCGCGGCGATGTCGCCCACGATCCGCGCGACCGCGGGAAGCACGGCGAGCCAGCGCTCGCGCTCCGCCATCCGCTCCGCGGCGCCGACGGGTGTGAGCGCGACGGCGCCGTGCGGCGCCGGCGTGAGGTGGCCGCCCTCGAGGAGCGACTGGAGGGCCCGGCTGAACGCGCCCGTGGCGAAGGGGAGGCGCTCCGCCGCGACGCGGATGAGGAGCGCGTTCGGCCGGGCGGGCGCGTCGGCGACCGCGTCGAGGATGAAGAGGCGGAAGAACGCCGTCGCGAGGCCGGTGGACGCGAGCCGCTGCATCGTCGAGCCCTCCGACGACCGAATACGGCCCCGCCTTGCTCCTACCCGAGAGCGGCGACGATCCGCTCGCGCGTGAACGGCATGTCCCGGAGCCGCAGGCCGCTCGCGTTCGCGACCGCGTTCGCGATGGCGGCCGACACCGGGCCGGCGAGGCCCTCGCCCACGCCGAGCGGCGGCTCCGTCTCGCGCTGGATGAGCCGCACCTCGACCTCGGGCGTCTCGCTGAACGTGAGGATCGGGTAGTCCTCCCAGCCGCGGCTCGTCACGCGCTCGCGGTCGAAGCGAACCGCCTCCTTGAGCGTCCACGACACCGCCTGCACGATCCCGCCCTCGGTCTGGTTCACGACGCCGTCGGGGCTCACAGCGAGGCCCGCGTCCACGGCCGCCCACACGCGCGTCACCGCGAGGACGTCGCGCAGCTCGACCTCGGCGACCATCGCGGCGTACACGGCGTTGTTCTTGTACCGCGCGAACGCCATGCCGCGGCCGCGCGTGCCATTGCCCCGCTCGCCGGCGCGCCAGTCCGCCATCGCGCACGCCGTCGTGAGCGCCTCTCTCGCGCGCGGGTCGGTGAGGTGGCGCAGGCGGAACTCGAGCGGATCGGCGCCCGCGCGCTCCGCGAGCTCGTCCATGAACGACTCGATCGCGAACACGTTCGCGTGCGCGCCGAGCGACCGGAGCGACGACACCCGCAGCGCGGCCTTCGGCACGTAGTGGTTCACGACGCGCTTCGCCGGGATGTCGTAGTAGGGGACCGCGTTCCGCTGCCCGCCGGAGAGGTTCGAGCGCGGGCGCGGCGCGACCGCCGCCGTGAAGGACCGTGCGAGGTGCCGCGCCGCGATCGAGGTGGACACCTCCTTCGGGAGCGACGGGTTCGGCCGGTTTCCGTGGCCGTGGCCCCACAGCTCGTGCGACCAGTCCGCGATCCTCTCGCCGTCGAGCCGCGCGGAGAGCCGCACGACCATCGCCGTCCCGTACGGCTCCCAGGCGAACTCGTCGTCCCGCATCCACTGGAGGCGCACCGGCCGGCCCGGCAGCGCGCGCGCGACGAGCGCCGCGTCCACTCCCGCGTCGTCCGCGCCGTTGTGCCCGTAGCAGCCGGCGCCCTCCATGTGGATGACGCGGACGGCCGCGGGGTCGACGCGGAGGATCTTCGCGATCTCGTGCTTCAGCTGGTGCGGCCCCTGCGTGTGCGACCACACCGTGTAGCGGCCGCCGTCGAGCAGCGCGACCGCGCACGAGGGCGCGATCGCGGCGTGGGCGATGAACGGCCGTGAGTACTCGGCGCCGTGCGTGCGGTCGCCGGTGACCGTTCCGTCCTCCACGACGATCTCCTCGCTCGGCTCGGAGAGAAGGAACCGCGGGTCCGTCGTGGCGGGCAGCGACGGCTTCGCCTCCCACCCCGCGATGCGGCGCGCCTCCATGAGCGCGCGGATCGCCTGCTCCTCGCGCTCCGCGGCGACCGCGGCGAACGAGCCGTCGCGCACGACCGCGACCACGCCCGGGAGCGCGCGGAGCGCCGCCTCGTCGAGCGCGACGAGCGCGGCGTCGTACGCCGGCGGCCGGACGACGCGCGCGTGCACCATGCCGGGGAGGCGCAGGTCCTGGACGTACGACGGCGCGCCGGTGACCTTCGCGAGAACGTCGGCGCGCGGCACGTGGCGCCCGAGCACCGTGCGCTCCGACGCCGGCCGCGGCGCGCCGTCGCCGCGGACCTCGCGGGCGAACGGATCCGGGTCGCCCTCCAGGGTCGCGCGGCGCGCCTCGGCGGCGACGCGCTGGAGCGTGACCCCGGACTCCTCGATCGACCGGCTGCCGCTCGTGACGCCCTCGTCGGGGCTGACGTCGGTGTCGACCGGCGCGACGCGCACGCGCGAGACGGGCATGCCGAGCTCGTCGGCCACGATCTGCGCGAGCGCCGTCGTGATGCCCTGCCCGATCTCGACCTTGCCCGTGAGGACGGTGACCGTCCCGTCGGGCTCGCGCCGGAGCCACCGGTCGATGCGGCTCATCGCGCGAGCTCGGCGGCCGCGCGCCTGACGGCGCGGACCATCCGCGTCTGCGCGCCGCAGCGGCAGAGGTTCCCGTCGAGCGCGGCGCGGATCTCGGCATCGGTCGGGCGCGGGTTCGCGTCGAGGAGCGCCTTCGCCGAGATGAGGACCCCGCTCGCGCAGTAGCCGCACTGGATCGCCTGCTCCTCCACGAACGCGCGCTGGAGCGCGTGCGGGGCCTCGCCGGTGGCGAGCCCCTCGACCGTCGTGACGTCGCGGCCCGCGACCGTCCCGAGCGCGAGCTGGCACGACGCGACCGGGCGGCCGTCGAGGAGGACGAAGCACGAGCCGCAGTGCCCGGTGCCGCAGCCGTACCGCGTGCCCACGAGCCCGAGGTCGTTGCGGAGGACCAGGAGCAGGCGCGTCTCGGGGTGCGCCGCGGCCGCGACGTCGCGGCCGTTCACGCGGAAGCGCGTCGGTGCCGCGGCTACGCCGTCGCCTCCTTGCGCCACACGTCGAACCGTGACTCGATCCGCCGGAGCACCTCGCCGAGGAACACGCCGAACGCGGCGATGATCACGATCCCGACCATGACGCGCGAGGTGTTGAGCGTCTGGCCGGCGAGGGTGATGAGGAAGCCGAGCCCCTGGTTCGACGAGATGAACTCCGCCGCGATGACGCCCACGAGCGCGCGCCCGGCGGCCTGCCGGAGCCCGGTCATGATGTACGGGACGCTGCCCGGCAGCACGATCGTGCGGAAGATCTGCAGCTTCGACGCGCCGAACGTCGCCGCGACCTCGAGGTAGCGCTTCTCCGTCGCGTGCACGCCCGCGATCGTGTTGATCGTGATGAAGAAGATCGCCGCGAGGAACACGAGCCAGACCTTGAACGTGAAGCCGATGCCGAACCAGAGGATGAACATCGGCACGAACGCGAGCTCGGGGGCCGCGTACAGCACGTTCAGCCACGGGTTCGCTATGTACGACGCGCGCCGGAACCATCCCGCGACGAGCCCGAGCACGATCCCCACGACCGCCGCGAGCAGGTAGCCCACGAACCACACCTGGAGCGTCGCGGTGATGTCGCCCCAGAGCGTCCCGAGCTGGAGCTCGGTGATGAACGTCTGCACGACCTGGCTCGGCGACGAGATGAGGATCGCCTTCACGAGCCGGAGCCGCACGAGCAGCTCCCAGGGGATGAGCACGCTGAGGAGCCCGGCGATCCCGAGGATCAGCCGCTGGTTGTCGCGGTACAGGCGGCGAAGGGTCATACCTCGAGCGCCGCGCCGTCCTCGTCCCTGTGGGTCTTCGTCCGCGCCATCGTGATGCGCGCCTGCTCCTCGATGAGCCGCCAGACGTGGTCTTCGATGTCGCGGAAGGCGGCGCTCCGCTTCACGTCGAGGCCGCGCGGGCGCGGGATGTCGACCTTCACGTCGTCGAGGATCTTGCCCGGCCGGGCGCTCACCACGAGCACGCGGTCGGACAGGTAGATCGCCTCGTTGATCTGGTGGGTGATGAACAGGACGGTCTTCTGCGTCTGCCCCCAGACGTCGAGGAGCTCGGCCTGCATCATCTCGCGCGTCTGCGCGTCGAGCGCGGCGAAGGGCTCATCCATGAGGAGCACCTGCGGGTCCACGACCAGCGCCCGCGCGAGGTTCGCGCGCTGTTGCATGCCGCCCGAGAGCTCGTACGGGTACACGTCCTCGAAGCCGGAGAGCCCGACGAGCTCGATGTACGGCTTCACGCGCTTCCGGATCTCAGGCCGCTTCATGCCGGCGCACTCGAGGCCGTAGCCGATGTTCCGCCACAGCGGGAACCACGGGAAGAGCGCGGCCTCCTGGAACACCATGGCGCGGTCCCGGCTCGAGTGCTCGATGGGACGTCCCTGGAGGAGGATGTCGCCGCTCGTCGGCGGCATGAGCCCGTTCACGATCTTGAGGAACGTCGTCTTGCCGCAGCCCGACGGGCCCACGAACGAGACGAACTCGCCCTTGTGCACGTCGAGGGTGAAGTCGTCGATCGCGAGCACCTTCGAGCCGTCGCGGCGCTCGTACTCCATCCGCACCTTGCGGGCCTCGAGCATCGACGGCATCACGCCGACCCCACGCGCGGGCGCCAGACGCGGAACCTGTTCTCGAGCGTCGAGATCGCCTTGAAGCCGAGGAGCGCGAGGATGGTGATGAAGATCGCCCCGAAGAGCAGCCGGTCGGTCTGGAGCGTCTGGCCGGCGCGGAACACCATGTTCCCGAGGCCTGCCTGCGAGGTGAAGAACTCCGCCACGAGGACGCCGCCCACGCCGCGGCCCACGCCGATCCGCATGCCGGTGAGCACGAACGGGACGACGCTCGGGAGCACGACGGTGGTGAGGCGCTTGCGCGAGCTCGCGCCGAAGGAGCGCGACACCTCGACGAGGTTCGCGTCGACGGTCCTGACGCCGTAGAAGGTCTGGATCACGATAGG
>DASSSF010000026.1:0-47942 GCA_035708565.1 Candidatus Limnocylindria bacterium
GTCGTCGCGAACCGCCCATCCACCGCATCCCCTCCACGCGGGCTTGCTCCCAGGGATAGATTCTCTGCCTAGTAGTCAAGCAAGCGTTGAGGAGGGCCGAAGTTGGATCCATTCCTGACTGCGCTGATCGTGGGGTTCGTCTACCTCTTCCCGGCGATCGTTGCGCTCGTGCGTTCGAAGCGGCATCCGGGCGGCGTCATCGTCATCAATCTTTTCCTCGGGTGGACCTTCCTTGGCTGGGTCATTGCGCTTGCGATGGCCGTGAGCGGTGACACCTGGAAGGACGCGCAGGGTCGGGCTTGAGATGGGTGACTTCCAGGTCGTGTGCGTCCGCAAGCCCGATCGTCAGAGTCCCCTGCAGCACATCACGCACGTAGGTCTCGCGACGACGTCCGGAATGGAGGTGTGTACCCGCGGGATCAGATCATCGCGTGGATACGAACCGTCAGCACCGCTTCTACACGAACGTTGGAGGCTCGAGCGCCTGGGTCGAAGTCGTGGAAGATCCGGTCGGGCCCGTCCGGACCTACATCAAGACGAGGCCGAACGCCGCTGGCCAGGACAACCTGCTCTCGCTGACATAGTGCCCGTAGCTCAACGCTGACGGTCGCGGTCGTACCCGCGCGAGGTGGTCGCGCTGCCCGACGGGCGGCTCGCTATTGCGACGCGCTGATGCGGACGATCCGGTCGCCGGCGCCGTTGCTCGTCGTCACGTAGAGGTTGCCGTCCGGCCCGAGCACGGGTGAGCGCAGCCGACCGTAGCGGCGGTCGAGGAGCACCTCGGCCTGGCGGACCTGGTCGCCCTCGACCGTGAAGCGGCGGAGGTCCATCTCCTTCAGCTGCGCGACGAAGAGCGACCCGGCCCAGAGGCCCCACTGCGCGCCGACCACGAACGCCGCGCCGCTCGTCGCGAGCGTCACCGGGCCCGACGACCACACGGGGTCGATGAAGCCGCGCGCCGCTCCGTTCGGACCCTCGACCTGCGGCCAGCCGTAGTTCGCGCCCGGGCGCAGGATGTTGATCTCGTCGTGCACGTCGTCTCCGTGCTCGACCTCGTACGCGACGTGGGTCGTCGGATGGAACGCCAGGCCCTGCGGGTTCCGGTGGCCCATCGAGTACGCGACCGTGCGCTCCCGCGCTCCCGGGAGGGTCGGGTTGTCGTCGGGCACGGAGCCGTCCGTGTTCACGCGCAGGACCTTCCCGTTGAGCGAGCCCGGGTCCTGGGCGAGCCGCGCCAGGCCGCTCTCGCCCATCGTCACCCAGAGCTTTCGGTCCGGACCGAACGCGAGCCGGCAGCCGTCGTGGATCGTCTGCGCGCGCATGCCCTCGCGGATCACGAAGCCGTCGAACGCGGCCGCGTTCCCGTCCGCCCTGTAGCGCAGCACCTGGTTCAGCCACTGGCCCTGGTCCACGCGCGACGCGCAGAGGTACAGGAGGCCGTTCCGCGCGAAGTCCGGGTCGAGCGCGATGCCCATGAGGCCGGACTCGCCCTGCGAGCGCACGCCGGCGACCGGTATGTTCGCGAGACGGCGCGCGTTCGTCGCGCCCGACTCGAAGATGAGGAGGTTCCCGACGCGCTCCGTCACGAACATGCGGCCGTCCGGCGCGAAGGCGAGGTCCCACGGCAGCGACAGCCCGCTCTGCACGGCCACGTCCTGGAGCGTCGGGACCTTCGGCTGCGGCGTCGGGGACGGCGACGCCGTCGGCGACGGCCGCGTGCTTGCGAGCCCCGCCGCGGGGCCGGACGCCGTCGCGCCGGGCGACGCCGGCGGCGCGCCGGTGGTGACGGACGCGCATGCCGCGAGCACGAGCGCGAGCGGGAGGAGCGCGCGCCTCATCGGGCCAGCGTACGGGATCAGTACGACGCGGCGACGAGGCGGAGCGGCAGCGAGGCGAGGGGGATGATGTCGGCGCGCGTGAGGTCCGCGGTGCGCAGGACCGCGATGCCCTGGTCGAGCCCGCCGAGCGCCGCGTACAGCTCGCGCCCGTCCGGCGACAGCGCGAGGTCCATGACGACGCCGACGAACGCCGCCTCCTGCCGCACCGGCACGCTCTTGTCCTTGAGGTCGACGACGAGGACGCCGCCCTTGTACCCGACGTACAGGCGGTCCTCGCGCGGCGCGACCGCGAGCGCCGTCGCGCCGCCGAGCGGCAGCGTGATGCGGTCCACGACGCGGTACTGCTCGGTGTCGACGACGTCGACGAGCCCGGCTGCGACGAGCACGTACACCCGCGTGCCCGAGCCGTTCATCGTGAGCGCGAGCGCGGGACCGTCGAGCGGGATCGTGTAGGGGATGCGCCCGCCGAGGTTGAGGTAGAAGAGGTCGAGACCCTTCTCGTGCCCGACGAAGATGTGATTGTGCTTGTACGACGGCGCGATGCCGACCGGCGCGTGACGATACGCGTAGTGCTCGGAGAGCCCGCTCGTCGTGTCGATCTGCTGCGCGCCGGTGCGGCTCACGACGAGCGCCGACCGGCCGTCGCGGTTCGCGGCCACCACGCCGTCGGCGATCTGTACCTCCTGCACGCGCGACGACCCGCTGCGCGCGTCCCACACCGCGAGCCGCCGGCCGTCGAGCGCGTAGAGCGTGCGGCCGTCCTCCTGGAGCGCGATCGACGTCGCGCGGATCCCGGTGTCGCTCGCCCGTCCGTCGCCCGGGCGCGCCGAGAGCACGCTGCCGTCCTTCGTCATCGCGAGCAGGCGCACCTCCTTGGGCGCCTTCGCGGCCGGCGGGACGTACGTGTCGATCGTCGGGCCGCTCCGCTTCTTCCAGCCGTCGCGCGCGACGAACGGGTACGGGTCCACGACGTCGGCCGGGCCGAGGATCGTGTAGGCGCCGGTGTCGCCGATCCCGTCGCCGTTCGTGTCGCGCCCCGGGTAGTCGCTCCAGTGGTTCCCTTCCTTGCGGTCGGCGTCGTGCCAGAGGTTCCCCTCGGTGTTGTCGCTCACGTTCGGGCGGTTGCCGACGATGTTGTTCCGCACCGTGACGTTTCCCTTCGCGTTGCTGAACCACACGCCCCAGTTGACGTTGCCCTCGATGTCGTTCTCGGTGATGCGGTTCCGCTCGCTCTCGAACAGGTAGATGCCGTACCCGCCCGGCGAGTTGTAGGTCTGGCGCACGAGCCTGTTGCCCTGCACGAGGTTGTCGCTCGACCCCTGGAGGTGCAGGCCGTAGATGTTCGCCTCGATGACGTTGCCGCGGACGGTGCTGTGCGCCGACTCGTGGACGTAGAGGCCGTAGCGGCTCCGCACGCTGGTGATCCCCTCGACGGTCGCGCGGTCGACGCGCTTCAGGTAGATCCCCGTCGAGAAGTCCGTGATCCGGCCGTTCCGGATGGCGACGTCGGTCCTGCCGTCGACGCGCACGCCGACGCTGTCGAGCTGCGGGTTCGGCCACGTCTGCGGCCCCATGCCCGGGCCGCGGAGCGTGCGCCCGCCGAGGTCGATCGTCACGCGGTCGGCGACGACCACGAGCGCGTCGCCGGGACAGGCGAGGTCGTTCGCGACCACGATGCTCGCCGCGACCTGCTGCCCGCACGCCACGGTCGTCGCCGCGACCGCGGGTGCGCTCGGCGACGCCGCCGGCGGCTGAGGCGACGTGGTGACGCTCACGGTGGCGGCGGGCGAATGGGTCGGCGTCGCCGTCGGCTGGGCGAGCGAGCCGGACGGCGCGCAGCCGAGGAGGAGCGCGAGCGCGAGCGTGGCCCCGCGACGCACCATCAGAGCCTATACAAGCCCGCATTCGCTACGGTTCCTTCCATGCGCGAGGAGCCGCGGCGGATCGACGGCCGGCTCGAGGCGACGCTGCGGATCCCCGACGTGGAGCCGCGCGCGGTCGCGGTCGTCCTCCACCCGCTGCCGACGCACGGCGGCACGATGCGGAACCCGCTCATCGCCGCGATCGCCCGCGCGTGCGCCGAGCGCGGCATGCTCGCCCTTCGCGTGAACTTCCGCGGCACCGAGGAGAGCGCGGGCGAGTTCACGGGCGGCGAGCGCGAGCACGAGGACGTCGCCGCCGCGGTCGACCACGCGCGCTCTCTCGGCGCGACGCTCCCCGCCGCGGTCGCGGGCTTCTCGTTCGGCGCGCTCATGACGCTCAAGTGGATGGCGGGCGGAGGCCGGCCCGACGCGTACGCGCTCGCCGGCGTACCGCTCCGCTCGGCCTCCCTCGCGCCGCAGGACCTGCCGCCGGTGCCCGACGGCGCGTTCATCGTGCAGGCCGAGCGCGACCAGTTCGGGACCGCGGCCGAGGTCCGCGCGCGCTACCCGCGCGCGCGCGTGCGCGAGATCGCCGGCGTGGACCACTTCTTCATCGGGAAGTTCCGTGAGGTGGGCGACCTGATCGCGGCGTCGCTCGCGCACGACCTCCGCATAGACTGAACGTTCCCATGACGTCCCAGGTCGCGACCCCCACGCAGGCACCGGCCAAGCCCGGCGCGAAGAAGCGGATCCTCACGGGCGACCGCCCGACGGGCCGCCTCCACCTCGGGCACTACGTCGGCACGCTCGAGAACCGGGTGAAGCTCCAGGACACCTACGACACGTTCCTCCTCGTCGCCGACTACCACATGCTCACGACCCGGCTGACGGACCTCGACGAGATCGGCCGGAACATCCGCGACGACGTGCTCGACAACCTCGCCGTCGGGATCGACCCCGACAAGGTGACGATCTACCTCCAGTCGCTCGTGCCGCAGACCACGGAGCTCCACCTCTACTTCTCGATGCTCACGACCGTGCCGCGCGTCCAGAAGATCCCCACGCTCAAGGACCAGATGCGCGACCACCACATCACGCAGCCGTCGTACGGCCTCCTCGGGTACCCGGTGCTCCAGGCGGCGGACATCCTGTGCGTGAAGGGGAACCTCGTCCCGGTCGGCCGCGACCAGGAGTCGCACATCGAGCTGACGCGCGAGATCGCGCGCCGCTTCAACGACCTGTTCGCGCCCGTGTTCCCGGTGCCGGACGCGCTCATCCCGAGCGAGACGCTGCTCCCGGGCATCGACGGCGCGAGCAAGATGGGGAAGAGCCTCGGGAACGCGATCGACCTCGCCGACGACAGCGAGACCGTCAAGCGCAAGGTCATGTCGATGTACACGGATCCCGCGCGGATCCGCGCGACGGACCCGGGCAGGGTCGAAGGGAACCCCGTGTTCGTCTACCTCGACGCGTTCGATCCCGACCGCGCCGAGGTCGACGACCTCAAGGAGCGCTACCGCGCGGGCAAGGTCGGCGACGTCGAGGTCAAGCGGAAGCTCCATGCCGCGCTCGAGCGCTTCCTCGAGCCGATCCGCGAGCGCCGCGCGCGCTACGCGAGCGACCCGCGGCTCGTGGACGAGGTGATCCGGAGCGGCAGCGAGCGGGCGCGCGCGGAGGCGCAGCGCACGCTGCACGACGTGCGCGCGGCGATGAAGCTCGACTACTTCGGCCTCTAGCGCCCGAGTGCCGCGGCTCTACGCGCTGATACTTTCCGGCGGCGCGGGCACGCGGCTCTGGCCGCGGTCGCGCCGCAGGCGCCCGAAGCAGTTCCTCGACCTCGTCGGCGAGGGGACGCTGCTCGGGCAGACCGCGGAGCGCGTCTCCGACCTCGTCCCGTCCGAGCGGATCTTCGTCGTCTGCCCGCCCGAGCACCGGCCGCTCGTCCACGAGGTGCTGCCGGAGATCGCCCTCGACCACGTCGTCATCGAGCCGTACCCGCGCGGCAACGCGGCGGCGGTGGGCCTCGCGATGGCGGCGCTCGATGCCTTCGACCCCGAGGCGGTGGTCGCCGTGCTCCCCTCCGACCACGTCGTGCGGGACCGCGCCGCGTTCCGCGACGTCCTCATCAGCGCGACCCTCGCGGCCGAGGCCGGGAGCATCGTCACGCTCGGCGTCGCGCCGACCGGCCCGGATACCGGCTTCGGCTACATCGAGGCGGGGGAGCCGCTCGCGGTCGACGGTCCCGTGCCGGTCCACCGCGTGAAGCGGTTCGTCGAGAAGCCGAGGCGCGACGCCGCGGAGCGCATGGTCGCCGCGGGCGGGCACTACTGGAACGCCGGCATGTTCGTCTGGCGGGTCGGGACCGTGCTCGAGGCCTACCGCCAGCACCTCCCGCGGACCCACCGTGCCATCGCGGCCCTCTCCGACGCCTTCGGCTCGCCTCGCTACGAGCAGATCCTCGCCGAGGTCTGGGAGGAGACGGAGCGGACGACGATCGACTACGGCATCGCGGAGAAGGCGGACAACGTCGCGGTCGTACCCGCCGACATCGGCTGGCAGGACGTCGGCACCTGGGCGCGCCTCGCGGAGCTCGTCGCGGCGGGCGACAACTGGTCGAACGGCGAGCTCGTCGCCCACGGCGCGAAGGGCAATTTCGTGCACGCGCCGGGCAAGCTGGTCGCCGCCGTGGGTGTGGAAGGGCTGATCGTCGTCGATACGCCCGACGCGCTGCTCATCGCCGCGCGGGACAGCGCCGAGGACGTGAAGGCGATCGTCGAGCGCCTCGAGCGCGAAGGGCGGGACGACCTCCTCTAAGCAGACAGGCAGGCGCAAAAATGGGGCCGAACATTGGGCTTTTCGTGCGGCGCCCGCCGGCCGACGTGGCCTGGTGAGCGTCGTGCTTCCCGCTACGACATAAATTAGAAGAGTGGGAGGGCGCCCGGAAGGGCGCTCTCGGCTTGTCAGGAGGCTGGACGGACGTTGGCCATAGAACAGGCGGTCGAGCAGGAGGAGGCGCCGAAGCGGGCGCCGCGGAAGCGCGCGGCCCGCGCGACGCGGGCCGCCGTCGACGGCCGCCCGCTCGTGAAGGGCGGGGACCTCGTCGTCGTCGAGTCCCCGACGAAGGCGCGGACGCTCGAGCGCATGCTCGGCCCGCAGTACAAGGTCGAGGCGTCGTTCGGCCACATCCGTGACCTCCCGCGCTCCAAGATCGGCATCGACCTCGAGACCTTCGAGCCGGAGTACGTCGTGCCGGACGACTCCGAGAAGACGGTCCGCCAGCTCCGGAAGGACGCGAAGGCCGCGGGCCGGGTCTGGCTCGCGACGGACCTCGACCGCGAGGGCGAGGCCATCGCCTGGCACGTGGCGAGCGTGATGGACGTCCCGAAGGACAAGCTCCGCCGCGTCACGTTCCACGAGATCACGCCGGCGGCGATCCAGGAGGCGTTCCGGAAGCCCCGCCAGATCGACCAGGACCTCGTGAACGCGCAGCAGGCTCGCCGCGTGGTCGACCGGCTCGTCGGCTACACGATGTCGCCGCTCCTCTGGAAGAAGATCCGCTACGGGCTCTCCGCCGGGCGCGTCCAGTCGGTCGCGCTCCGCCTCATCGTCGACCGCGAGCGCGAGATCAAGGCGTTCGTGCCGCAGGAGTACTGGTCGATCGAGGCCGTCCTCGCGAACCACGCGGGCGAGACGTTCACGGCCGAGCTCCTCCACCACAAGGGCAAGAAGCTCCACGTCGGGAACGAGGCGGACGCGCACCGCCACCTCGCCGCGCTCTCGGACGGCGTGTACCGCGTCGGCTCGATCGAGAAGCGGGAGTCCGGCCGCAACGCGGCCCCGCCGTTCACGACGTCCACGCTGCAGCAGGAGGCGTCGCGCAAGCTCGGCTACTCGCTCAAGCGCACGATGGTGCTCGCGCAGCAGCTCTACGAGGGCATCGACCTCGGTGAGGGTGCCGCCGGCCTCATCACCTACATGCGGACCGACTCGCTCCACGTGGCCGAGGGCGCGCTGCGCCAGGCGCACGACGTCATCGCGCGGGAGTTCGGGCCGCAGTACACGCTCGAGAAGCCGCGCCACTACAAGACGCGGAGCAAGGGCGCGCAGGAGGCGCACGAGGCGATCCGCCCGACGGACCTCTCGCGCACGCCGGACCGCGTGCGGAAGCACCTGAACCGCGACCAGCTGCGCCTCTACACGATGATCTGGCAGCGCATGCTCGCGTCGCAGATGACGCCGGCGCGGTTCGAGTCGACGCGCCTCGACATCGCCTGCGACGGGTACACGCTTCGCGCCAACGGGCGGCGCGTCCTCTTCGACGGCTTCCTCCGCGTGTACGTGGAGGGGACCGACGAGCCCGAGGCCGAGATCTCGCCGCTCCCGGAGGTCGTCGAGGGCGAGGAGCTGAAGCTGCTCGGCCTCGACCCGAAGCAGCATTTCACGCAGCCGCCGCCGCGGTTCACCGAGGCGTCGCTCGTGAAGACGCTCGAGGAGCACGGCATCGGCCGTCCCTCGACGTACGCGCCCACGATCTCGACGCTCATCGACCGGAAGTACGTGCGGCGCGAGGGCCGCGCGCTCGTCCCGGAGGACGTGGGCGGCGTCGTGGTGGACTTCCTCCGCGAGCACTTCCCGGAGGTCGTGGACACGGGCTTCACGGCGCGCATGGAGGGCGACCTCGACCGCATCGCGAGCGGCGAGGTCGAGTGGGTGCCGATGGTGCGCGACTTCTTCACTCCGTTCTCCGCGCGCGTGGAGGAGAAGACGCGGACGATCAAGAAGAGCGACGTGACCGAGGAGAAGACGGACCGGGTCTGCCCGAAGTGCGGGCGCCCCGTCGTCATCAAGCTCGGCCGCTACGGCCGCTTCTACTCGTGCACGGGCTTCGCGAAGGGGAAGAAGGGGCAGCCGCTGCCGCCCGGCGCGTGCGACTACGCCGAGCCGCTCGAGGGCGAGAAGAGCGGGCCGCAGATCCTCGAGGGCGAGACCTGCCCGAACTGCGGCAAGCCGCTCGCGGTGCGCCGCGGGCGCTTCGGGCCGTTCATCGGCTGCACGGGCTACCCCGAGTGCAAGTACATCAAGAAGGAGCAGCAGAAGACCGGCGTCATCTGCCCGACGTGCGGGAAGGGCGAGCTCGTGCGCCGTCGCGGCCGCGGGCGCTCGATCTTCTTCGGGTGCGAGCGCTACCCGGAGTGCACGTTCACGGCGCGCGAGCTCCCGGGCAGGCCCGGCGAGGCCGCGACCCCGCCGGCCGAGCCGGCGACCGCCGCGAGCTGACCATCACCGCGCGCCCCGCCTCGGCGGACGAGGCGGCGCGGTGGGACGAGCTCGTCGTCGCGACGGGCCGTCCGCACCTCCTCCAGTCGGACGGCTGGGCGCGCCTCAAGGCGGCGTCCGGCTGGCGCGCGCGGCGCTTCGTGCTCGGCGAGGACGGCGTCGCGCAGGTGCTCCTCCGGTCGCTGCCCCTCGGCATGTCGGTCGCGTACGCGCCGCGCGGACCGCTCGTCGCCGACGCCGACCTCGTCGGCGCCGTGGCCGCGCTCCGGGACGCGCTCCGAGCGGAGCGCTGCACGAGCCTCCTGTGCGACCCGGAGGCGCCCGCCGCCGCGGTAAGCACGGACGCGCTCGCCTCGGCGCGCATCTCGCGCTCCACGGTGCACGTGCAGCCCGGGCGGACGCTCCTCATGGACCTCACCCAGGACCCCGAGGCGATGCTCGCCGCGATGCGGAAGAAGACGCGGCAGTACATCCGGAAGGGCGAGCGCGCGGGCGTGATCACCGAGGAGACGCGCGACGTGGGCCGCTTCCACAGGATCCTCGCGCGCGTGGCCGAGCGCGACCGCTTCGGGATCCACGACCGCGCGTACTTCGAGCGCGTCGCGGAGGCGTTCGGCGAGCGCGCGCACTTCCAGATGGCGAGGGTCGGGGACGACGACGTCGGCGCGCTCCTCGTGGCGCGGATGGGCGACCGCGCCTGGGAGCTCTTCGGCGGCTGGAGCGGGACGCATGCCGAGGAGCGGCCGTTCTACCTGCTCAAGTGGCGCTCGATGATGCGGATGAAGCAGCTCGGCGCGGTGCGGTACGACATGTGGGGCCTCGCCGAGCCGGGCGACGACGCGCTCGCGGGCGTGGAGAACTTCAAGCTCGGCTTCGGCGGCGAGGTCGTGGACTGGATCGGCGCGCTCGAGACGCCCGTCACCCCCGGCCTCTACCCGCTGTGGCTCCTCGCCGGCCGCCGGCGCCTCGCCCGCTCCGCATGACCGCCGCGCCCCCGCGCTGGGACGAGCGGGCCGCCCGAGCGCCGGGCGGGCACGTCATGCAGTCCGCGGCGTGGGCGGGCATCCGCGAGGCGCAGGGGTGGCGACCGCTGTTCTTCCAGCACGATCTCGGCGTCGCGCTCGTCCTCTTCCGCTCGCTCGCGCTCGGGCGCCGGTTCGCCTACGTGCCTCGGGGACCGGTCACCGCGCCCGGCGACGAGCACGCGCTCCGCGCGATGCTCGCGGCCCTCGCGAGCGTGGCGCGGGCCGAGGGCGCGATGTTCCTCAAGGTCGATCCGGAGCGGTCGCCGGCGGAGGCGGAGGGCGCGCTCCGCGCCTCCGGCTACCGGCGCGGGGACGACGTGCAGCCCGTGCTCGCCACGCTCGAGCTCGACCTCACGCCCGGCGAGGACGCGCTCTTCGCCGGGCTCGAGAAGGACACGCGCTGGAGCGTGCGCCAGCCGGAGAAGCGCGGCGTCACGCTCCGCGAGGCCGCCGACGAGCGCGACCTGCGCGCGTTCTACGAGGTCTACGCGGTGACCGGCGAGCGCGCGGGCTTCGTCACGCGCACGTGGGACTACTACCGCCTCGTCTGGCGCACGCTCATCGACGCGGGGCACGCGACGCTGCGCGTGGCGGAGCACGAAGGCGCCGTCGTCGCCGGCGCGATGACCTGGCACTGCGGGGCGCGCGAGCTCTACATGTACGGCGCCACGAACGACGCGGGCCGCCGCACGTACGCGGCGTACGGGCTCGTGTGGGAGAGCATCCGCGAGGCGAGGCGCCGCGGCTTCCGCTCGTTCGACCTCGGCGGCATCCCCACGGACCCGAACGACCCGCGCGACACCATGCGCGGGCCGTACCACTTCAAGAAGGGCTTCGGCGGGGTCGAGCGGCGGTACGTCGGCGCGCACGACCTCGTCGTCGCCGAGCTCCCGTACCGCGCGTTCCGCGTGCTCGAGCCGGCGTACGCGCGCGTGCTCCGGGCGATCGGCAGTATCCGCCGAGGATGAAGCTCGGCGAGCTCCTCGGCGCGGCGGGCGCGAGCGTCGAGGGAGACGCGCGGTTCCTCGACGTGCGGTCGATCGTCTACGACTCGCGGAAGGCGGCGCCCGGCGCGCTCTTCGTCGCGATCCCCGGCTTCCACCGCGACGGGCACGACTTCGCGGCGGACGCGGTGGCCCGCGGCGCGGTCGCGGTCGTCGCGGAGCGGCCCGTGAGCGTCGGCGCGCCGGTCGCGATCGTGCCCGACGCGCGCGCCGCGCTCGCCGACCTCGCGGCGGAGCTCTTCGACCACCCGACGCGCAAGCTGCGCCTCGTCGGGGTCACCGGCACCGACGGGAAGACGACGACCGTGCACCTCGTGAGCGACGTGCTCGAGGCGGCCGGCCAGCGGACGGGCTTCTCGACGACGGTGGACCTCAAGGTCGTTGACCACGAGTGGGCGAACGAGACGCGGCAGAGCACGCCGGAGGCCGTCGAGGTCCAGGAGTTCTTCGCCGAGCTGCTCGTCGCGGGCGGGACGTGGGGCGTGCTCGAGGCGACGAGCCACGCGCTCGCGCTCCGGAAGCTCCGCAACGTCGAGGTCGACGTCGCGGTCTTCACCAACCTCTCGCCGGAGCACCTCGACTTCCACGGGTCCCTCCAGAAGTACCTCGAGGCGAAGGGCATCCTGTTCGAGATGCTCTGCGAGAGCGCGGACAAGGGCGTGCCGAAGGCGGCGGTCCTGAACGCGGACGACCCGCACTGGCGGTACCTCGCGGACCGCGCGGGCGAGGCGCGCGTGATCACGTACGGCATCGACGCCCTCGCCGACGTGCAGGCGACGATCGCCGACGCCGACGCGAGCGGCTCGCGACTGCGGGTCACCGCGTTCGGCGAGCGGGCCGACGTCGCGCTGCCGCTCGTGGGCCGGTTCAACGTGCACAACGCGCTCGCGGCCGCGGCAGCGGGCATCGCCGCCGGGGCGACGCTCGAGCACGCGAAGGCCGCGCTCGAGCGCGCGCGCGCGGTGCGCGGCCGGATGGAGCGCGTCGACCTCGGCCAGCCGTTCAGCGTCATTGTCGACTACGCGCACACCGCGGCGTCGCTCGAGAAGGTGCTGGCGCTCCTCCGCCCGCTGACGCCCGGCCGGCTCATCGTCGTGTTCGGCAGCGCCGGCGAGCGCGACCGCGAGAAGCGGCCGGCGATGGCCGAGGTCGCCGCGCGCTACGCGGACCTCACCGTGATCACGCAGGAGGACCCGCGGCTCGAGGACCCGCAGCGCATCCTCGACGAGATCGAGGCCGGCATGGTCGCGGCGGGGAAGCGCCGCGGCGCCGACCACCTCGTCATCGACGACCGGAAGGCGGCGATCGCGGCCGCGATCGAGCACGCGGAGCCCGGCGACACGGTCGTGCTCTGCGGGAAGGGCCACGAGTCGTCGATCATCGTCGGCGAGCAGAAGCGGCCGTGGGACGAGGCCGAGGCCGCCCGCACCGCGCTCCGCACGCGCGGGTACGGATCGTGATCGGGCGACACCGCCGCTCGGTCGCCGCCTCGAAGGCCCAGACCCGCGAGTACGCCGAGCGGATCGCCGAGCTCGTTCCGGTCCTGCGCTCGGAGATCCCCGTTCCGGCGGCGCCCGCGGGTAGCGCCGTCGTCGTCGTGCTGATGGGGCCGCCGGGCGTCGGGAAGTCGCACTGCGCGCGCCTCCTGGCGGCGCGGCTCGGCGCGGCACACGTCTCGAGCGACCACCTGCGCTCTCGTCTCTTCATCGCCGCCTCCTACGCGCCCGAGGAGAGCGCCACGATCTTCCGCGCCGCGGACATGCTGTGCGACACGCTGCTCGCGGAGGGGCACCGCGTCATCGTGGACGCGACGAACCTCCTCGCGCGCCACCGCGCGACGGCCACGGCCACGGCGCGCCGCCGGGGCGTGCCGATCGTCCACGTGCGGGTCGTCGCCGAGGAGCGCGACGCGCGGGAGCGCCTCGCGCGCCGCCGGCTCGCGCGGGCCGAGCACGACCACTCGGACGCGGACGAGCGCGTGTTCGAGCGCATGCGGGAGACGTTCGAGCCGCCCGAGGAGGGCCACCTCGTCCTCGCGAACGGGACCGCGCTCGAGGCGGAGATCGAGCGCGTCGCGGCGGAGGTGGAGCGGCGATGCGCGTCCGCGACCTGATCTTCGGCCTGGTCGCGGCCGGCCTCCTCGCGACGTACCTGGTCCTCGGGTCGCAGCTCTACGCGGCGGTCGGCCCGAGCGTCGCGCCGACCCCGACGCCGAGCGCCCCGCGGAGCGCGCAGCCCGCGCCGCGCGTGCCCGGGACGATCGCGTTCGCGATCCAGGGGGACGTGTACGTGATGCGCGAGGGCGCGTACTCGCACCTCACGTCGGAAGGGCGGAACCAGCAGCCGCTCCTGTCGGCCGACGGCCGCACGCTGTACTTCGTGCGGCGCGAGCAGATCGACGGCCAGCGCAGCCTCCAGGGGCAGCGCGTGAACGCGCGGCTCGGGTACTCGAGCATCGTCACGAAGGCGTCGGCGGGAGGGACCGAGACGAAGGTCCTCGACGGTCTGCGGCGGGAGGACCGCGCGGGCGGCTTCCACGAGGTCTCGTGGCTCCTCTCGCCGGCGCTCTCGCCGGACGGCCGGCGCCTCGCGTTCCTCGAGGACGACGGCGACGGCGCCGCCGACCTCGTGATCCTCGACCTCGCCACGCGGCAGCGGCGGCCGCTCTCGCAGGGCGCGGATCTCGCGGACCTGTCGTGGTCTCCCGACGGCCGCACCGTCGCGGCGACCTCGTACAACACCGGCGTCGCCGGCATCCTCCTGTGGGACGCCGAGCGGAGCGGCGCCGCGAGGCGCGTCGAGGCCCTCCCGGACGGCGACGCCTACCGCGCGTCGTATTCGCCGGACGGGAAGTGGATCGTCTACGCGCTCCGCCGCGACGGGCGCAACGACCTCCACGCGTTCGAGCTCGCGACGCGCCGCGACGTCGCGCTCACGAGCGACGGCCGCTCGTGGGGCGGCGTGTTCTCGCCCGACGGGAAGTGGATCGCCTTCCTCCGCGAGCAGGGGGGCACGATCGACCTGTGGGCGATGGAGCTCGCCGACGCGCTCGGCGGGGGCTCGCCGCGCCCCGCGACCCGGCTCACGAAGGGCGAGGGGGTCGACGGGCAGAGCCGGCCGTCGTGGAGCAACTAGATCAGATCAGGCGCCTCCGGACCTGGGCCGAGACGAAGTCCATCGTCGCGACCGTGAGCACGATCATGAAGATGATCAGGCCCGCCTTCTCGTACTGGAACAGGTTGATGGTCTGGAACAGGAACTGCCCGATGCCGCCGCCGCCGACGAATCCGAGGATGGGGGCGAGGCGGACGTTCGCGTCGAGCCGGTAGATGGTGAACGAGATGAACGGGTTCACGATCTGCGGGAGGATCGCCGTGTAGATCACCTGGAACCGCGAGGCGCCGGTGGCGGTGATCGCCTCGCCCGGACCGGGGTCGATGCCCTCGATCGCCTCCGAGTAGAGCTTCCCGAGGACGCCGATGTTGTGGAACGCGAGGCCGAACACGCCGGCCGCGCTGCCGAGGCCGAAGATGATCGAGAAGATGATCACGACGATGAGGACGTCGATCGAGCGGACGATGGTGAAGAGGATCCGCACGGCCGTGTAGATCGCCATCGTGACCGGGTTGCCGGCCATGATGTTGCGGGCGCCGAGGAACGCGAGCGGGAGCGCGAGGACGACCGACATCGCCGTCGCGACGATGCCGAGCATGATCGTCACGATCATCAGCCCGGGCGCCGTGTCCCAGAACGTCTCGAACTCGTTCTGCGGCGTCATGATCGAGAAGTCCCAGCGCAGCAGGTTGAGGATCACGTTCGACGCGTATTCGGGGTTCGCACGCGAGATGTCGAGGTCGAGGAGCCGCACGCCGACCGCGAGGACGGCGAGGACGATCGCGATGGTCAGCCAGCGGCGCCAGTCGGTGAGGGGCGTCCCGCGCAGCTCCGCGGGGACGGGGAGCCCCCGCGCGGTGAAGTAGTCGGCCACGCTCAGCGGTCCACCGGGATGCGGGGATCGTGCGCGGCCGCGTCGACCGCGTCCGCCGCCGCGCGCTCGTCGGCGGTCTGCGTGACGCCGATCTCGACCTCGACCGCGTCCTCGCCGTAGATCTCCTTGAAGCGCCGCTGGTCGATCTCGGCCGGCTTTCCGTCGAACGCGACCTTCCCGGCCTTGAGCGCGATCACGCGCGTCGCGTAGCGCCGCGCGAGCGAGAGGAAGTGGAGCGAGCAGATGACCGTGATCCCGTCCTTGCGGTTGATCTCCTCGAGGTACTTGAGGACGGAGTGGCTCGTGGCGGGGTCGAGGCTCGCGACCGGCTCGTCCGCGAGCATCAGGTCGGGCTCCTGCATGAGCGCACGCGCGATCGCGACGCGCTGCTGCTGGCCGCCGGAGAGCGTGTCGGCCCGCTGGTACGCCTTCTCGAGGATGCCGACGCGCTGGAGGTTCTCGAAGGCGGCCCGCACGTCGTCGCGGGACGGCCGGGACGCGACCGTCCGCCACGTGGAGCGCGTCGCGAGCCGCCCGGCGAGGACGTTCGCGAACACGGAGAGCCGCCGGACGAGGTTGAACTGCTGGAAGATCATCCCGATGCGCCGGCGGATCCGGCGGAGCGCGGGCCGGTCGGCGGCCGTGACGTCGATGCCGTCGAAGACCACGCGCCCGGACGTCGGGTCGACCAGCCGGTTGATGCAGCGCAGGAGCGTCGACTTCCCGGACCCGGAGAGGCCGATGAGGACCACGAACTCGCCGCGCTCGACGTCGAGCGAGATGCCGTCGACGGCGCGGGTCCCGTTCGGGAAGACCTTGACGAGGTCGCGGATCTCGAGGAACGCCACCGACGAGGGAGCCTAAGACAGCGAGGCCGCCCTTGCGGGCGGCCTCGCATCGTTCGCGCGGGAACGCTCGGTTACGGAGCCTTCGTCGGGCTCGGCGCCGGCGTGGCCGGAGGCCGCGGCGTCTTCGCGGCCTCGGCCTGCACGTCGATGCCCGCGAGCTTCGCCGCCTCGCGGATCGGATCGAAGAAGCTCGCGGAGACCTCCTGCATCCCGTCCCAGGCGAAGAGGTCCTTGTAGTTCTTCTTCCCCGCGTCGGTGTTCCCGTAGTCGAGGAGCGCCTTCTTGATCTGGTCGACGACGTCCTTGGGCATGCTCTTGGAGACCGCGACGCCGTCGTTCGGGATCGGGCCGGCCTTGTCGATGACCTTCGTGGCCGTGAGGATGTCCGCCGGCATGCCCGCCGCGAGCTGCTTCGTCTGGAGGTCGCGAACGCGCGCGTCGATGAACATCGCGCCGCCGTCGACCTGCTTGTTGTAGACGGCGAGCACCGACTGCGGGTGCCCGCCGGCGAAGATCGTGGACGAGAAGAACGTCTTGGGGTCCTGGCCGCCCTTGTTCTTCACGAGGAGCGCCGGGAAGAGGTAGCCCGACGCCGACACCGCGTCGACGAAGGCGAACTTCTTGCCCTTGAGGTCGGCGACCGAGTTGATGCCGCTGTCGGCGCGGACGAGGATCTGCGACTCGTACGTCGTGGTGAGCTGGCCCTCGGCGTTGCGGCGCAGCGCGGCGAGGATCGGCGAGCCGCAGCCGCGGTCGAGGGCGAGGGTCATCTGGAGCGGCGCGATGAACGCGACATCGACCTGGCCGGCGCAGAAGGCCTCGATCTGCGCGGCGTAGGACGTCGGCACGCTCACCTTCCAGCGGAGCCCCGTGGCGGAGCCGAGCGCGGACGCGATCGCGTTGCCGGTCGCGGTCAGGCGCTGGACCTCGGCCGACGGCGTGATCGCGAGGACGATCGGCCGGTCGAACGAGCCGATGCGCGGGCCCGAGGTGGCCTGCGACTGAGGCTGCTGGGTCGCGCCGGAGCCGGTCCCGGCGCCGCCGCCGCACGCGGCGAAGACGAGGGCGACGGTGGTCGCGATGGCGAGGAAGCCACGCGAGGTGCGGATCATCTGAACCTCCCTATCCCTTGAAGCACCCTGTGGAATGATAGGTCGCGGGACATGTCATCTTTCGTCGACCGGCTCGCGTCGTCGATGCGGTCGCGCGACAGCATCGTCTGCGTCGGGCTCGATCCAGAGCCCGACCGCATCCCGGGCTCGCTCGGCCGTGGCACGCCCGCCGCGCTCAAGTTCCTGCGGCGCGTCATCGCGGCCACGTCGCACGCCGCGTGCTGTTACAAGCCGAACATCGCGTTCTTCGAGCGCTACGGCGCGGGCGGAGCCGATCTGCTCGGGCTCGTGCTGCAGGCGATCCCGCGCGACATCCCCGTGATCCTCGACGCGAAGCGCGGCGACGTGCCGAGCACCGCGTCCGCGTACGCCGAGGCCGTGTTCGCGCGCTGGAAGGTGGACGCGACGACGGTCTCGCCGTACCTAGGTCTCGATTCCGTCGAGCCGTTCGCGGAGCGCGGCTTCGCATTCGTGCTCGCGCGGACGAGCAACCCGGGGGCGCGCGACCTCCAGGATCTCGACGCCGGCGGCCGTCCGCTGTACGAGCGCGTCGTCGAGGCGTTCGCCGAGCGGTTCGCCGCCGACCGCGTGGGCTTCGTCGTCGGCGCGACCTACCCGGACGAGGCGCGACGGCTCAGGGCGCTCGCGCCCGAGGCGCTCTTCCTCATGCCGGGCGTGGGCGCGCAGGGCGGCGAGCTCGCGGACGCGATCCGCGCGGGGCTCGACGCGCGCGGCGGCGGCGTGCTGCCGTCGGCGTCGCGTTCCGTGCTGTACGCCTCGTCTGGCGCCGACTTCGACGCCGCGGCCGCCCGCGCGGCCGACGAGCTGCGCCGCGCGGCGAACGAGGCGCGCCTCGCTGGGGCGAGGAGCTAGAGGGATGTTCGGCATCGGCACGGGCGAGCTCCTGCTCCTCCTCTTCCTCGCGCTCCTCGTGCTCGGGCCCGAGCGCATGCCGCGCCTCGCGCGCGACATCGGCAAGACCGTCGGCGACCTCCGCCGCACGTCGGAGGAGCTGAGGCAGGAGTTCCTGAACGCGGACGCGCTCATCGAGAAGGCGGCGAGCCTTCCGGAGCGGACCGCGCCGCAGGGCGCGCCGGCGCCGGCGCTCACCGACGTGGTCGAGGAGCCGCCGGCGCTGCCGGGCGGCGCCGCCGATGAGGCGAGCGCGCCTCCGGATGCCGGCGCGACCCAGGCCGCCGCGGTCACGGGCGATCACGAGGAGACCGCGTTCGACCGCGACGCGCGCCTCGCGCGCGAGCGTCTCGAGTCCCCGGAGCATCAGGCGCGCGCGCAGGCGGAAGGCTGGATCGCGCCGACCGACAAGGGCGGCAACGACACCGATCGCTGGGGCTAGGCCCTAGAATTCACCTCAGCGCGCCGCCGGAGAGGCGGCGTTTCGTTCGTCTAGGGAGAGGGGTTCCCCCGCACGATGCGACTCGGTCCGTGGCTCATCGGCCTGCTCGCGATCCTCGCGATCTGGGTCGACATCCCGAAGCATGGCTGGACGTCGTTCCCGTTCAACTGTCCGGGGATCTGCTTCCGGCTGCCCGGGTCGTCGCAGGGCTTCCAGATGGAGATCAAGACGCACCTCGGCCTCGACCTCCAGGGCGGCACGCAGCTCGTGCTCGAGCTCCGGCCCGACAAGCTCGCGAAGCCGCCGCTGATCCCGCTCTCCGAGCTGAACACGCAGACCCGTCGTGTGATCGAGCGCCGCATCAACGCGCTCGGCGTGTCGGAGCCGGTCATCCAGGGGCAGGGCGACAACCGCATCCTCGTCGAGCTCCCCGGCGTGTCCGACCTCCGGCAGGCCGAGAAGGTCGCGACCGAGCAGGCCTTCCTCGAGTTCAAGGCCCCCGACCCGAACAAGCCGGGCGAGTACGTGAGCCTCCAGCCGCCGCTCACGGGCCAGAACCTCAAGCCGACGGCGGTGGTCTTCATCGGCGCCGCGCAGAACGAGCCCGCGATCTCGTTCGAGTTCGGAGCGCCGGACGACGCGCGCTGGGTCCAGCTCTCGAAGGACCACGTCAACAAGCAGGTGCAGATCACGCTCGACGGCCGTGAGATCTCCGCGCCCGTCATCCAGGAGGTCTTCACGAGCGGGAGGGGCGTCATCCAGGGCAGGTTCACGACGCAGGAGGCGAAGGAGCTGAGCCTGCTGCTCAACTCCGGTGCGCTGCCGGTGCCGCTCGAGATCGCGCAGTCGACCCGGATCGAGCCGACGCTCGGGCGCGACTCGGTCCAGAAGAGCCTCGTCGCCGGCGCGATCGGGCTGCTCCTCGTCGCCGTGTTCATGGTCGGGTACTACCGGCTCCCCGGCGCCCTCGCGCTCGTCGCGCTCGCGTTCTACGCGGTGCTGACCTACGCGCTCTTCCGCCTCGTGCCGGTCACGCTCACGCTCGCTGGCATCGCCGGCTTCATCCTCTCGATCGGCATGGCGACGGACGCGAACGTGCTCACCTTCGAGCGCCTCAAGGAGGAGCTGCGCGCCGGCAAGTCGCTTCGCGCGGCGGTCGAGGAGGGCCGCGTCCGCGCGTTCTCGTCGATCTTCTACTCGAACCTCGCGACGATCACGTCGGCCTCGATCCTCTTCGCGTTCGGCACCGGCGCGGTGAAGGGCTTCGCGCTCACGCTCATCCTCGGCGTCGCGGTCTCGTTCTTCACCGCGGTCCTCGTGACGCAGATGCTCCTGCGCTGGGCGATCGAGCGGCCCGCGCTCCGGAGGCGCTGGCTCTACGGCGTCGAGGAGCGCACGCCCGACGCGACGCGCCGTCCGGCGCCGGCCGGGTCCGGAGCGTCCTGATGCGCTGGCGCTTCGTCGAGCGGAAGTGGCTCTACTTCCTCCTCTCCGGGCTCTTCATCGTCCCGGGAACGGTCTTCCTCCTGCTCGGCGGCCTCCGGCCGGGGATCGAGTTCCGCGGCGGCACGCTGCTCGACGTCCGCTTCACGTCGGCGCCGGCGGCGGCGGAGGTGTTCGAGGTCATGTCGAGCGCGGGCCACGCGGAGGCGCAGATCCAGCGCGCCGAGGGCGAGCGGATCCTCGTCCGCACGCTGCAGCTCACGATCGGCGAGCAGGTCGACGCGCAGGACGCCCTCAAGGCCCGGTTCGGCGACGCCCTGGTCGACGTGACCCCGTCGAGCGTCAGCCCGTCGTTCAGCGCCGAGATCGTCCAGAACGCGGTCTACGCGATCGTCGCGGCGTCGGGCCTCATCGTGCTGCTCATCGCGTTCGCGTTCCGGGGGTTCGGGTGGGCCGCGTTCCGCTACGGCCTCGCCGCGATCGTCACGCTCCTCCACGACGCGCTGTTCATCCTCGGCACGTTCGCGATGCTCGGCTACTTCTTCGGCGTCGAGGTGGACAGCCTCTTCGTGACCGCGGTGCTCACCGTGATCGGCTTCTCGGTGCACGACACGATCGTCGTCTTCGACCGGATCCGCGAGAACCTGCGGCTCAATCCCGGTGAGCCGCTCAACGCGGTGATCAACTTCTCGATCACGCAGACGCTCGTCCGGTCCGTCGTGAGCGGCATGACGACGATCCTCGTCCTGCTCGCGCTCTTCCTCTTCGGCGGCTACTCCATCCGCAACTTCATGCTCGCGCTCCTCATCGGCATCTTCGTCGGGACGTACTCGTCGATCTTCAACGCGGCGCAGATCATCTCGCTGTGGCAGGAGGTCGAGGACCGCTTCCGCGGCCGCCCGAAGGGCCCGCGGCCGGCCGCGGCCACCTAGCATCCCGCCGTGCCACGCGCACGGCTCGCGCTCATCGTGGCCGCCATCGCGCTCGTCCTCCTGTGGCGCCCGCTGATCCGCCCGGCGGCGCAGGCGACGCTCGTCGTCGCCGACATCTTCGCGCCGCTCCTTCCCGTGCCGCTCGCGTCGTGGGTCACGCCGAAGCCGCGCGTCTCGGACACGGTCGAGCGCTTCGCGGGCGTCGAGATGCGCGTGACCTGGTGGCGGCCGGGCCTCGGCGACCGGCACGAGGCGGTCATGGTCGTGAACGGCGCCTCGCCGTACGGCAACGACAACGCGGCGACGCGGTCGCTCGGAGCGTCGCTCGCTCGCGCGGGCTTCCTCGTGATGCTGCCGGAGTTCCCCTTCCTCAAGGAGGGCCGGCTCGACCCGGCCGCGCCGGAGATCGCCGACGCGGCGTTCGCGCACCTGCGCGCGCTGCCGGAGACCCGCGGCTCCGCCGTGGGGGCGTTCGGCGCGTCCGTGGGAGGCGGCGTGCTCCTCTCCGCCGCGGGATCTCGGCCGGCGATCGGCGCCGCGTCGTACGCGGTCGTGCTCGGCGCGTACTACGACCTCGACACGTACGTCGCGAGCGTGGTCAGCGAGAGCCAGCCGCGCGACGGCGTGGTCGTGCCGTGGGTGCCGAGCCAGGAGGCGCGCGAGCGCGTGCCGCCCGCCGTCGTCGACGCCGCGCCGCCGCGGCACCGGGATGCCGTCCGCGACGCGCTACGGAAAGGCACGTACGAAGAGGTGCTCGCGCGGCTGCGCGCGCTGCCGGGGGAGGTGACCGAGCGGCACGCCGCGCTCTCTCCGAGCGCGGCGTGGGAGCGCATCAGGACGCCGGTCTTCTGGATCCACGACCCGAACGACGAGTTCGAGCCGCTCGCGGAGGCCTACGCGGCCGAGCGCGCGCCCCGCTCGGGAAGGTTCTCTCTCGTGGTCCCGCGGCTCGTGCAGCACGCCGAGCCCGGGAGCGTGAAGGGCGGTGGCCCGCTCGACACGCTCGCCGAGCTCTGGCGCGTGCTGACGTTCACGATCGAGGTGCTGAGGGTCGCGGGCTAGGTCCGGGTGCGCTCGTCGAGACGCGCGCGCTGCTCGTTGCGGGTCTCGTAGTCCCACCCGCGTCCGCGGCGCGCGATGTCGCTCGCGTCGGCGTAGCGGTCATTCGCCCGCACGGTCATGAGGGTCCGGCCGCGCCGGAACTCCTCGTCGTAGTACTTCGCCTCGTCGTCGGGGATGCCCATGCCGACGAGGGCGCCGCTGATCCCGCCCGCGGCGGTGCCAACGGCCGCGCCCGTGAGCGTGCTCGCGAGGATGCCGCCGGCGACGATCGGGCCGACGCCCGGGATGAGCCCGGCGGCGGCGGCGCCCATGAGCCCGCCCAGCGCGGCGCCGGTCACGGCGCCGCCCGCGGCCATCTCGCCGGCCTTCGTGTCGCCCTCCTTGTGGACGCCTTCGTCGTCCTTCCAGGCGTACCCGATGTCCTCGTCCTTGAACCCCGCGGTCCGGAGCTCGCGTGCGGCCCGGTCCGCGTCCTTGCGGTCGTCGAAGAGACCAACGTAGGTCTTGCGCGTGCGCGTGTGCTCAGGTGTGTGCGGCATGGTGAAATTCCTCCCATGTGCCCTTACGCGTGCGGCTAGGTAGGAGCAGATGCCGTGCCCCGAAGCGGGGCGCGCGCTAGATCGCGCGCGTTCCGTCGCGGAACACGGCGACGATCCGTCGCAGCACCGATACGTCGGACAGCGGATCGCCGTCGACCGCGATCAGGTCGGCGGGCGCTCCCTGAGCGAGCGTGCCCACGTGCGCCTGTCCCATCACCTCGCCGCCGGCCCAGGTCGCGGCCCCGATCGCCTCGAACGGCTCGAGCCCGGCGCGGAGGAGCAGCTCGACCTCGAGCGCGAAGTTGCCCGGACGCGGCGGCCCGCCGCCGAAGTCGGTGCCCGTCGCGATCCGCACGCCGGCCGCGCGCGCGGCGCGCACCGCGGCGAGCGCCTGCTCGAGCTCGCGCGCGTTGTTGAACGCGACCGGCACGCTGAGCGTCGTCACGAGCGCGGTCCGCCCGCGCATCGTCGCGGCGGTAGCGGCGTCGACGGAGTACCCGTGGTCGATCGTGTCGAAGCCCGCTTCGGCCGCGGCCCGCGCGCCGAGCCCCTGCGCGTGACCGGCGATCCGCTTCCCGCGCGCGTGCACGGCCTCGACCGCGGGGCGCAGCTCGCTCGCGGACCAGTGCGACGCGGTCCCGGTGCCGCCGTCGACGCCCACCTTCACGAGGTCGGCGCCGAGGTCGAGCTGCGCGAGCGCCGCCTGCCGGAGGCCATCGGCGTCGTCCACCTGCACCGCGAACGGCTGGTAGCGGCCGCGGCGCGCGACCCAGGTGCCGCCGGCCTGGATGACCGGGGCGTCCGGCTTCCCGCGGAGGTCGTCGCGCACGCGGATGTTGAGGGCGCGCACCGCGCCGACGTCGCGCGCGGCGAGCACGCCGGTCCGGACGAGGACCCGCGCGTTCTCGACGGACCGCGCGAGGAGGATCCCGTCGGGCTCCTGGAGGGTCGCGAGGTAGTTGAGCCCGCCGGCCCCCGTGAAGTGGGCGTGGCAGTCGACGAGGCCCGGGAGGATCGTCGCGCCCCCGAGGTCGACGAGCTCCGTGTTGCGCACGTCCGGCTCGCCGTCGCGAGGCCCGAGGTAGGCGACGCGCCCCTGGCGGATCAGGAGCGACACGTTCCGCGCCGGTGACGCCGAGCGCCCGTCGACGAACGCGGCCGCGCGGATGAGCGTGCCGCGCGGCGGCTCGGGCGACGGGCTCGGCGACGGCGCGGGCGACGGGGTCGGTGGCGGCGGCGACGGGGTCGGGGACGGCGACGGCGCAGCGGTCCCGCCGGTGCACGCGAGCGCGGCGGCGCCCGCGGCCGCGCCCAGGAGGCGCCGCCGCGTGTACGTCCGTGGGACGATAGGCGTCAGATGCCGCTCCAGCCGCGCCGGAAGTGGGTCATGCCACGCTCGACGGTAGGGGATGTCCCGGACGGGATCCCGCCGCTCGTCGCGCGGATCCTCCGCGCGCGCGGCCACCAGGTCGCGGACATGCGCGGCTTCCTCGACGCCCGGCCGACCGAGGCCGGGCCGCCGATGCTCGATCTCGACCGTGCCGTCGAGCGGATCAGGGGTGCGCGCGCGCGACGCGAGCGCATCGTCGTCTACGGCGACTACGACGTGGACGGCATCACCGGGACGGCGGTGCTCGTCCGGGCGATGCGCGCGTTCGGCGCGGCGGTGCCCGCCTACATCCCCGACCGGTACGAGGAGGGCTACGGCCTCAACGCCGGCGCGCTCCGCCGGCTCGCGGCCGACGGCGCGTCGCTGGTGATCACCGTGGACTGCGGCGTGACCGCGGTGAGCGAGGCGGCGCTCGCGCGCGAGCTCGGGATCGACCTCATCGTCACGGACCACCACCACCCGCCGGCGGTCCTGCCCGAGCCCTACGCGCTCGTGAACCCGCGCCGGCCCGGCGACCCGTCGCCGCACAAGGACCTCGCGGGCGCGGGCGTGGCGCTCATGCTCGCGCGCGGGCTCCTCGGCGACATCGAGTACGCGCTCCGCGAGGACGAGCTCCTCCAGCTCGTCGCGCTCGCCACCGTCGCCGACGTCGTACCGCTCCGCGGCGAGAACCGCGTGCTCACGCGGCGCGGGCTCGAGCGCCTGAACCGCGCGCCGCTTGTCGGCGTGCGCGCGCTCGCAGAGCGCGCGGGCCTCAAGATCGGGCGGATCGGCGCGTCGGACATCGGCTTCGGCCTCGGGCCGCGCCTCAACGCCGCGGGCCGCATCGCCGACGCGATGGACGCGCTGCGGCTCCTCCTCACGGAGGACGTCGAGGAGGCCCGCGCGCTCGCCGACCGGCTCGAGGACCGCAACGCCGAGCGCCAGCGGCTCACGCAGGACGTGATCAAGGGCGCGCGCGAGCGCTGCCTCGAGCGGCCCGACGCGTGGATGACGCTCGTCGGCGACCCGTCGTGGCCCGCGGGCATCGTCGGCCTCGCCGCCTCGCGGCTCGTCGAGGACCACGGGCGTCCCGCGGCGGTCATCGCGATCGACGGCGCGGAAGGCAAGGGCTCGTGCCGCTCGATCCCGCCGGTGCACATCGCGGAGGTGCTGGCGGAGTGCGGCGACCTCCTCACGAAGCACGGGGGCCACGCGATGGCCGCGGGCTTCTCCGTCCCGGTCGCGCGGATCGGCGAGCTCGCCGAGCGCCTCGACGCCGCGGTGCGCGCGCGCCTGCGCGGCGTTCGCCCGGTCCCGACGATCGCGGTCGACGCGGAGATCGACGCCGAGGCGCTCACGCCGCGCCTCGCGCTCGAGCTCGCGGACATCGAGCCCTGCGGCGCGGGGAACCCGCGCCCGCGCCTGCTCCTGCGCGACGTGAAGGTCTACGGGATCCGGCAGGTCGGCGCCGACGCGGACCACCTGCGCTGCAAGGTGACGGTCGGCCGGTTCACGTTCGACGCGATGGCGTTCCGCCGCGGCGACGGCGCCGAGGACATGACCGCCGAGGGCCGCATGGACGCGATCGTCACGGTCGGGACCGGCCTCCGCGGGTTCGTCGAGCTCGAGCTCCAGGACTTCGGCTCCGTGGGGACGGCGGCGGCGATGGAGCGCGGGCAGCTGGTGCCCGCCTGATGGCGCTCACCTCGCGCGTCTCCGGGATCGCCGACCGGCTGCGGCCGCAGCGCCGCGGCCACGCCGACGCGGCCGCGGTCATCGCGGAGCACCAGCGGCACCATCCGGAGGGGGACGCCGAGCTCATCCGCCGCGCGTACGACTACGCCGCCGAGGCGCACGGGGCGCAGAAGCGCGTCTCGGGCGAGCCGTACGTCACGCATCCGGCGGCCGTCGCGCTCCTCGTCGCGCAGCTCGGCCTCGACGCCGCGACCATCGCCGCCGCGCTCCTCCACGACGTCCCCGAGGACACCGAGCGCACGATCGACGAGATCCGCCGCGACTTCGGCGACGAGATCGCGCGCCTCGTGGACGGCGTCACGAAGATCTCGAAGTTCGGCGCGAAGTCGGTGGAGGCCGCCCAGGCGGAGGACCTGCGCAAGATGTTCCTCGCGATGGCGGACGACCTCCGCGTCGTGATCGTCAAGCTCGCGGACCGGCTCCACAACATGCGCACGCTCGGCCCGCTCCCGCCGGACAAGCAGCGGCGCATCGCGCGGCAGACGCTCGACATCTACGCGCCGCTGGCTCACCGCCTCGGCATCTGGCAGATCAAGTGGGAGCTCGAGGACCTCGCGTTCAAGCACCTCGAGCCCGACCACTACCGCGAGCTCGCGGAGCAGCTGGCGTCGCGGCGTGCCGTGCGCGAGCGCTACATCGAGTCCGCGATCAGGACGCTCTCTTCCGAGCTCGAGAAGGCGGGCGTGAAGGCGGAACTCTCGGGCCGGGCGAAGCACATCTGGTCGATCGCCCAGAAGATGCGGCGCAAGAACATCGGCTTCAACGAGGTCTACGACCTGCTCGCGATCCGGGTGATCGTGCCGGACGTGCCGTCGTGCTACGCGGCGCTCGGCGTGATCCATACCCTGTGGCCGCCGATCCCCGGCCAGTTCGACGACTACATCGCCGTCCCGAAGACCAACCTCTACCAGTCGCTCCACACCGCCGTGATCGGCCCCGACGGCCAGCCGCTCGAGATCCAGGTCCGCACGCAGGAGATGCACACGCTCGCGGAGCGGGGGATCGCGGCCCACTGGCGCTACAAGGAGGGCGGCAAGGGCGACCCGAACTACGAGCAGAAGCTCGCCTGGGTGCGCCAGCTCATGGAGTGGCAGCACGACGTCGCTGACGCGCAGGAATTCGTGGAGTCGTTCAAGGTCGACGTCTTCCAGGACCAGGTCTTCGTCTTCACGCCGAAGGGCGAGATCAAGGACCTTCCCGCGGGCTCGACGCCGATCGACTTCGCCTACCGCATCCACACGGACGTCGGCCACCGCTGCATCGGCGCGAAGGTGAACGGGCGGATCGTCCCGCTCGACCACCGGCTCCAGAACGGCGACATCGTCGAGATCGTCACGAGCAAGGCCGCGCGCGGCCCGTCGCGCGACTGGCTCGGGATGGTCCGCACGCCGGGCGCGCGCGAGAAGATCCGCCAGTGGTTCAAGAGGCAGCAGCGCGAGGAGAACATCTCGCACGGGCGCGAGCTGCTCGACAAGGAGCTCCGCCGCATCGCGCAGCGGAACCTCGGCGACATCAACGACGAGGACCTCCGCGGCGTCGCGGAGAAGCTGAACCTCCACGACGTCGACTCGATGTTCGCGGCCCTCGGCTTCGGGGCGCTCACCGCGCAGCAGGTCGTCACGCGCCTCCGCGTGCTCGACGACCACGAGCTCGAGATCCCCGAGATCGCGCCGCCGCTCCCGCCGCCGACGTCGCGCGGCGGCGTCCGCGTGAAGGGGGTGGGGGACCTCCTCGTGCGGTTCGGCGTGTGCTGCAACCCCGTGCCGGGCGACCCCGTGCTCGGCTACATCACTCGCGGGCGCGGTGTGACCGTGCACCGCGCGGACTGCGCGAACGTCCGCTCCTCCACGGAGGCCGAGCGGTTCGTCGAGGTCGAGTGGGATGCGGCCGCGCCGCAGACCTACCCCGTGGCGATCCGCATCGAGGGCTGGGACCGGGCCGGGTTCCTCCGCGACGTCGCGGCGGTCATCAGCGAGAACCAGGTCCAGCTCGTGAGCCTCGCGGCGAACGCGAACCCGGACCACACGGCGACGGTGAACGCGACGCTCCAGGTGACGAGCATCGAGCAGCTCTCGCGCGTGCTCGCGAAGCTCGAGAGCATCCGCGACGTGTACAGCGTCTCCCGCGACGGCCGCTGAGCGGGGTCGCTAGGCTCGGCACGTGACCGAGGCCGTCTGGAAGCGGCGCTACCGCGCGCCGCGCTTCTCGTTCCCGACGTGGGCGCGCGGCGCTCCCGCGCACGTCGTCTACGGCTCGAACCACGAGGGGACGTTCGAGGTCTACGCGCTCGATCTCGCGAGCGGAGAGCACCGCCGCCTGACCTCGCGGCCCGAGGGCACCGGCTACCGCGTCGCGAGCCGGATCGATCCGAGCGGGACCACGGTGTGGTGGTGGGACGACGACCGCGGGAACGAAAGGGGGACCAGGCGCGCGCAGCCCTTCGCCGGCGGCGAGGCGTCGGCGGCGACCGATCTCGCGCCCGCGTACTCGACGGGCCTCGCGCTCGGCCGCGGCTTCGCGATCGTCGGGCGCTCCACCGACGACGGGACGACGGTGCACCTCTCCGCCGAGGGCGGCTCGACCGAGCTCTACGCCCATCGCGAGCACGCGCGCGTCGGCGAGCTCTCGGCCGACGAGACGCTCGTCGCGCTCGACCACAGCGAGCACGGCGACTCCCGGAACCCGGCGCTGCGGGTGATCGACCGCGACGGCGCGACCGTGCTCGACCTCTCGGACGGCCCCGGCCGCGGGCTGCGCTCCGGGCGCTGGTCGCCGGCCGCCGGCGACCGCCGGCTCATCGTCGTCCACGAGCGCCGCGGCGTCTCGCGGCCGATGCTCCTCGATGTCCGTGACGGCACCGAGCGCGAGCTCGCGATCGACCTCGAGGGCGAGACCACGGCGGACTGGGCACCGGACGCCTCCTGGCTCCTCATCGCGCACGAGCGGCGCGGCCGCGGCGAGCTGTACCGCTACGACCTGGCCGCGGACCGGCTCGAGCGGATCGCGACGCCGGCGGGCAGCATCGACGCGGCCCGCGTCCGGCCCGACGGCGACATCTGGATGGCCGTGTCGACGTCGTCCTCGGCGCGCGCCGTCCGCACGCTCTCCGGCGAGATCGTGCTGCCGCCGAGCGTCGCCGAGATCCCCGCGGGGCGCGCGTACCGCGACCTCGACGTCGGCCTGGTCCACGGCTTCGTGGTGGAGCCCGACGGCCCGCGCCCGCACCCGACGATCTTCATCGTGCACGGCGGGCCCGAAGCGCACGACACCGACTCCTTCTCGGCGGGCGTGCAGGCGTGGGTCGACCACGGCTTCGCGGCCGCGTGCGTGAACTACCGCGGCTCGAGCGGCTACGGCAAGGAGTGGCGCGACGCGATCCGGGGGAAGCCCGGGCTGACGGAGCTCGAGGACGTCGCGGCCGCGCACGACCGGCTCGTCGCCGACGGGATCGCCGACCCTCGCCGCTCCGTGATCTCGGGCGGGTCGTGGGGCGGCTACCTGACCCTCCTCGGCCTCGGAACGCAGCCGGAGCGCTGGTCGCTCGGGATCGCGAGCGTGCCGATCGGCGACTACGTCGCGGCGTTCGAGGACGAGATGGAGCCGCTCAGGCGATACGACGCCGCGCTCTTCGGCGGGACGCCCGAGGAGATCCCGGACGTGTACCGCGAGCGCAACCCGATCACGTACGTCGAGCGCGTGAACGTGCCGGTGCTGCTCCTCGTCGGCCGGAACGACCCGCGCTGCCCGGCGCGGAGCGCCGACGTGTACGTCGAGCGCCTCCGCGCGCTCGGGAAGACCTTCGAGGTCTACGAGTACGACGCGGGCCACGGCTCGCTGCGCCTCGAGGAGACGATCCGCCAGATGGAAGCGGAGCTCGCGTTCGCCGCGAAGCACCTGGGCACGACGGCCCCGGTCGCATGACGGAGCGCACCGTGATCAGCACGGAGGGCGCCGCGCGCCCGAGCCTCCCGTACTCGCAGGCGATCCGGTCGGGGCACCTCGTGTTCGTGGCGGGCCAGGTGGCGACGGATCCCGTGACGGGCCGGCTCGTGGACGGCGACGTGAAGGCGCAGACGCGCCGCGTGCTAGAGAACGCGCGCGCGATCCTCGAGGCCGCGGGCACGTCGCTCGAGCGCGCGGTCGAGACGCTCTGCTTCCTGTCGGACGGCGCGGACTTCGACGCGTTCAACGAGGCCTACCGCGAGTTCTTCCCGTCGGACCCGCCCGCTCGCACGACCGTCGTCGTCTCGTTCCCGCGCCCCGGCATCCGCGTGGAGATCCGCGTCGTCGCGGCGATGCCCTGACCGACACGGCGCTCGCGCACCTCCGCCGGCGCGACCCCGTCATGCGGGCGCTCATCGACCGGCACGGCGCGCTGGACGTCTCCCGCTGGACGCGCGGGCGCCCGCGCGATCCGTTCGGCTCGCTGCTCCGCTCGATCGTCGGCCAGCAGCTCTCCGTCGCCGCCGCGCGGTCGATCTTCGCGCGGCTCGTCGAGGCGAACGGCGGGACGTCGCCCACGCCGGAGGAGCTGCTGCGGCTGCGCGCGGGCACGCTCCGGCGCGCCGGGCTGTCGGCCGCGAAGGTCGAGTACGTGAGGGATCTCGCGCGGCATGTGCTGCGCGGCGACCTCGAGCTCCGGGCGCTGCGACGCCTCGACGACGAGGAGGCGATCGAGCGCATCACCGCCGTGAAGGGGCTCGGACGGTGGACCGCGGAGATGTTCCTCATGTTCCACCTGCGGCGGCCCGACGTGTTCCCCGTCGGCGACCTCGGGGTCCGCCGCGCCATCGAGCGCGCGTACGGGCGCGAGATGCCGACGCCGCAGGAGCTGCGCGCGATCGCCGAGCGCTGGCGTCCGTACCGGACGCTCGCGTCGCTCTACCTGTGGGAGTCGCTCACCGGTCCGCCGCTGGACGCGCGTACGAGATCAGCTCGAGGAGCGACCCGTCCGGGTCCCGGAAGTACACGCTCCGCCCCTCGCCGCGCGCGCCGTTCCGCGTGACGGGGCCGAGCTCGGGCTCGACGCCCCGCGCGCGAAGGTGGGCGATCGCCTCCTCGGGCGTCCCGTCCCACACGAAGCAGAGGTCGCTGTTTCCGGGGCGCACCGGCTCGCGCGCGAACGGCCCGGCGGCGAGCCCCGGGAAGTGCACGTTGAGCTGGATCCCGGCGAAGCGCAGGCGCCACGCGGGGCCCTGGCGCATGACCTCGGCCCCGAGCACGTCGCGGTAGAAGGCGACGGTGCGGTCGATGTCGCTCGACGCGATGACGACGTGATCGAGCCGTAGCTCAGGCAGCGGTGGCCACCACGCGGCGGCCCTGCGCGAACCGGAGCGCCGCCGCCCCCACGCCCGCGAGCGCGGCCATCACGCTAGATCGTCCACTCGTCGTGGATCGCGCCCACGACGTACCACTCGCCGCCGTCGCGCTCGAACACGAGCCGCAGCCCGCTCCAGTCGAGCGTGTTCGGCCGCGCGGGGAAGTACTGCTCGACGGTGTGGCCGCCCGGGTACGCCTTCTGCGTGTTGTCGAACTTGTTACCGCGGACCTCCGGGTAGTGATCGAAGAGCGTGACCGGCGCGGCCGCGTAGTCGCGCGTCCAGAGGTGCCGCTCGAAGAACTCGCCGAGCGTCCAGTCCATCGGATCGCCCTTGCCGTCCGTGTAGCCCCACAGGTAGCGCTGCGGGTCCGCGAGGCCCTTCGCGACCGCCGCGCGCGAGAGCACGACGTCCTTTCCCGGCTGCACGAACGTGTACGGCGTGAAGCGCACGCCCTTGGCCGGATGCACGAACGAGGCGAACCTCGCGAGGTCCTTCGCCCGGAGCGCCGCGAGCGCGTCCTTCGCCCGGCCGCGGATGGCCGCCTCGTCCGCCGGAGCGGCCGTCGCGCTCGGCAGGACCGTCGGCGACGGCGGCGGGGTGCGCTGCGGAGCCTCCGACGCGGGCGCGGTCAGCGGAGCGCTCGCGCCCGGTGGGACGCCCGCTCCGGGGGCGCGCGAGCCGCACGCGGCGGCGAGGAGCAGGACCGCGCAGAGGGTCGCGACGCGGCCGCCGGCCACGCCGGCTACCGCATCGCCTCGAGCAGCGGGTCCACGTCGCGGTGGAAGGTGTCGAGCTCGACGAGCGGCTTCTCCGCGAGCGCCGGGATGCGCTGGTTCACCGCGTCCTCGTAGGTCGGGAGCTCGATCTCGTAGTAGACGCCGATCGGGAGGGGCTCCTGCTCGTACGACCGCGCGACGGCCGCCGCCTTCTTCGCGACGATCTCCTCGCGGTCCTGGGGGTCCTTCACCTTGCCGTCGTAGCCCGTGTCCTCGAGCTTGTAGAGGCGGCTCTTCTTCTCGGCGAGGTCCGCGCCCTCGTACCACTCCTTGGTGTAGAGGTCGTTGTACGTCGGGCAGGTCTGGAGGACGTCGACGAGCGCCGAGCCCCTGTGCTGGATCGCGCGCTGGATGATGCCCGCGAGGTACTTCGGCTCGAGCGCGTAGGCGCGGGCGATGAACGTGTAGCCGGCGGCGACCGCCATCGCGATCGGGTTGATGCCGTCCTGGATCGCCTGCTCCGGCATCGACTTCGTCTTCTTGCCCTTCGCGAGGGTGGGGGACGCCTGCCCCTTCGTGAGCCCGTAGACGCTGTTGTTGTGGACGAGGTACGCGAAGTCGACGTTGCGCCGGCCCGAGTTCACGAAGTAGCCGGACCCGATGCCGTAGCCGTCGCCGTCGCCGCCGAGCGCGATGACGGTGACGCCGCTGTTCACGAGCCGGCCGCCGGTCGCGACCGGGAGCACCCGGCCGTGCAGGGTGTGGAAGCCGTAGGCGCTGATGTAGTGCGGCGTCTTGCCCGAGCAGCCGATGCCGCTGAAGACGGCGACCTTGTCCGGGTCGAGCGCGAGGTTCGCGAGCGCCATCTGGATCCCGGTGAGGATCCCGAAATCGCCGCAGTTGTGGAGCGTGGCCGCGTCGGTCACGTACGAGTGCACGTCCTCGACCTCGAGGTTGTGCACCATGCCTTCGTACGCGACGACGTCGTTCGCGAGGACCTTTGCCAGGACGTAGAAGGTCGCGGCGGCGGCGGGCGCGCCGACGGACAGCAGCCGCGTGCCGCTCTCGGCCGGCCCGATCGTGACCGGCACCTGCGTGACCTTCTCCGGGCCCGGGGCGCACGCGTACGCGATCTCATCACCGACCCGGACCTCGCCGGCAGGCACCCAGTCCAGGCGGACCTTTGACGCGACGGGGTCGACGCGCGCGACGTACACAGGGTGGTCGTCAGTGAGCTCGACCGCGCCGAGGCCGGCGATCGCCACCCTGTTCAGCGACGACGGATGCCAGTGGGACATCACTTCGGCCACGCGGTGGTACGCGCCGTCATGTCCGAGCACGCGGTCGCCGACCGCGATCTCGCTGATGGGCCGCTTGCCCGCGGGCGTGACGATGAGCGTCTCCGGCCGGACGCAGCCTGGACACCAGTCATTGTGGAGCTCGGACTTGTAGTCCTTGATCGTGAGCTTCTTCGCCGGCGCGCTAACGGACACTCGTCATCACCGTCCCGATCTCTTCGCCGACGTACGCGCGCTCCAGGAGCGCGATGAGCTCGTCCTGGCTGAACGGCCGGCCATCGTACTTGAGGATGCGCGTCTCGATCTTCACCCCGGTCTGCTCGCGGATGAGCGCGCCGAGCTGGCCCGAGTAGTTCTCCTCGACCAGCGCGAGGCGCTTCGCCTTCCGGAGGATCGCCTCGACGTCGTCGGCGGGGAACGGCCGCATCAGGCGGCACTGGAGGAAGTTGACCTTCCGCCCGCGCTCCGCGAGCTCCTTGACCGCGTCGAGGATCGTCCCCTTCGTGGAGCCCCAGCCGACCACGGTGAGCTCCGCGTCCGCGTCGCCGTGGAGCGCGTACTGCTGCTCCTTCGGCACGCTGCGAGAGATCAGGTCGAGCTTGCCCATGCGCTTCTTCATCATCGCGATGCGCATCTCGACGCCCTCGGTGATGTGGCCGTCCGGGTCGTGCTCGTCGCTCGTGCTCCAGTAGCGGCCGCCGGGGATCCCCGGACGGCTGCGGGGGGAGATCCCGTCCTCCGCGAGCGCGTAGCGGAGGTACTCCTTGGCGTCGCCGTCGGCGCGGTGCCCGTTGCCGGATCCGGCGCTGCCGTCCTGGTGGACGACGTCGTTGCCCTTCGCCTCGTACGGCGTCCACTCGTCGCCGGTGAACCGCTTGCCGCGCTCGATCTCGTCCCACTTGAGCTCGAGCCTGTCGATCGTCGTGTAGACGGAGGCGAGCTTCTTGTCGGGGAGGACGATCACGGGGAGCTGGTACGTCTCGGCCCAGTTGAAGGCGGAGAACACGTCCTGGTAGCACTCGCGCAGGTCGCCGGGCGCGATCACGACGTGCGGGAAGTCGCCCTGCGCCGGATGGAGCACGAACTGGAGGTCGCCCTGCTCCTGGCGCGTCGGCAGGCCCGTCGACGGCCCGCCGCGCTGGTACATCGTGACGACTGGCCCCGGCGCCTCGGTGATCGAGGCGAAGCCGATGCCCTCGACCATGAGGGCGAAGCCCGGCCCGCTCGTCGCGGTCGCCGAGCGCACGCCCATGTGCGCCGCGCCCACGGCCATGTTGATGGACGAGATCTCGTCCTCGCACTGCACGACGAGCAGGTTGTGGTCCCGCTGCTGCCGCTCGAGGTAGACGCTCTCGTCGGTCGCGGGCGAGATCGGGTAGTAGGTCTGGAAGTGGCAGCCCGCCTTGAGCTTCGCGATCGCCATGATCTCGTAGCCCTTCGCGAGGATCCGCGGCTTGCGCTCGCGGTGCGGCTGGAGCCGGTAGGGGAACGCGGCGCAGTCGAAGTTCTCCTTCACGTGCTCGAACGCCAGGCGGGCGGCGCGCACGTTGAGCTGGCCGATCTCGCTGCGCTTGCCCTTGAACTGCCCGAGGATCACGTCCGCGACGATGTCGAAGGGGTATTCGCAGAGCGCGAGCGTGGCGCCGAGCGCGACGGTGTTCTTGAGGATCTCGTAGCGGCGCGCCTGCTCGCCCTTGCCGACCTCCTCGAGCGCCTTCCTGATGACCTCCATGAACGGGACCGGGAAGAAGCGGAGGTCCGAGCGGCTCGCCGGCGGCTCGTAGCCGATGTCCGAGTCGAAGACGACCCCGCCCCCTTCGTTCACCTCGTGCAGGTGTCCGTGGTGCGTCGGCCACCGGCGGTGGTCGCCGTCGCCCGCGAGCGTCTCGTGGTCGAGCGCGACGAGGATGTCGGTGTGGTCGCGGTAGCTCCGCACGTCCTCCTCGTCCACCCGGACGCGATAGAAGGAGTGCTTGCCCATGATGTTCGAGTGGTACTCGATGTTCGCGTAGACGCGCAGGCCGGCGCGGCTGCAGGCCTTCGCGAACACCTCGGCGGCGGCGTTGATGCCGCTCCCCTGGGGACCGCCGATCGTCCAGGTGAGCCTGTTCTTCTGCACGGGAATGGGACCTATTGTACGGGGCGAAAGGCCCTAGCCACCGGTGTCGATCGGGCTAGACGCTTCGCCGCATGAGCACAGAAGTAATGGAGCGACCGACCACGGCGACACCCACACGCACCGAAAAGGACACCCTCGGCGAGATCCGCGTGCCCGCCGACGCGCTCTGGGGCGCGCAGACGCAGCGCGCCGTCGAGAACTACCCCATCAGCGGCTACCGCGCGTTCCCCGCCTTCATCCGTGCGATGGCGAACGTGAAGAAGGCGGCGGCGCTGGCCAACACGGAGGCCGGTCGCTTGGACGCCAGGCGGCGCGACGCCATCGTCGCGGCCTGCGACGAGGTCATCGCCGGCAAGCACCGGGACGCGTTCGTCGTCGACGTCTTCCACTCGGGCGCGGGTGTCTCGCTCCACATGAACGTCAATGAGGTGATCGCGAACCTCGCGGACCGCTCGCTCGGCGGCGGGCTCGGCACGTACGAGCATGTCAACCCGAACGACCACGTGAACATGGCGCAGTCGACGAACGACGTGACGCCGACCTCCATGCGCCTCGCGCACCTCGAGCTGACGAAGCCGCTCGTCGAGGAGCTCGAGCGGCTCGCCGCGACGCTCGACGGGAAGGCGAAGCAGTACGCGAGCGTCGTGAAGCCCGGGCGCACGCACCTCCAGGACGCGGTGCCGGTGACGTTCGGCCAGGAGTTCGGCGGCTGGGCCACGCGCCTCCGCGGCTCGGCGGCGCGGCTCGCCGCGGGCCGCAAGGAGCTGTGCGAGCTCGGCATCGGCGGCACGGCCGCGGGCACGGGCCTCAACGCGGACCCGAGATTCGCCGAGCGCGTCTGCGCCCATCTCGCGTCCTCGTACGGGGAGCCGATCGTCCCCGCGAAGGATCTCTTCGCGGCGATGCAGTCGACCGCGCTGTTCGTCCGCATCTCGAGCGGCATGCGCACCGCGGCGATCGAACTGTCCAGCATCTGCAACGACATCCGGCTGCTCGTGTCCGGCCCGCGCACGGGGTTCGGCGAGCTCAACATCCCCGCGGTCCAGCCGGGGTCGTCGATCATGCCGGGGAAGGTGAATCCCGCGATCCCCGAGATGGTCAACCAGGTCTGCTTCCAGGTGATCGGCAACGACACGACCGTCGCCTGGGGCGCGCAGGCCGGCCAGCTCGAGCTGAACGTGATGATGCCGGGGATCAACTACGCGGTCTGCCTGTCGGCCACGATCCTCACGAACGCGACGCGCGTGCTTCGCGAGCGGACGGTCGAGGGGCTGCGGGTCGACGAGTCGCGCGCGAAGGAGCTCATGGACGCGAGCCCGTCGCTCATCGTGACCGCGCTCTCGCCGCACATCGGCTACGCGAAGGCCGCGGCCCTCGTGAAGCGGGCCCTCGCCGAGCGGCGCACGCTCCGCGAGGTGGCGCTCGAGGAGAAGGTCATGCCGGAGAAGGACCTCGACCGCGTGCTCGATCCGCTCCCGATGACGAAGGGCGGGGTGCAGTAGCGCGCTAGAGGCCGGGCACCTCGAGCTGGTCCACGACCTCGGCGAGGCCGCCGACGCGGCCGGCGACCTCCTCGGCGCTGTCCGCGTCCTCCGGCCCGCTCACGCGTCCGCGCAGGTACGCGACGCCGTCACGCACCGCGACCTCGATGTCGAGGTCCGTGGTGGCGGCGTCCTCGCGCAGCTCCCGGCGTATCGCCTCCGCGAGAGCCTCGTCGCCCTGGCCCGCCACGCTCAGGTCGTCCATCGACGTGGACCCGAAGCCGCCGAGGACCTCGGGCTCGCCGCGCTCGCTCTGCCGCATCACTGGATCCGTCGGCGGCATCCAGGGTTCGCCTTCCGCGTCCTCGATCGACCTCCCGACGTCGCTCTCGCCGGCCCCGGGGAGGCGGTCGGCGTCGGACGCGAGCGGCTGCTCGAGGAAGGCGTCCTCGGCCGCGCGCTGGTCCTCCTCGCGGTCAGTCGGCTCCCGCATCCGCAGGGCTGGGCTGCAGGGCGGGTGCCACTGGCGCGACGTTCCCGAGGAGCACGGACGCGGCGCAGGCGACCGCCGCGTCGAGCTCGTAGAAGAGCCCGAGCGTCTCGAGGCGCGACCCGTTCCCGGGGTAGGCGCCTACGTAGTAGCAGCCCTCGCTCTGCCACCAGTAGAGCTGGAGCAGCGTGCCGTCCGTGGCGCGGAAGGTGACCCACTCGCGGCGCGAGGAGCGGCGCACGTCGCGCGCGCCGAGCTCCTCGAGCCGCCACACGAGCTCGTCGGTGCGTCGCTCGTCCGCGGGCTCGGAGCCGTCGAACGGCTCGGACCGTCCGACGGCGTGCGCGACGGCGTCGAGGATCGCGTCGACGTCGAACGGCTTCGCGACGACCGCCGCGAAGCCGGCCTCCCGCGCACGCCGCGACGACCCTGAGCGCGCCTCCTCGGTCGCGCCGCGGTGCGCGGTGAACATGACGACCGGCACGGCGCGGGCGCGCGCGGAGAGCGCGGCGGCCATCTCCCACGAGGCGCCGTAGTCGCCCATCGTTCCCGACTCTCCGTCGAGGAGCACGCAGTCGGGCTCGAGACGCCCGACGGCCGCGGTGACGCTCTCGGGCGTCAGGCCGCTCAGGACGGTGACGGCGTAGCCCTCGTCGGTGAGGAGCGCGCGGACGAGCTCCGCGATGTCCCGGTCGTTGTCGGCGATCAGCACCGAGCGCTGTCTCGGCATGGCTCTCTCCGCCGCACGACGGAGGCAAACGGCGTGCCATCTCGTGACGGCACCATGACGCCTCGGAGCGCTACTCGATGCGGATCGCGAGGATGCGGTCGCCCCGCTGGACGCGGTCGGCGACGTCCTGGCCCGCGGTGACGCGGCCGAAGTTCGTGTACGCGTTGTCGAGGTGCCGGGCGTCCTGGGTCAGCACGAAGAACTGCATGAGGTTGCTCACGCGCGGGTCCGGGCCGCGGGCGATACCGACGGCGCCCTTCGAGAACGGCAGGTCCGAGAGCTCCGTCGGCTGGTTCCCGCCGCCGGTCCCCGTGCCGAGCGGGTCGCCGCCCTGGATCACCCAGCTCTCGACGCGGTGGAAGATCAGACCGTTGTAGCGGCACTCGCGCGCGTTCTTCGCGAAGTTCGCGACCGTGTTCGGCGCCTTGTCCGCCCGCAGCGCGATGGCGATCTCGCCTCGGGCGAGCACGATGGTCGCCTTCGTCGCCGGCTTGCCGACGTCGCCCGCCGTCGCGCAGACGGTCGTCGTCGGGCTCGGGAACGACGGTGCGGTCGCGGTGGGGACGCGGGTCTGGATCGGCGTCGGGGTCGGCGCCGCGGCCGTGCCGCCGCACGACGCGAGCACGAGCGCGAGCGCGGCGAGGACCCTCACGCGACGCGGACGGCCTTGATCTTCGTCCCGACGCGGATCTTCTCGACCACATCCTGGCCCGCGGTGATCTGCCCGAAGTTCGTGTACTGGCCGTCGAGGTGCGGCGCGTCGCCGAGGCAGACGAACCACTGCGCGTCGTTGCTGACCTTGACGTCGCCTCCGCGCGCGATGCCCACGGCGCCCTTCCTGAACGGCAGGTCGGAGAGCTCGGTGGGCTGCTGGCCGCCGCCGCGTCCGGTCCCGTCCGGGTCGCCGCCCTGCGCGACGAACCCGGGGACGACGCGATGGAACGTGAGCCCGTCGTAGAAGCCCGACGCGGCCTTCTTCGCGAAGTTCGCCGCGGTGTTCGGCGCCTTGTCGCCTCGAAGCGTGAACGAGAACGTGGAGCCGTCCTCGAGCTCGACGGTCGCGGTGCGCTGCTCTGCCATGTGACCTCCTTGCGGGATAGAAAGTACCGCCGCGCGGCGGCGTAGTGAGCGCTACGATCGGCGTCCCATGCGTACCCTGCAGGCCCCGCGTGGGATGCGGGACCTCCTGGCGGCCGACGCGGCGGCGTTCGATGCGCTCTTCGACGTCGTGCGTGCGCGCGCGCTCCGCTACGGCTACCCGCGGATCGTCACGCCGATCGTGGAGGACCGCGAGGTCTTCATCAGAGGCGCCGGCGCGACGAGCGACATCGTCTCGTACGAGATGTACGAGGTCGGCGCCGAGGCAGGGCTGGTGCTCCGGCCCGAGGGCACCGCCGCGGTCACGCGCGCCTTCCTCCAGGCCGGCCTGCACGTGTCGCCGCGGCCGGTCCGCCTCTTCTACTGGGACCCGATGTTCCGCGGGCAGCGCCCGCAGCTCCTCCGCTACCGCCAGTTCTGGCAGTGGGGCCTCGAGTGCTTCGGCGAGGAGGGCCCCGGGGCGGACGTGGAGATGGTCGAGTTCACCGCGTCGCTCTTCGCGGAGCTCGGCCTCGTCGACCAGCGCCTCGAGGTCAACACGATCGGCGACGCGAAGTGCCGGGCGAAGGTGAAGGAGGGCCTGACGGCGTACTTCTCGGCGCATCGCGACGCGCTCACCGCGGAGTCGCAGAAGCGCCTGGAGACGAACGTGCTCCGGATCCTCGACTCGAAGGACGAGCGTGACCGGAAGGTCATCGCGGGCGCGCCGCCGCTCGCCGACCTCCTCTGCGACGACGACCGCGCGCACTTCGCGGCCTTCACCGCCGGGCTCGACCGCCTCGGGATCCCGTACACGGTGGTGCCGACGCTCGTGCGCGGGCTCGACTACTACACGCGCACGGTCTTCGAGTTCATCCTCACGGATCCCGCCTTCACCAAGGGGAGCCCGATCGCGGTCGCCGGAGGCGGCCGGTACGACGGCCTCGTCGAGACGATGGGCGGGCCGGCGATGGCGGGCGTCGGGATCGCGGGCGGCGTCGACGTGCTCCTCGGCGCGCTCGCGCAGCGGAAGGCGCCGCTCCCGCGCGAGCCGAGGGCGGAGGTGTGGATCGTGTCGGCCGAGCAGGACGATGCGGTCGACCGCGAGCAGCTCGCGGCGCCGCTCCGCGAGGCGGGGTTCGCGGTGGCCGTCGAGCTCTCGCGCCGGTCGCTCGACAAGCAGCTCGAGAGCGCCGCGAAGCACGGCGCGAAGGTCGTGATCATCCGCGGCACGCCCGAGGCGCGCGGCGGCAACGTCGTGGTGCGCGACCTCGCGACGGGGGACCAGCGAGTGACGCGCCTCGCGGCCGTCGTCACCGAGGTCGGGCGGCACGCGCCGCGCTACCCAAAGCCGCCCTTCGCGGGCCCGGAGAGCTAGCGATGCTGCGCACGCACACGTGCGGCGAGCTGCGCGCGGCGGACGCGGGCCGCGAGGTCACGCTCGCGGGATGGGTCCACCGCCGGCGCGACCACGGGGACGTCACGTTCATCGACCTCCGCGACCGCTACGGCCTGACCCAGGTGGTCGCGAAGGCGTCGGACGACGCGGCGGCGCACGAGGCGCTCGGCCGCGCGAGGAGCGAGTGGGTGCTGCGCGTCCGCGGCAAGGTGCGCCCGCGGCCGGAGGGCACGAGGAACGCGGACCTCGCGACGGGAGAGATCGAGGTGGTCGCCGGCGCCGTCGAGGTGCTGAACGAGTCGAAGACCCCGCCCTTCTACGTCAACGAGGAGACGCCCGTCGACGAGACGCTCCGCTGGAAGTACCGCTACGTCGACCTGCGCCGGGAGCGGTCGCGAGAGCTCATCCGGCTCCGGCACGAGGTCACGAACTTCATCCGCAGCTTCTTCGTGGAGCGCGGCTTCTGGGAGGTCGAAACGACGATGATGATCCGCTCCGACCCGACCGGAGCACGCGACTTCGTCGTCCCGTCGCGCTACTACCCGGGGAAGTTCTGGGCGCTGCCTCAGTCACCGCAGCAGCTGAAGCAGATCCTCATGGTCGGCGGGATCGACCGCTACGTGCAGATCGCGCGCTGCTTCCGCGACGAGGACCCGCGCTCGGACCGCGTGTACGAGCTCACGCAGCTCGACGTCGAGATGAGCTTCCCCGAGCCGAACGACGTCATGGCGATCGTGGAGGAGTGCTACACGCGGCTCTTCGAGAAGTTCGCGCGGAAGCCGCTCGCCGCCGTGCCCTGGCCGCGCCTGACGTACGAGGAGGCGATCCGGCGGTTCGGCACGGACCGGCCCGACACGCGCTTCGGCATGGAGCTCGTCGACCTCACCGACGCGGTGCGCGGCACGGCCTTCAACGCCTACCGCGGTGCGGTCGAGGCGGGCGGCGTCGTCCGCGGCATGGTCGTGCCGGGGAAGGCCGACGCGAGCCGCAAGGAGGTGGACGGCTGGACCGCGGTCGCGAAGACGGGCGGTGCGAAGGGGCTCGCGACGTTCGCCTACGCGGGCGGCGAGGTGCGCTCGCCGGTCGCGAAGTTCCTCTCCGCCGACGAGCTCACGGCGCTGCGCGCCGCGTCCGGCGCGCGCGACGGCGACCTGCTCGTCACGGTCGCGGACGCGTACAAGGTCGCGAGCGAGTCGCTCGGCGTGCTGCGCCGCCACCTCGGCGCCGCGCTCGGGCTCGCCGACGGGTCGAAGCACCACGCGCTCTGGGTCGTCGAGTTCCCGCTCCTCGAGCGCACGCCGGAGGGGGGCTGGACGTTCTCCCACAACCCGTTCTGCGCTCCGTACTCGGACGAGGACCTCGCGCTGCTCGACACGGACCCGGGGAAAGCGAAGAGCAAGCAGTACGACCTCGTCGTGGACGGCAACGAGCTCGGCGGCGGCAGCGTCCGCATCCACCGCCGCGCGGTGCAGGAGAAGGTCTTCGAGCTGATGGGCACGTCGAAGGCGGAGGCGGCGGCGCGCTTCTCAGGGTTCCTCGACGCGCTCGAGCACGGCGCCCCGCCGCACGGCGGCATCGCGACCGGCATGGACCGCACGGTGATGATCCTCGCGGGCACGGAGAACGTCCGCGAGGTCATCGCGTTCCCGAAGACGCAGACCGGCTTCGACCCGCTCCTCGACGCGCCCGCGCCGCTCGACGAGGGCCTCCTCGGCGAGCTCGGCCTCGCGGTGCTCCCGCGGAAGGACGAGCGCCCCCGCGGGTGAAGCGCGACGACAGCTTCGACCGGCTCATCCCGAGGCTGATCGGCGCCGCGAAGCTCGACCCGGCGATCTACGAGGAGATCGAGGGGGACCGGAGCGGCACGCCGCAGGCGGCGTTCGTGATCGTCGCGACCAGCATCGCCGCCGGCGTGGCCGGCTCCGGCGCGGGCAGCATCGGCTCGCTCCTCGCCGGGCTCGCGGCGATCGTCGGCTGGGCGATCCAGGCGTGGATCGTCTTCTTCGTCGGCACCACGTTCTTCCGGGTCGAGGCGACGAAGGCCGACTGGGGCGAGGTGGCGCGCACGATCGGCTTCGCGCAGACGCCCCGGCTGTTCCTCCTGCTCGCCGTCGTGCCGGGCCTCGGCCCGACCGTCACGTCCCTCGTCGGCCTCTGGGTGCTCGTGGCCACGGTCGTGGCGATCCGGGCGGCGCTGGACCTCTCCACCGGCCGCGCCGTGGGCACCGCGATCGCGAGCGCGCTCTTTCCGTTCGTGCTCTTCTACATCGTCTACCTCCTGTTCTTCTCCTCCTAGACTTCCTCCATGGCGCGCGTCTACCTCGACCACGCCGCGACGACGCCGGTCGACCCGGAGGTGGCCGACGCGATGGCCGCGGTCCTCCGGACGGCCCACGGGAACCCGTCCAGCATCTACGGCGAGGGCCGCGAGGCACGTGCGCTCGTCGACCGCGCCCGTGAGGACGTGGCCGGGGCCATCGGCGCCGAGCCGCCGGAGATCGTCTTCACGAGCGGCGGCACCGAGGCGGACAACCTGGCGCTCCGCGGCGTCCTCCTCGCGCGCCGCGACGAGGGAGACGGGCTCGTCACGACGGCCGTGGAGCATCACGCGGTCCTCGACACGGCGCGGCAGCTCGCGCGCGACGCGCACGTCCGCGTCACGGTGCTCCCCGTCGACCGGAGCGGCCGGGTGACCGCTGCGCAGGTGGCGGCGGCCCTCGACGACCGCACCGTCCTCGTGTCGGTGATGCATGGGAACAACGAGATCGGGACGCTCGAGCCGATCGACGAGATCGGACGCGTCTGCCGCGAGCGGGGCGTCACCTTCCACAGCGACGCGGTCCAGACGGTCGGCGCGCTCGACGTCGACGTGCGGCGGCTGCCGGTGGACCTCATCACGATCAACGCGCACAAGCTCTACGGCCCGAAGGGCGTCGGCGCGCTCTATGTGCGGACCGGGACGCGCCTCGCCACGGTGCAGACCGGCGGCGGCCAGGAGCGCGGACGCCGCACGGGCACGGAGAACGTCGCCGGCATCGTGGGGCTCGGCGTGGCGATGCGGATCGCCACGCGCCGGCGCGCCGGCGACGCGGCGGGGCAGTCGGCGCTCCGCGACCGGCTCATCGCCGCCGTGCGCTCGCGCATCCCCGGCGCCGTGCTCACCGGACACCCGACGGAGCGGCTCCCGAACAACGCGTCGTTCTGCTTCCCGGGCACGCAGGGCGAGGCCCTCGTCGTCGCCCTCGACCTGGCCGGGTTCGCCGTCTCGAGCGGCTCCGCCTGCACCTCGGGCAGCACCGAGCCGTCGCATGTGCTCCTCGCGCTCGGCCTCGACCGCGCCGTCGCGCAGGGCTCGGTCCGCGTCACGGTCGGGCGGTCCACGACCGAGGCCGACGTCGACGCGTTCGTCGACGCGCTGGCCGGGATCGTCGAGCGCCTCCGGCGCGTGTCGGCGGCGCCCGCGCTCGCGTGACGTACTCGGCGCGTGCCATCGAGCACTTCACCTCGCCGCGCAACGTCGGCGCGGTCGAGCGGCCCGACGGGACCGGATCGGACACGAGCCCCTCGTGCGGCGACCGCACCACGATCACGGTGCGGATCGCCGACGGGCGGGTCGCGGAGGCGCGGTTCCGCACCTTCGGCTGCACGGCGGCGATCGCGTCCGCGTCCGCCCTCACCGAGCTCGCGACCGGACGCCCGGCCGACGAAGCGCTGCGGCTCGAGCCCGGCGACGTGCTCCGCGCGATCGACGGGCTGCCGCCGCACAAGGAGGCGTGCGCGCTCATGGCCGTGGGCGCGCTCCGCGCGGCCCTCGTGGACGCGCGCGTGAGGGCGAAGGCGTGAGCGAGCGGGTCTTCGTCGCGATGAGCGGCGGGGTGGACTCGTCCGTGGCGGCGGCGCTCCTCGGCGAGCGCGGCCACGAGGTCGTCGGCGTGTGGATGCGGCTCGTGCCGGACCCGGGCCCGGTCGACGCGCCGCGGTGCTGCGGCACTGACGCGGCGGGGGAGCAGGCGCGCCGCGCCGCGGCGCACCTCGGCATCCCGTTCTACGCGCTCGACTACGCGGAGGTCTTCGGCCGCGGCGTCGTCGAGCGCTTCGTCGCGTCGTACGCGTCGGGCGAGACGCCGAACCCGTGCGTGTCGTGCAACGCGCACGTGAAGTTCGACGCGCTGCTCGGCGACGTCATCGGCAAGTTCGGCGCGTCGCGCCTCGCGACCGGCCACTACGCGCGCATCGCGTCCGACGGCCGAAAGCACCGCCTGCTGCGCGCGCGCGACCGGGCGAAGGATCAGTCCTACGCGCTCTACATGCTCGGCCAGCGCGAGCTCGCGTCGCTCCTCTTCCCGGTCGGCGAGCTCGCGTCGAAGTCGGAGGCGCGGTCGCTCGCCGAGGCGTACGGGCTCCCCAACGCCGCGACGGCCGAGAGCATGGACATCTGCTTCGCGCCGCGGGGCCACGAGGAGGTCGTGCGGCGCGCGGCGCCGGAGGCGTTCGAGCCCGGCGCCGTCCTGCGCGAGGATGGGACCGAGGTGGGCCGGCACCGCGGCATCGCGACGCTCACCGTGGGCCAGCGCTCCGGCGTCGGCGTCGCGACCGGCGAGCGGCTCTACGTCCTGCGCCTCGAGCCCGAGCGCAACGCCGCGGTCGTCGGCACGCGCGAGGAGATCGCGCAGCGCGAGTACCGCCTGCGCGACGTCCGCTTCACCGCCGACGCGGCGCCCGCCTCGAGGTTCCGGACGGCCGTCGCTCTCCGCTACCGGGGCGGTCCCATCGGTGCCGAGGTCCGCGCCGCGGACGGCGCCGCCGACCTCGTCCTCGACGAGCCCGCGCTCGTCGCGCCGGGCCAGGCCGCGGTCTTCTACGACGGCGACGAGGTGGTCGGCGGCGGCGTGATAGCGCGCGCCGCCTAGCCCGTTGCCCGCGCTCGTCCGGATCGCGGCGGTCGCGGTCGCCGGGGTGACCCTGTACTTCGCCGGGATCGTCAACTCGATCGTCATCAACGAGCCGTCGCGCGGCGGTGCGCTCGCCGTCGCGCTCGCCGTGGGCGCCGCGCTCGCCATGCTCGTCGCGGCGCTGCGCGGCCGCGGCGACGAGCCCTTCGCGGGGACCAGCCGCACCGCGGTCCGCGTCATCTGGCTCCTCGTCTCGATCTGCGCGCTCGTGGGCCTCGCGTGGCTGTTCGGCGTTCCCCGGCAGCGCGGCTTCGACTGGACCCCGTACCACAACGACGCGATCGCGATCAACGAGTGCGCGGCCAAGACGATCCTCGCGGGCGGCCGGCCGTACAGCGACGTCGACCTCTTCTCCTGCTACGGCGAGCGGCGCCTCGGTCCCGACCGCACGACACCGCTCCGCCGCGGGCTCTTCGCCGACGTTCCGGTCTACCCGAGCGACGACGAGCTGGACGCCGCCTGGGCCGAGCGCTCGCGCGGGCGCGGCGAGAACGTCGAGTTCGTGTGGCGCCCGTCGTACCCGGCGCTCTCGTACTTCCCGCTCCTGCCGTGGGTGGCGGTCGGGTGGGACACGAACCTCCTCTACCTCCTGTGCCTCCTCGCGGCGATGGCGCTCGTGCTCTCGCGCGCGCGGCCGGACCTGCGGCCCTTCGTGACCGTCGGGCTCCTCGGCTCGGTCGCGCCGATCGCCTTCACGGTGGGCGGGAGCGGCGACCTGCTGTACGCGCTGCCCCTCGTCGCCGCGTGGACCTGGCGCGAGCGCGGGTGGAGCGCCGTCGCGTTCGGGCTCTCGGCGGCCGCGAAGCAGCTGGCGTGGTTCTTCGCGCCGTACCTCTTCATGCAGTGGATCGCGTCGCACGGCCCGCGCGAGGCGGTGCGCCGCGCGGCCGTCTCGGCCGGCGTCTTCGCCCTCGTGAACCTCCCGCTCGCGGCGGGCGACGTGGAGGGCTGGCTCCGCGGCGTCACCACGCCGCTCGCCGAGCCGATGTTCGCCCGCGGCGCGGGCCTCGTGTTCCTCTCGACGAACGGCGTGCTCCCCATGCTGCCCGCCTCCGCCTATCTCGCGATGGAGCTCGTCGCGGCCGCGGCGTGCCTCGTCACCGCCTGGCGGCTGCGCCAGCGCTCGCCCGAGCTCGGCGTGGTGCTCGCTGTCGTCCCGCTGTACTTCGCCTACCGGAGCCTCTTCTCCTATTTCTTCCTGCTGCCCCTGTTCGCGATGGCATCTCTCGTCCGGATGCGCCTTCCCGCGCTCACGCCGGGCGCCGCGCGTGAGGCCGGCGCCGTCACCATCCTCGTCGAGCCGCGCCGGCGCTGATGCCCCCCGCGGTCGTCGTGCTCGCCCTCGTCGCGGTCGGCGTCCCGGCCGGCGTGCACGCCGCGTGGGGCCGGCCGCGCGGCCTCGTAGCGGCCGTGGTCGCCTCCGCCGCGGCGTGCGCCGCGGCGCAAGCGGCCGGGGAGCTCGCCGGCTCCCGAGCCGGCGTGCTCGGCGACGCCCAGCTGGGCCTCGCGCTCGTCGGCGCGCTTCTTGCGACCATGGTGGTCGCGGCGCTCGAGCGGCGCCGGTAGAGACCACGCGAAAGGGGACGGCAATGGGCTTCATCATCGGGATCCTGGTCGGCGCGGTCGCCGCGCTGCTGTACGCGCCGAAGGCGGGGGACGAGCTGCGCGAGGAGCTGCGCCTCCGGAGCGACGACCTTCGCCGGCGAACGGACGACCTCCAGCGGATCGCGCAGAAGCTGGCCGGCGAGGCGCAGGCGAAAGGCAAGGAGCTCGTCGACGAGGCGAAGACCGAGTGGAACGCGGCCGGTACCGGCGGCGTCACCGGCACGACGGGATCGGTCGGTCCCACGGGTACGAGCGGGACCGCCGGGCAGGCGGGCGCCACGACGCGGAGGGGCACCGGGAGCGTCTAGCGCGCGTCCTATCCTGTAAGACGGGAGCGCGGGGAGGTGGCCTGAGGCCGCCCCGCGTTTTCGTTTGGGAGGGGCATGGACAGCGCGACGATCCGCGAGCGGTTCTTCGAGCACTTCGAGTCGAAGGGGCACCATCGGCTGCCGAGCGCGCCGCTCGTCCTCAAGGACGATCCGAGCGTGTTCTTCACGAGCGCCGGCATGCAGCCGCTCGTGCCGTACTTCCTCGGGAAGAAGCAGGCGCCCGCGAGGCGGCTCGCCACCGTCCAGAAGTGCTTCCGCACGACCGACATCGACGAGGTCGGCCCCGATACCTGGCACCAGACGTTCTTCGAGATGCTCGGCAACTTCGCGATCGGCGACTACTGGAAGAAGGAAGCGATCCAGTGGGGCTGGGAGCTCCTCGTCGAGAAGTTCGGCTTCGACCCGCAGAAGCTCGTCGCGACCGTGTACAAGGACGACGACGAGGCCTTCCGGATCTGGACCGAGGAGCTCGCGCTCCTCCCGGCCGAGAAGGTGTTCCGCCTCGGCGACATCGAGAACGGCGACGAGACGAACTTCTGGTCGCCGGGCCCCACGGGCCTCTGCGGACCGTGCAGCGAGGTCTTCGTCGACCGCGGGCCGCAGCCCGGCGCCGCGCCGCACAAGTGCGACCCGGGCGAGAACTGCGGCCGCTGGATCGAGATCTGGAACTTCGTGTTCCAGCAGTACGACCGCAAGGAGGACGGCACCCTCGAGCCGCTCGCGAAGAAGAACATCGACACGGGCGCCGGGCTCGAGCGCCTCGCGCAGGTCCTCCAGGGTGTCGTCCCGGACAGCTTCAGGACGGATCTGTTCCGGCCGCTCGTGAAGAAGATCGAGACGCTCGCGGGCGTCACCTACGGCGACGACCGCACCAAGGACGTGTCGATCCGGGTCGTCGCCGAGCACTCGCGCGCCGCCGCGTTCCTCATCGCGGACGGTATCCAGCCGTCGAACGAGATGCGCGGCTACGTGCTCCGACGGCTGATCCGCCGCGGGGCGCTCCACGCGCGGAAG
>DASSSF010000027.1:0-2151 GCA_035708565.1 Candidatus Limnocylindria bacterium
TCGCGAGAAGGCCCTCGATGAGGGCACGGGGCGCGTCCATCGCCACGATGCGGCCTGCGTCCATGACGGCGACGCGGTCGCACAGGACCTCGGCCTCGTCCATGTAGTGCGTCGTGAGGAACACCGTCGTGCCGTCGCCTCGGATGCGACGGACGAGGTCCCAGAGGTTGCGCCGCGCCTGCGGATCGAGGCCGGTCGTGGGCTCGTCGAGGAACAGGACCGTCGGACGGTTCACGAGCGCGGCCGCGATCGAGAGCCGCTGCCGCTGCCCGCCGGAGAGCTTCTCCTGCCGCTGTCCGGCGCGGTCCTCGAGGCCCACCGCGCGTAGCAGCGCGAGCGGATCGACCTCGACCTCGTAGCACGTCGCGAAGAGCTGCACGACCTCCTTCGCCGTGAAGTTCTCGGGGAAGGCGCTCTGCTGGAGCTGCACGCCGACGCGCTCCTTCGCGCGCTGCGCCTCGCGCGTGACGTCGACGCCCGCCACGCTCGCGGCCCCGGCGTCGGGTCTCCTGAGTCCCTCGAGGATCTCGACCGTCGTCGTCTTCCCCGCCCCGTTCGTGCCGAGCAGCCCGAAGATCTCGCCCTCGCGGACGTCGAACGAGATCCCTCGCACCGCCTCGATCCGCCCGTAGGACTTCCGCAGTCCGCGGACGGACACGACGTCGCCCACGGGCCCGAGGCTAGCGGGCGACGAGCACGCGGTACGCGGCGTCGTAGAGGAAGAGCAGTACCGGCATGAACGCGACGGCGGCGATGACGATGCGCACCACGATCGGGTGCGGCCGGCGCAGGCGCGTGTACGTCACGACGAGCGCGACCCCGACCGCGCCGAGGAGCGGCACCTGGAGGAACCAGTGGACCGGCTCCGCCTCGTCGAAGACGAGCGTGTACGCGATCGCCACGGCGAGCGACGCCGACGCAAGGCCGATGAGCGCGTAGACCCCGGCGTTGCGCGACGGGTCGCGCGCGGCGAGGACCAGGCCGAGACCGAACGAGACGAACGCCGCCCCATGGAGGCGCTCGTACACGATGTGGTACGGCTGGAAGAAGAAGAGACGCGGGAACACGAGCGACAGCACGACGATCGCGAAGAACGCGGCCGCGCAGACGATGCCGACGGCGCGCGCGCCGCGCAGGGTCGCGCTGTCGACGTGAGGACGGTCCGTGGACATACGCTATCTCTCTCCGTGATCGAGCGACGTCTCTGGACGTGCGGCCGGTGCCGCACGGACAACCTCGCGCGCTCCGCGTCGTGCCGGCGCTGCGGCGCGCCCCGGTCGAGCGCGGTCGCGGGCGGGTCGCCGGGCTTCGCCGCGATCCTCTCGGGGCTCCTGCCGGGCCTCGGCCAGGTCTACCAGGACCGGGTGCTGCGCGGGGTCCTCATGCTCCTCGTGCCCGCGTTCGCCCTCACGCTCGCGGGCGCGTTCATCTTCATCGCCGACCCGCTCACGCGGTTCGCGGTGAGGAACGCCTCCCTCGTCGCGCTCGTCGTCGTGGGAGGGATCTTCGCCGTGCACATCGTCTCGGTCGCGGACGCGTTCGCCGGCCGGCTCGGCGAGCTGCGCGGCCGCCACGTGATCGACTACCTCGTGCTCGCGGCGGTCACGGTCGCGCTCATCTTCTTCTACGGAGCGGTCTACCGCGGCGGCTCGGCCTGGGCCGACCTCGCGGCGAAGGTGTTCGAGCCGGTCGCGCGCGCGCTGCCCGCGACCGTCGAGGAGTCGCCGCCGCCGCAGTGGAGCGGCTCGGACCGCCTCAACGTCCTGCTGCTCGGGATCGACCGGCGCGGCCGCGTCTCGGAGACGCAGAACACCGACACGGTGATCCTGCTCTCCCTCGACCCGCTGAACCGCACGGCCGCGATGCTCTCGATCCCGCGCGACACGCTCGTGACGATCCCCGGCCACGGCCAGGACAAGGTCAACTCCGCGTACTCGAAGGTCGGCGCGGAGCGTGGGCCCGACCTCGTCCGGCGCACCGTGGAGGACTTCCTCGGCATCCCGGTCCACTCGTACGCGCTCATCGACTTCGACGCGTTCACGCGCACCGTGGACGCGTTCGGCGGCGTGCTCGTGGACGTGAAGCGCCCGCTCCGCGACGAGGAGTACCCCACCGCCGACTTCGGCATCGAGCGGCTGCACCTCCTCGTCG
>DASSSF010000028.1:0-2442 GCA_035708565.1 Candidatus Limnocylindria bacterium
CGTCTACGTTCGCTTCCCGATCGAGGGCCGGAAGGACGAGGCGTTCCTCGTCTGGACGACCACCCCGTGGACGCTCGCGGCGAACGTCGCGCTCGCGGTGCAGCCGGACCTCGACTACGCGCGCGTCCGCGTCGGGAACGAGGTGCTCGTCCTGTCGCGCGGCACGTACGGCTCCGCCCTGCGCGACGACGCCGCGCTCCTCGGCACGGTGAAGGGGCGCGACCTCGTGGGCCTCCGCTTCGCGGGGCCGTTCGACGAGCTGCCCGCCGTGAAGGAGGCCGTGCCCCACCACCGCGTGATCGCGTGGGAGGACGTCGGCGAGAGCGAAGGCACGGGCATCGTGCACATCGCGCCCGGCGCCGGGTCCGAGGACTTCGCCCTCTCGAAGGTCGAGAAGCTCCCCGTGCTCATCCCGATCGACGAGAACGCGCGGTACGTCGGCGGCTACGGCTGGCTCGAGGGGAAAGAGGCGCGCGACGTGGCCGCGGAGGTCGTGGCCGACCTCGAGAAGAAGGGCCGCCTCCTCCGCGCGGAGCCCTACACGCACCGCTACCCGGAGTGCTGGCGCTGCCACGAGGAGATCGTCTTCCGCGTCGACGACGAGTGGTTCATCTCGATGGACGAGCTGCGGCCGCGCCTCATCGAAGCCGCCCGCAAGGTCAACTGGGTGCCCGCGCAGTACGGGCGGCGCATGGAGAACTGGCTCCAGAACATGGGCGACTGGAACATCAGCCGCAAGCGGTACTGGGGCCTGCCGCTGCCGTTCTACACGTGCGAGAAGGGGCATTTCTTCGTCGTCGGCAGCGAGGAGGAGCTGCGCGAGCGCGCGAAGGGCGGGCTCGATCGCCTCCGGGAGCTCCACCGGCCGTGGATCGACGAGGTCCGCGTCGGCTGCCCGACGTGCGGCGCGGACAGCACGCGCGTCAAGGAGGTCGGCGACTGCTGGCTCGACGCCGGCATCGTCCCGTTCTCGACGCTCGACTGGCTGCACGACAGGGCGTACTGGGAGAAGTGGTTCCCGGCCGACTACGTCGTCGAGATGCGCGAGCAGATCCGGCTGTGGTTCTACTCGCTGCTGTTCTTCAGCGTCGTGCTCGAGGGACGCGCGCCGTACGAGGCCGTCGGCAGCTTCGAGCCGATGATGGCCGCGCCCGGCGAGGAGTTCCACAAGACCGGGAGGAACGTCGTGCTCCTTCCGGAAGCGATGGAGCGCGTCGGTGCCGACGTGATCCGCTGGTCCGTCGCGCGCCAGGCCGTGGACCAGACGATGTACTTCGGGTGGGGCCCCTACGAGGACATGACCCGGAGGCTCCTCGTCCTCTGGAACACGTACGCGTTCTTCGTGACCTACGCGAACCTCGACGGATTCGATCCGTCGGCGCCGCGCGTGCCGGTCGCCGAGCGGCCGCTCGTCGATCGCTGGATCCTCTCCTCGCTGCACCGGCTCGTCCGCGACGTGCGGACGTCGCTCGACGCCTACGACGCGCAGCCCGCGCTCCTGCGGATCGAGGCGTTCTGGGACGAGCTGTCGACCTGGTACGTCCGCGTGAACCGGCGGCGCTTCTGGAAGGCGTCGTCCCCGCGCGACTCGCTCGCCGCGTACCAGACGCTGTACGAGGCGCTCACGACGCTGAGCCGGCTCATGGCGCCGACGATGCCGTTCCTCACCGACGCGATCCACCAGAACCTCGTCCGCCGTGCCGTCCCGGGCGCGCCCGCGTCGGTGCACCACACCGAGTTCCCGGTCGCCGACGCCTCGCTCATCGACGACGACCTCGAGCGGCGCATGCGCGCCGCGCAGCGCGTCGTGGCGCTCGGCCGCGCGGCGCGGTCCGAGGCGAGGGTCAAGGTCCGCACGCCGCTCCCGCGGCTCATCGCCGTGTTCGACGGGACCGACCGGGACCGCGGCCTGCTCGAGGGGCAGGACGAGCTCGCGCGCCTGGTGCGCGACGAGCTCAACGTGAAGGCGTTCGAGGTCCGGGACGACGCGGCGGGGCTCGTCGAGCTCCGCGTGAAGCCCGAGCTCAAGGCGCTCGGCCCGAAGCTCGGGCGGGACCTCCCCCGCGTGCGCACGGCGCTCGCCGAGGGCCGGTTCGCTCGGTCGGACGCGGGCTTCGAGGTGGAGGGGTTCACGCTCGCCCCGAGCGAGGTGCTCGTCGAGCACGTGGGGACGCCGGGCCACGCCGTCGGGCGCGACGCCGGCGCCGCCGTCGCCCTCGTCACCGAGCTCACCCCGGACCTCGAGGCGGAGGGCCTCGCCCGCGAGCTCGCGCACAAGGTGAACGACCTCCGGAAGGAGGCCGGGTTCGAGATCGCGGACCGCATCCGCCTGCGCTACGACGGCGACCTCGCCGCGGTGATCGAGCGCTTCCCGGGCCTCCTCGCGGAGGAGACGCTCGCCGTCTCCGTCGAGCGCGGGCTCCGCGGCGCGGGACACCGCTG
>DASSSF010000029.1:0-54966 GCA_035708565.1 Candidatus Limnocylindria bacterium
AAGCTCCGCGAGCTGGTCGCCGCGCAGGGCGGCGACGCGCGGGCCGTGGACGATCCCGGACTCCTGCCGCGCGCGCCTACCGTGACGCCGCTCCGCGCGGGCGCGTCGGCCTACGTGAAGGCGATCGCCGCCGACCGGATCGGCCTCGCCTCGGTGCGCCTCGGCGCCGGGCGCGAGAAGAAGGGCGACAGGGTCGACCTCGCCGCCGGCATCGTGCTGTGCGCGAAGGTCGGCGACCGCGTGGAGCGTGGCGAAACGTACGCCGAGGTGCACTCGAGCTCGAGCGGCGCCGACGCGGTCGCGCTCGTGAGGGACGCCTTCACCTGGTCGCGCGCGCGCGTCGCGCCTCGGCGGCTCGTGCTCGGGCGGATCGGCGGCGCGTCGTGATCGCGCGGGGCGCTCCGTTCGGGCGCGACCCGATGCTGACGCTCGCGCTCATCCTGCTCGTGCTCGCGTTCCTCACCGGAGGCATCGCCGCGCCGCTGCGCTCGCTCGCGACCGACCCCAACGCGTTCGTCGGGTTCGTCATCGCGATCGTCCTCGGGATCACCGTGCACGAGTTCATGCACGCGTACGCGGCGCACCGCCAGGGCGACGACACCGCGAAGGCGCTCGGCAGGCTGACGCTCGACCCGCGCGCGCACTTCGACATCTTCGGCACGCTGCTCCTCGTCCTCGCCGGGTTCGGGTACGGCAAGCCCGTCCCCTTCAACGAGTCGCGGCTGCGTTCGACGCTCGGCGTGAGCCTCGTCGCGGTCGCGGGACCGCTCGCGAACTTCGCGATCGCCGCAGTGTGCGCGATCCCGCTGCGCTTCGATGCCGCGGCCGCGCTCGGGCCGAACTACGAGGAGATCCTCTTCTACGTCGTCCTCTACAACTGCGTCCTCGGGATCTTCAACCTCCTGCCGATCCCGCCGCTCGACGGCTCCAACGTCGTGTACGGGTTCCTGCCGCCGCGCCTCCAGTACACGTGGCGCTCCTACTCCCAGTACGGGTTCCTGATCCTCCTCGCGCTCCTCTGGTTCGGCTACCGGCTCCTCCAGGCGATCGTGTTCCAGCCGGCCTTCGAGCTGACGAAGCTCCTCATCGGGCTCTGATGGTCGACAGGGTCCGCCAGCTCCTCCGGTTCGCCCGCGTCGCCGACGCCGACGCGCGCCACGCCGAGCGCACGGCCGCGATCCTCCGCTCGCTCGGAGCGGACGACGAGCTCGTCGAGGCGGGTCGCCTCCACGACCTCGCGAAGCCGTCCGACGCGCGGCTGTGGCACCGGGTCGCCGCGACGCTCCTGCCGCGCCGCGCGCGCGAACGCCTCTCACGCGGGAGCGGCACGTTCGCACGGTACCTCGACCACCCGCGGCGCGGCGCGGACCTCGCGCGCGCCCGCGGCGCGTCGGACCGCGTCGTGCGCCTCATCGCGCGCCACCACGAGACGCCGCGCGCCGAGGACGAGCGGATGCTCCACCTGGCGGATAGAGAGGCGCTGCCCTGACGTGATCGGACCGGAGGCGCCGCGCGTGACCGTCGAGGGATTCGAAGGTCCGCTCGACCTGCTCCTCGAGCTCGTCGAGGAGCGGAAGCTCGACATCCTGACCGTCCGCCTGGGCGACCTCGCGGACGAGTACCTCGCGCGCGTCCGCGCGCTCGACGCGCTCCCGGCGGAGGAGGTCTCGGCCTTCCTCGTCGTGGCGTCGCGGCTCGTGCTGCTCAAGGCACGCAGCCTCCTGCCGGCCATCGCGCCGGCCGAGGAGGAGGACGAGGGCACGACCGAGGAGGAGCTCCGCCGGCGCCTCATCGAGTACGCCGCCGTGAAGGGGAGAGCGACCGCGCTCGGCGACCGGCTGCGCGCCGGCGAGCGCGCCTTCCACCGCGAAGGCGGAGCGCCCGGGCCGGCGCTGCCGCCGCGCGGCGGCCGGGTCGATGCGCTCGCGGCCGCGTGGACGAAGGTGCTCGCGCTCGCGGCGCGGCAGACCGAGGAGGACATCGTCGCGCCTGCCGAGCGCTACTCCGTCGAGCAGCGCACCGAGGAGCTCGAGACGGTCATGAGCGAACACGAGCAGGTCACCTTCGCTACCCTCCTCGGTGACCGCCCGACGCTCGGCTTCGCGATCGTGACCTTCATCGCGCTCCTTGACCTGTACCGGCGGCTCGTGATCGAGGTCGAGCAGGACGCGCTGTTCGGCGAGATCGTCGTGAGGAGGAAGCGCAGCGCATCGTGACGCCCCTCGCGCGCGCCATCGAGGCCGTGCTCTTCGTCGCCGAGAAGCCCGTCTCGCGCGGCGAGCTCGCGCGCGTGACGGGCGCGACGCCGAAGGCGGTGGAGGCCGCGCTCGCCGAGGTCGGCGCGCGCTGCGAGGAGACGGGTCTGCGCCTCGCGCACGAGGGCGAGGACTGGCAGCTCATCACCGCGCCGGAGCAGGCGCCGTTCGTCGCGGCGTACCTCGGCGCGGACCGTCTCCGCCTGTCGCCGGCCGCGCTCGAGACGCTCGCGGTCGTCGCGTACAAGCAGCCCGCGACGCGCGCGGAGGTCGAGGCGGTCCGCGGCGTCAACTGCGACCAGACCATCTACACGCTGATGCAGCGGCGGCTCATCGAGGAGCGCGGCAGGCGCGAGACGCCGGGCCGGCCGATCCTCTACGGGACGACCTGGGAGTTCCTCGAGTGCTTCGGGCTCACGAGCCTCGAGGAGCTGCCGTCGGTCATGACGCCCGAGGGCGTCCAGGTCGGTCGGACGGCGGAGGCGACGTGACCGCGGTGGAGCCGGCGAAGCAGCCGCGTCTCCAGAAGGTCCTCGCGGAGCGCGGCGTCGCGTCGCGCCGCGCCGCCGAGGAGCTCATCGCGGCGGGCCGCGTGAAGGTCGCGGGCCGCGTGGTGCGCGAGCTCGGCACGCGCGTGCACCCCGGCGCGCGCATCGAGGTCGACGGCCGGGCGGTGGGAGCGCCGGAGCGGCACCGCTACCTGCTCCTCAACAAGCCGCGCGGCGTGTACTCCACGGCGCGCGACGAGCGCGGGCGGCCCACGGTGACCGGGCTCGTCGGCGCTCGCGAGCGGCTCTATCCGGTGGGGCGCCTCGACGCGGACTCCGAGGGCCTGCTCCTCCTCACGAACGACGGCGCCTGGGCCGAGCACGTGCTGCATCCGCGCTACGGGCACGAGCGCGAGTACGTCGCGGACGTCGTCGGCGAGGTCACGGGGGACCGGGTCGCGCGCCTCCGCCGCGGCGTGCGGCTCGAAGAGGGCGTCGCTCGCGCCGAGGACGTCCGCGTCATCGCCCGCACCGGGGCCGGTGGGCGGATCGGCGTCGTCGTGCGCACGGGATGGAAGCGGCAGGTCCGCCGGATGTTCGCCGCGGTCGGGCTCCGCGTGACGTCCCTCCGCCGCGTCCGCCTCGGTCCGCTGCGTCTCGGCTCGCTGCGTCCGGGCGCCTGGCGCGAGCTCACGCGGCGCGAGATCGCCTCGCTCGGAGCGGCGTCGTGACGGCGCCGCGCACGGTCGCGATCGACGGCCCGGCGGGGGCGGGGAAGAGCACCATCGGCGCGCTCGTCGCCGAGCGCCTCGGCTATCTGTTCCTCGACACGGGTGCGATGTACCGCGCCGTCGCGCTCGCGGCGCTCGACCGCGGGATCGATCCGGACGACGCCGACCGCCTCGCGAAGCTCGCCCGCGAGATCCGCATCGCGATCGGGCCGCCGACGGTGCGCGACGGCCGTGCGTACTCGGTCCTGCTCGACGGGCGGGACGTCAGCTGGGACATCCGCGACGCGCGCGTCGACCGCGTCGTGTCGCAGGTCGCGCGGATCCCCGCGGTGCGGGACGCGATGGTCGAGCAGCAGCGCGCGCTCGCGAAGCGCGGGCGCGTCGTGATGGTCGGCCGCGACATCGGCACCGTGGTGCTCCCCGCTGCCGACCGGAAGGTGTTCCTCACGGCGTCCGCCTCGGAGCGCGCGAAGCGGCGCGAGGAGGAGCTCGCGGCACGCGGGATCAGGCGGCCGCGCCAGGAGCTGCTCCACGAGATCCTCCGCCGCGACCAGATCGACAGCGAGCGCGCCGTCGCGCCGCTCAGGGCCGCGGCCGACGCGATCGTCGTCGAGACCGACGAGCACAGCGTCGGGCAGGCCCTCGAGAAGGTCCTCGCCGCGATCCGGAGGCCGGGCTGATCGTCGTCGTGCCGACGACCCCGCAGGACCGGATGCTCGTCTGGCGCGCGCTGTTCCCGGTCATCCGCGCGGTGGGCCTGTTCCTCGCGCCGGTCCGCGTCGAGGGCATCGAGCGGATCCCGAGCGGCGCGTCGATCCTCGTGGCGAACCACGCCTCGTGGAAGGACCCGCCGTGGCTCACGTTCGCGCTCGACCGGGCGATCCGCTACATGGCGAAGCACGAGCTGTTCGAGGTGCTCTTCCTCGGCGGCGTCATCCGGCTCACGGGATCGTTCGGGGTCCGCCGCGGCGAGAGCGACCGCCGCGCGATCGTCACCGCGTTCCGCGTGCTCGAGGCCGGCCTGCCGCTCGGGTTCTTCCCCGAGGGACACCGCAGTGAGTCGGGGGCGATGATCCAGGCGCACCCGGGCGTGGGTCTCATCGCCCTGCGGAGCGGAGCCCCGGTCGTGCCCATCGGCATCGTCGGCTCGAAGCGCGCGAGGCTCGGACGGTTCTGGCGCCGGGACATGACCGTCCGCATCGGCGAGCCGTTCTACGCGAAGGATCTCGGGTCGTCGGACGAGCGAGCCCTCACCGACGCGATCATGCGGCGCGTCGCCGCGCTCCTTCCACCCGAGATGCGCGGCGTGTACGCGTGACGCGTGTCGCGCTCCTGCTGCTCGCCGTCGTCGCGACCGCCTGCGCCGAACGGCCGGACGTGAGCGTGACCGTCGGCGGCGGGCCGGCCGCGCTCGCCCTCGCGAGCGAGACGCAGCGGACGGTCTTCTCCTACGACCACGGCGACGCGTTCCCCCGCGATGTGCCGCTGACCGTCGTCCGAGCGTCCGGATCCGTGGACATAGCGGTCGTCGCGCGAGCGGCGACGGAGGTCAAGGGCTGGATCTACGACGAGGACCTGCCCACGCCCTCCGGCGGTCCGATCGACGAGTTCGCCTTCCAGGGCAGCGCCGGCACGCACACGACGCGCGGGGTCGTGCCCTTCCGGACCTACCGCGTCCTCGTCAACGCGCGGTCGGACGCCCTCCTCACCGGCCACGACGTCACGTACGTCCTGCGCTTCCGCGTGGTCACATGACGTCTCACGCGCGAGCCGATCGCGGCCGAGCGGGCCCGTACACTTCGATATGTGGAAGTGCTGCTCGCGCGTGAGAACGGGTTCTGCTTCGGGGTCAAGAAGGCCGTCGAGCTGACCGAGGCCGCGGCCGAGACCGGCCGTCCGGTCCACAACCTGGGCCAGGTCGTGCACAACCCGAAGATCAGCGAGCGCCTCCAGGCGCGCGGCATCAAGGTCATCAAGCGGCCCGCCGACGCCGCCGAGGGCATCGTCGTCATCCGCGCGCACGGCGTCCCGCCGGAGGTCCGCGCGGAGATCGAGGAGCGCGGTCTCGAGTGCATCGACGCGACCTGCTCGCTCGTGCTCCGGGCGCAGCGCTTCACCAAGCAGCTCGCGGACGAGGGCTACAAGGTCGTGATCCTCGGCACCCCCGACCATCCCGAGGTCATCGGCCTCGTGGGGTTCGCCGGCGACGACTTCACGATCGTGGAGACGGAGGAGGACTGGAAGCGCCTCCCGAAGATGAAGAAGGCCGGCGTCGTGTCGCAGTCGACGCAGCCGCCGTGGGCCTTCAAGGCGCTCGTCGCGCACGTCGCCGAGATCGCGCAGGAGACGAAGGTCTTCAACACGGTCTGCCCGGTCACCGTGAAGCGGCAGCACGCGGCGGTGGAGCTGGGCAAGGAGACGGACACGATCATCGTCGTCGGGGGGAAGAACTCGGCGAACACCCGGGAGCTCGTGAACCTCGCGCGCATGCAGGGCCGCGAGGCGCACCACATCGAGAGCGCGACCGAGCTCGATCCGGCCTGGCTGCGCGGGAAGGAGCGCGTCGGGCTGATCGGCGGATGCTCGACGCCGATGGAGACGCTGCTCGAGGTGAAGGAGCGCGCCGAAGCGCTCGCCTGATGGCGAGCGGCGTCGTGGCCGTCGTCGGGCGGCCGAACGTCGGCAAGTCCACGCTCTTCAACCGCCTCGTCGGCGAGCGCACCGCGATCGTCGAGGACGTCCCCGGGACGACGCGCGACCGGATATACGGGACCGTCGACTGGCGCGGCCGCGAGTTCTCGCTCGTGGACACGGGCGGGATCGACGAGGCGTTCGGCGCGCGGGCCCGCAGGGAGGACACGCTCGACAACGCCGTCCGCCGACAGGTCGAGGCCGCGATCGACGAGGCCGACGTCGTCCTCTTCGTGGTCGACTCGAAGACCGGGCTCATGCCCGTCGAGCACGACGTGGCGGATCGCCTGCGCCGCGCCGGGAAGGCGACGCTCGTCGTCGCGAACAAGAGCGACGGCTGGCGCAGCGAGGCGCAGGCCGCGGAGTTCCACTCGCTCGGCCTCGGCGAGCCGTTCACCGTCAGCGCGATCCAGGGCATGGGCACGGGCGACCTGCTCGACGCCGTCGTCGAGCGCCTCCCGCCGGACGTGCCGGAGGACGAGGCGGCGCACGCACGCGTCGCGATCATCGGGCGGCCGAACGTCGGGAAGTCCTCCTTCCTGAACGCGCTCGTGGGCAGCGAGCGCGCGGTCGTGAGCGAGACCCCCGGGACGACGCGGGACACCATCGACACGACGATCGAGCGCGACGGCCAGCGGATCGTCCTCGTGGACACCGCCGGGATCCGGCGGCGCGGCCGGGTGGAGGAGGGGATCGAGAAGTACGCGCTCCTCCGGACCGTCCACGCGCTCGAGCGCGCCGACGTCGCGATCTGCCTGACCGACGCGACCGAGGGGATCACCGCGCAGGACACGCACATCGCCGGGTACGCGATCGACGCCGGCGTCGGCCTCGTCGTCGGGCTGAACAAGTGGGATGCCGTCGAGGCGAGCGAGGAGCACACCGAGCGGGCGGAGGCCGAGCTCGCGCGGGAGTTCCACTTCGCCCCGTGGCTGGTCCACCGCTTCGTGTCGGCGAAGACGGGCCGGAACGTCGACGCGACGCTCGCCGACGCCGTCAAGATCGCCGAGGTCCGGCGGGTCCACGTCCCGACGGCCGAGCTCCATCGCCTCCTCACCGACGCCATCGGGAGCCACCCGCCCCCGACGCATCGCGGAAGGTCGGTACGCTTCAGCCACGTGACGCAGGCGGACGCGCGCCGACCCACCTTCGTGTTCTTCGTGGACAAGCCCGAGGCCGTCCACTTCTCCTACCAGCGCTACCTCGAGAACCGGATCCGCGAGCGGTTCGGGTTCGCGGGCACGCCGATCAAGATCGAGCTGCGCGGCACCCGCGAGTGAGCGCGACCGCGATCGTCGCCGCGGCGGTCGCCGGGGCGGTCGGATACCTCATCGGCTCGCTCTCGAGCGGCTACCTCGTGGGCAAGCTGTACCGCAACGTGGACCTCCGGAGCCTGGGGTCCGGCTCGACCGGCGCGACGAACACGTTCCGAACGCTCGGCCCGGGCGCCGGCGTGCTCGTCGCGGGCCTCGACATCCTCAAGGGGATCGCGGCGGTCTGGGTCGCGCGTGAGCTCCTCATGCCGGCGAACGAGGACCCGCGGTACGCCGAGGCGCTGGCGGCGATCGGGGCCGTCGCGGGCCACTGCTGGCCCATCACGCTCCGCGGGCGCGGCGGTCGCGGCGTCGCGACGGGGTTCGGCGCGCTCCTCATGATCGCGACGCCGGCGTGGGCGATCGCCGTCGCGGCGTTCGTCCTCGCGATCGGGATCACCCGCATGGTGTCGGTGGGCTCGCTCGCCTCGGTCCTCGGCGCGCTCGTCGGCTACCTCACGTCCGTCGCGGCCGGCTGGCTCGGCTTCCACCCCGCCACGCTCGCGTTCATCCTCGTCGCGGGAGCGATCGTGTACGTGCGCCACGTCCCGAACCTCCAGCGCATCGCGCGCGGCGTCGAGCCGCGCATCGGGCGGCCACGGGAGACCGGGGCGTGACGAGCGAGGTCGCGGTCCTCCAGGCGGGATCCTGGGGGACGACGCTCGCGACGGTGCTCGCGCGCGACGGCGGCAAGCGCGTGACCCTGTGGACCCGCGACCCCGAGCAGGCGGCCGAGATCGCCGCGCGCCGCGAGAACCGCAGGCGCCTGCCCGGCGTACGGATCCCGGACGCGGTCGTCGTGACCGCCGACCTCGCGCAGGCGCTCGAGGCCGAGCACCTCATCGTGGCGACGCCCACCGTCGGCGTCCGCCTCCTCCGCGACAGGATCGCGCCGCTCCTCCGGCCGGGGCACCTCCTCCTCTCCGCGACGAAGGGCCTCGACGAGGACGGCCGCAGGATGAGCGAGGTGTGGTCGGAGCTGCTGCCGCCCGCGAGGATCGCGGTCCTGTCCGGGCCGAACATCAGCCGCGAGATCGCGGCCGGCGCGCCGGCGCCGACGGTGATCGCGTCGTCGGACACCGAGACCGGCCGGCGGTTCCAGGCGTTGATCGGGACGCGCATGTTCCGCGCCTACACGAACGAGGACGTCGTCGGCGTGGAGCTCTTCGGCGCGCTCAAGAACGTGATCGCGCTCGGCGCGGGCGCGATCGACGGCATCGGCTATGGCGAGAACGCGAAGGCCGGCTTCCTCACGCGCGGCCTCGCCGAGATCGCCCGCTTCGCGTTCGTCCAGGGCGCGGACCCGCTCACGGCCGCCGGCCTCGCGGGATTCGGCGACCTCGTCGCGACATGCGCGAGCAAGCACTCGCGGAATCGCCAGGTGGGCGAGCTCCTCGCGAAGGGGCTCGCGCTGGCCGAGATCCGCGAGCGCCTCGGGGGCCAGGTCGCGGAGGGCGTCGGCACGACCGAGGCGACGCACGCGAGCGCCTCCCGGCTCGGCGTCGAGATGCCCATCACGGCGCAGACGTACGAGGTCCTGTTCCGCGGCAAGCCCGTGCGCGCCGCGATGCGCGACCTCATGGACCGCGAGCAGCGCGAGGAGCTCTCGGGTCCGCTCGCCGACGCCTCGCGCCTCCTTCGCTCGCTCGTCCAGCGCGCGCCACGCTAGATCGTCTACGCCCGTCTGCCACCCGAGACGGCGGCCCCATCTGGTATCCACGTGAGGTGACCACGCGACGCGCCGCCGCCGCGCTCGCCATCGGGATCGTCGCGGGCGCCTGCCAGGCGGGCTCGCCGACGCTCCCGCCGATCCCGTTCATCCCCGTGACGCCTCCCGACGCCACTCTCGAGGTCCGAACGCTCACGCCCGGCGGCGCGGCGCCTGGCGCGCGCGTCTGCGCGACGTCGCCCCTCGGCGTCGAGCGCTGCGGCACCGCCGACCGCGCGGGGGAGGTGGCGCTCAAGGTCCCGCCCGGCGCGTACGTGGTGCGCGCGACGCCCGCCGAGGGCGCGCGCCTCGCGCCCGGCTTCACGTCCGTCGCCGTGGAGGGCCGGGGCGCGGCGGTGCCGATCCTCCTGAGCGGGCTCGCGAAGCTCTCCGGCACGGTGCGCGATCCGGAGGGGAAGCCGGTCGCGGGGGCGGAGGCGTGCGGGCATCCGGCGGGCGACGAGCCCGTGGTCTGCGCGCGCACGAACGCGCAGGGGCGCTTCACGGTCGAAGGACGGCCGGCGATCTACCGCTTCGAGGTGAGCGGGCCGCGCGACGGCTCGCGGCTCATCGCGCAGTGGGCGCGCGGCCGCGTCGCCTCGTTCGAGGCCGACGCCTTCGACGCGCGCGCCGCGGACGTCGAGGGCATCGAGGTCACGCTCGTCCGCGGCCTGGTCCTGTCGGGCACGGTGACGGGCGCACCCGACGGACGCGCGATCGAGGATGCCCAGGTCTGCACGCAGACGCTCGCCGCGCCGCTGCCGTGGGACTGCGAGCGCACGGACGAGGACGGCCGCTACGTCCTCCTCCGCGAGCCCGGGCGCTACTGGGTCTGGACGATCCCGCCCGACGACAGCCGCTCGCGTCTCATCACGCAGCGCTACGACCGGGCCGACGTCGGAGTGAACGCGACGCCGTTCGTCATCGACCGCGACCGCACGCTCGACATCGCGCTCCGCGAGGGCACGGTCGTGAGCGGGCGCGTGACGATGGACGGCGGCGCGCTCGTGCCCTTCGCTCTCGTGTGCATCGACACGCCGTTCACCACGGGCCGCATCTGCCGCGAGGCCGACGGCAACGCCCGCTACGCCATCGCGACGCGCCCCGAGACCTACACGCTCCAGATCATCCCGCCCGCCGACAGCGAAGCCGTCGGCGAGTACTGGTCGCGCAAGCGGACCTGGGTGGACGCGGACGCGATCGTCGTCGGGACGTCCGACGTCGACCGGGACATCGTCCTGCGGCGCGGCGCCCGCCTTTCGGGCTACGTCCGGACGGAGGACGGCGTGCCGGTCGAGAGCGCTCCCGTGAGCGTCAACGATGACGGCGGCTTCATCGTCGGCACGTACACGGACCACCGCGGCCACTACGCGCTCTCCGTGCCGGAGGGCGAGCTCACGATCGACGTGTTCGCGCCGCGCGTGAGCCAGCTCGTGAGCCGGGTCGGGCTGCGGATCTCGGCGGAGGCCGGACGCGACATCGGCCTCGACGCCGTCCTGCCCTTCGCGAGGCCGTGACGCACGGGCGACGCCGGGTCCCCGCCTAGATCCGGCCGAACCTCCCGAGCGGCCGGTAGCGGAGCACGGCCCGGCCGACGATCGCGCCGGCCGGCACGCGGAGGCGCTCGTGGCCCGCGAGATCGCTCGCGAGCGTGACCGCCCCGTCGTCGACGGCGGCGACGCGCTTCACGATCCAGCGGCCCGGCGCGCGCGGGTCGGTCGCGACGCACACGTCGCCGACCCGCGGCGCGCCGGACACGTACACGAGGCGGTCGCCGTGCTCGAGCGCCGGCCGCATGGAGTGACCGCCGACGACGACGCGGCCGAGCCGCATCGCGCTAGGCGGTCTTCGCCACGCGGGTGTTCTGCGGGCCGTTCGTCTTCCGCCAGGCGTCGTCGATCTTGTCGATGAGCTCGAGGAGCTTCTTCGCCTCGGCGAGCTCCACCGTCTGCTTCACCTTCGAGGCCTGCTTCGCCGCCTTCCAGAAGGTGTCGTGCATGTCCGGGAACTTCTCCGCGTGCTCCGGCTTGAAGTAGTCGTGCCAGAGGACGTCGAGGTGGTGCTTCGTGAGCTCGGCGCGCTCCTCCTTCACGACGAGGCAGCGGGCCCGGAAGACCTCGTCGCTCGAGGCGTGGTACTTCTCGATGATCTTGTAGCAGGACTCGGCCTCGATCCGGGCCTGCGCGGGGTCGTAGATGCCGCAAGGGATGTCGCAGTGCGCGTACGCGACGCGCGGCGCGGACAAGAGCCTCAGCATGGTCCCTCCAAGGGCGGCGTTCCTAGGCGCCGGCGGCGGTCGGGTGGGCGCCCGTGCCCCTACGATGGCGCGTCGCGGGCACGGCGCAAGTCGCGTGCATCGCGGGCAATACCATCCTCGCAGTGGCGACGGTCACCTGCTCGCGCTGCGGCCAGACCCGCGACGGAGCGGGCAAGGTAGGGCTCCCTGGCACGCTGGGTGCTGCGGTCGAGGAGAACGTCTGCGCGCAGTGCTGGCAGGAGTGGCTCCAGACGCAGATCCGCGTGATCAACCACTACGGGCTCCGGCCGGCGCTCCGCGAGGACCGCGAGAAGCTGTACGAGCTCACGCGAGAATTCTTCGGACTTCCGCCCGACGAGGCGACCGCGGGGAGGGTGTGAGTGGATGAGCGAGGTGCCCCCGCGGCGGAGGCCGCGCCGTCGCAGCAGGCGCCGGAGGGCATCTACGTCTACTGCATCATCGAGACGAGCGAGCCGAGGTCCTTCGGGAGCATCGGCATCGGCGGCCGGGGTGACGAGGTGTTCACGGTCCACTACCGCGACCTCGCGGCCGTCGTCAGCAAAGCGCCGCTCATGGTGTACGACCCCACGCGTGAGAACGCGCTCACCCACGAGCACGTGAACGAGGTCGTCATGATCGACAACAACTTCACGCCGGTGCCGATGAGCTTCGGCACGCTGTTCAAGACGGAGAACGACACCGTCGAGTTCCTGAAGGACACCTACGACGCGCTCCGCGACGTCCTCACCAAGATGAAGGACAAGCTCGAGCTCGGCCTCAAAGTGACGTGGGACCGCGACTCGGTGCTCGCGCAGATCGAGCGGGAGAGCGAGGACATCCGCCGCCTCAAGGAGGAGATCGTCGGCAACCAGCACACCTCGACGTACTTCGCGCGCATGCAGCTCGGCCGCCTCGTGGAGCAGGCCCTGACGGAGCGCTCCGACGGGTACGTGCGCGACATCTACGCATCGCTTCAGGACACGGCGATCGCCTCGCGGCCGACCAAGGTGATCGGCGAGAAGATGATCATGAACGCCGCGTTCCTCATCGGGCGCGACCGCGCGAACGACTTCGACGCGCGCGTCCACGAGCTCGCGAAGCGGTACGAGGGGAAGCTCGCGTTCCGCGTGACCGGGCCCTGGCCGCCGTACAACTTCGTCACGATCCGGCTGCAGCTCGAGCGCTCCGCCGGCGTCTAGCCCGTGCTCGGCCTCGTCGGCAAGCTGCTCGCGCTCCCCTACACGCTGCCGGCGGCGGGCATCCGCTACTGCCTCAACAAGGTCGTCGAGGTCGCGGACCAGGAGTACTACGACGACGAGCCGGTGAAGGAGCAGCTCATGCTCCTCGCGCTGCAGCTGGAGGAAGGCGAGGTCGACGAGATGGAGTTCCGCAGGCGGGAGGCGCCGCTCCTCGTCCGGCTGCGGGAGATCAAGGAGCACCGGAAGGCCCTCCTCGCGGAGGAGCTCGCCGCGCGGCAGCCCGACGAGGGCGAGGGCGCAGGACCGCGCGTGCAGATCGACATCCCCGACGAGCTCCGCGGATGACGCTCGTCTACCTCTACGCGGTGGCGCCTGCCGCGAGCCGCCGGTGGCTCGCCGCGGAGCCCCTCCGCGGGATCGGCGACCTCCCGGTCCGCGCGGTGTCCGAAGGCGACGTCGCCGGCATCGTGAGCGACGTACCCGCGAGCGAGTTCGACCAGGAGCCGCTCGACCGGAACGTCGCCGACGCGTCGTGGCTCGGGCCGCGCGCCGCCGCGCACCAGGACGTGAACGCCCGGATCCTCGCGGGCCTCGGCTCCGTGCTGCCGCTCGCCTTCGGCACGCTCTTCCGCGGCGACGACGGCGTGCGCGAGGCGCTCCGGTCGCGCGCCGCCGAGCTCTTCGAAGCGCTCGAGCGGCTCGGCGGCCGCGCGGAGTGGGTGATCACGGTCGATCGCGACCGGGACGCCGCGCTCGCCGCGCTCGACGACGAGCCGCGCCTCGCGTCGCTCGTGCGCGACGTCTCGGCCGCCGCGCCCGGGCGCGCGTACCTCCTCCGCCGGAGCCTCGAAGACGCGCGGACGGCCCTCCTGCGCGAGCGAGATGCCGAGGCGCGCGCCGCCCTCCGCGACGCCCTCGCCCCGGTCGCGACGGACCTCACCGACGAGCCGCTCATCGAGGGCGGCCCCATCGCCCGTGTCACGGCCCTCGCGTCACGTGACCAGACCGCGGTCGGCGGAGCGCTCGACCGTTTCGGCGCGGAGTGGGGTCCTCGCGGCTACACGCCGCGGCTCTCGGGGCCGTGGCCGCCGTACCGCTACGCCGCGAAGCTGGGCTCGCTCCGATGAGCGACCTCCGCACGCTCGGTCCGGACGACGAGCTGCGTGTCTCGCTCGTCGAGCTCGCGCACCGGCTGCTCGACCGCGGCGTCGTGCTGACCGGCCACGCGACCATCTCGGTCGCGGGCGTCGACCTCATCTACCTCGGCCTCTCGGTCGTCCTGAGCGGCGTCGAGGCGCTCGTCGAGGCAAAGGAGCGTTCGGCGTGACGCGGCTCGTCGTGCACGCGATCGCCAGCGCGCCGGTCGAGCGCGCCCCCGCGGGGCTCCGCGGCGCGGCGCTCCGCTGGGTCCCTGCCGGGGGCCTCGGCGCCTGGGTCACGCCGGGCGACGAGCTCGCGGCGACCCTCGCGCGCGACGACGTGTTCGACCACCACCGGATCGTCGACACGCTCTTCCGCGAGGGCGCGCATCTGCCGGTCCGGTTCCCCACGGTCGCGGAGGACGACGCCGGCGTCGCCGCGCTCGTCGCGCCGCGGGAGGCGGAGCTGCGCGGCACGCTCGCGCGCGTGGCGGGACGGTCGGAGCTGGCCCTGACGCTGCTCTGGGCCGGCTCGCAGGCCGTTCCGGGGCGCGGCCACGCCGTCCGGCCGGCACCCGGCGGGCCGGGCCGGACGTTCCTCGAGAGCAAGCGGGTGGCGCTCGCCGGGTCGGAGGACCGCCGCCGGACGGCCGAGGCGCTCGCGAAGCTGCTCGAGGCGGAGCTTCCGGTCGAGCGAGCGGACGTTCGGCACGCCATTTGCCCGTCCGCCGAGGTGGCGCTCTCCACCGCGATACTCGCGCCAGCGGGCCAGGCGGAGCGGTTGAAGGAGACGGTGACCTTGGTGGCATCGCGGCTCGAAGGCGTCCGCGCGGTGGTCAGCGGCCCGTGGCCGCCGTACACGTTCGCGGAGGCCGCGTGAGGACCGAGGAGCTCGACGAGATCGCGACGCTCCGCGACGAGGTGGAGCGACTCCGCGGCCTCCTGCCGCGCCGGATCGACGTCGACCCGGACGACCCGGCCGCGGGCCTCGCGAGGCTGGTGCTCACGATCGTCGAGCTCGTGCGGCAGCTACTGGAGCGTCAGGCGATCCGGCGGATGGAGGGAGGGTCCTTGACCGATGACGAGACCGAGCGAGTGGGGATCGCGCTCATGAAGCTGGAAGAGAAGGTGGTCGAGCTCGCGGGGTCCTTCGGCCTGCGCAAGGAGGATCTCGAGCTCGCGGTGGAGGCGCGGCCACGATGAGCATGGAACGGCGTTACCAGTCGCAATCGGCCACGCTCGTCGACATCCTCGACCGCGTCCTCGACAAGGGCCTCGTCATCGCCGGGGACGTGAGCATCACGCTCGCGAACGTGGAGCTGCTGACGATCCGCATCCGGCTGCTCATCTGCTCGATCGACAAGGCGCAGGAGATCGGGCTCGACTGGTGGAGGTACGACAACACGCTGTCTTCGTCCGCGGCCAAGAGCCTCGACGCGGAACAGGTCGCCCGGCTCGAGGCGCGGATCGCGGAGCTCGAGCGCGCGCTCGCCGCCCGCGGACGGGCGGGCGGGCGCTGATGGAACGATCGCTCAGCGTGGTTGGGATGGCGTCCGAGATCGCGGAGGAGGAGAACTAGATGCCGGTCGAACGCGCCGCCGGTGGCACCAGTCTCATCGATGTTCTGGACCGTGTCCTGGACAAGGGCATCGTCATCGACGCCTGGGTCCGGGTGTCCCTCGTGGGCATCGACCTGATCACGATCGAGGCGCGCGTCGTCGTCGCCTCGATCGACACCTACCTGCGCTACGCCGAGGCGGTGGGCACGCTGCCGGTCGCGTCGCGGCCGGGTGGCCTCGAAGGCGGGACGCCCGCATCGCCCCTCTCGAGCGCGACGCCGCCCGCGGCGCGGCGGGAGCGGCAGATCTGACGCGTAGATGAGCGACCTCCTCGAGCTGCTCGAGCGCGTGCCGGGCCGGGGGCCGGAAGCGCCCCCGGAGTTCGGCGCGATGCTCGACGACATCTCGCGCGCGTTCGGCGCGGAGCGGACCCTGATCGCGCTGTACGACCCCGAGCGCCGTTCGCTCCGCGGCACGGTCGGCCGGAACGTCCCGGCCGACCTCGTGGAGGCGCTCCAGGTCCCGCTCACGGAGCGGGACGACCCGCTCGTGAGCGCGCTGCGCAGCGGCATCCCGCAGCGCGTCCGCGCCACGGCGACGGACCCGCGGATCGGGCCGCATGCCCGCGACATCCTGCTCGAGCTCGGCTTCGACAAGTTCGTCGTCGCGTCCCTGCACGGCGAGACGGAGTCGCTCGGCGTGCTCCTCATCGACCGGAAGGCCGAGCTCACCGATCAGGACCTCGAGGCGCTCGTCCCGGCGGCCATGCAGGCGAGCACGGAGATCCAGCGCGCGCGCGACGTCGACCGTTTGCGCGGCGCGAGCACGCGCGACGCCGTCGAGCGGGAATGGCTCTGGTGGATGGTCAATTCCGTCGCGGACCCGATCGTCGTGTCGGACGAGCAGAACCAGCTCGTGCTCCAGAACAAGAGCGCCGAGAAGCTCTTCCGCGTCACCGCGGCCGACGTGCCCGGCCGCGCGCACGCCGTCACCATGAACAACGTCCTCTTCACGGCCGCGCTGTCCTCGTGGAACCTCGAGCGCGGTACCGTGGCCCGTCCGCGCGAGATCACGCTCGTCGACCCGGTCGAGGGCTCCGACCTGATCTTCGAGGTCATCGCGCAGCCCGCCACGAACTACCGCGGCGGCGAGCGCGGGATGGTCTGCGTGCTGAAGAACGTCACCGAGCTCCGGCTCGTGAGCGAGGAGCTCACGCGTAACGTGCAGCGGCTCCAGTCGGCGGACCAGGAGATGCGGCTCGAGCGCGACCGTCTCGACCTGATCCTCAGGAGCGTGCCGAACCCGATCATCGTCATCGACAGCGACGACCAGGCCGTGTCGATGAACGCGGCCGCGCAGCGGCTCTTCGGGGCTCCGCAGGCGCTCGGCGGACCCGTGGCCGCCGGCCGGCGCCAGGATCTCGAGCTGCGCAACAACGCGAAGCTCGCGTCCTTCATCGCGCAGCTGCGCCTCGACCCGGGGGTCCGCAAGTCGGGCGAGATCCAGGTCGTGGACCCGGAGAGCGAGGAGCAGCTCGAGATGGCGGTCATCTCGACGGAGATCCGTGACGACGTGGGCGTCCCCGTCGCGACCGTGACCGTCATGCAGGACGTCGGCCGCTACCGCGAGCTCGAGCGGCGCCGCCTCGAGCAGGCGCTCTTCGACTCGGAGAAGCTCGCCGCGACGGGCCGCCTCGCGGCGTCGATCGCCCACGAGATCAATAACCCGCTCGAAGCGATCCACAACTCGCTCTACCTCCTCGTCAACAAGAGCGACCCGAGCGACCCGGACCACAAGTTCCTCGCGATCGCCATGAAGGAGACCGAGCGGATGTCGCGGATCCTCCGCCAGATGCTCGGGTTCTACCGCCCGGCGGCCGCCATGGCGCCGACCGACGTGAACGCCCTCGTGGACGAGGCCGAGTCGCTCGTCGCGAAGCGGCTCCGCGACCGCCGGTCGCGGATCGTGAAGGAGCTCGATCCGGCGCTGCCGAAGGTCGTGGCGTCGTCCGACCAGCTGAAGCAGGTCATCCTGAACCTCATGCTCAACGCGGCCGAGGCGATGCCGAACGGCGGCACGATCACGGTGTCGACGCGGGCGCTCGGCGGCGGAGGGGCACGCATCCTGCGGTCGGACGCCGTCCAGATCCAGATCCGCGACGAGGGAGTGGGCATCCCCGAGGAGCACATGTCACAGCTCTTCGAGCCGTTCTTCTCGACGAAGGGCGAGAAGGGGACGGGCCTCGGCCTGTGGGTCTCGTACGGGATCGTGCAGGCGCACGGCGGGTCGCTCCAGGTGCGCAGCCGGGAGGGGGAGGGCACGACGTTCAACATCACCCTCCCGATCGGCGGGCCGGCGAGTGGCTGAGCGGATCCTCATCGTCGACGACGAGGAGAGCGTCGCCGTGACGATGCAGGCGATCCTCGAGATGGACGGGTATGAGGTCCGCTCCACGACGACGGCGGCCGACGCGTTCGCGACGATCCAGTCATCGGAGCCGTTCGACCTCGTGCTGTCGGACCTGCGCCTCGACGATGCCGACGGGATCCAGATCATCGGCGAGGTGCGCAAGCGCTCGCCCGAGACGATCGCGATCATCCTCACCGGCTACGCGTCGCTCGACTCCGCCGTGAAGGCCATGCGCGAAGGCGCCTACGACTACCTCGTGAAGCCGTGCGACGTCGAGGAGCTGCGCATGACGGTGGGGCGCGGCCTCGAGCGGCGCCGCCTCGGCCAGCAGCTCCGCGAGCGCGTGCGGGATCTCGAGCGGGCGAACGCGACGATCCGCGAGCTCAACCTCGATCTCGAGCGGCGCGTCGCGGAAGCGACGGCGGAGCTGCGCGACCAGTACGACAAGCTCCAGGAGCTCGATCGCCTCAAGAGCCAGTTCATGTCGATCGCGTCGCACGAGCTGAAGACGCCGGTCACGGCGATGTCGGGCTTCGTGCAGGTCGCGCTCCGGCGGCTGCGGAAGCGGCTCGACCGCGGCGTGCCGACCGCCGAGGAGTGGAAGGCGGAGCAGGCGGGCGTCATCGAGCAGCTCGAGGTGGTGCGCCGCCAGACGGGGAAGCTCGCGCGGCTGATCGACGAGCTCCTCGACGTCTCCCGCATCCAGAGCGGCCGCGTCGAGTTCCGTCTCGCGGAGGTCGATCTCGCCGAGCTCGCGCGCGAGGTCACGGAGCGGATGCAGACGACGACGAGCGATCATCGCATCGACGTCAGCGTCAGCGGCGACGCGAAGGTGCAGGCCGACCGCGACCACCTCGAGCAGGTGCTGAACAACCTCGTCTCGAACGCGATCAAGTACTCGCCGAGCGGCGGAGCGGTCGGGGTCGCGCTGGATGGCGGGTCGGAGCGGGTCACGCTGTCGGTGCGGGACAGCGGCATCGGCATCCCGGAGCCGGAGCTCGACAAGGTGTTCGGCCTCTTCTACCGCTCACCCGACCGCCGCGCGCGCGACGTCGGCGGCATGGGCCTCGGCCTCTACATCAGCAAGGAGATCGTCGATCGCCACGGCGGGCGCATCTGGGCGGAGAGCGCGGAAGGCAACGGCACGACGTTCCACGTCGAGCTGCCGCGCCTGGCGGCCGTCGGCCATGGCGAGGGATCGGCGAAGGTCGCCGCGCGCGCGTAGTGGTCCTATTGACACGCCTCGGGCGGCTGTCCTAGCAAGCGCGCATCGGCCGGAAGAAGGATCCGCGTCACCTGGACGGCGCCACGCTCGCGTGGGCCGCGGGGGTGTTCGACGGCGAAGGCAGCACGCTCCTGAAGCGCGACCGACGGCGGCCTGGATATTCGCAGCTCTCGGCCAGCGTCGGGCAGCGCGGCGAGACGGTCCCTGAGCTCATCACCAGGTTCCAGGCGGCGGTGCTCGGAATGGGGGAGGTCGAGCGGCCGGGCGCGAGCGGCGTGTGGCAGTGGCGGGCGCGATCCCCCGAGGAGGCGCAGGCGGTGATCTCGCTCCTGTGGCGATGGCTCGGACCGGTCAAGCGGTCACAGGCGGCGGCGGCCGTCCGCGACTGGTCCGGGCAGTACGCGCGCGGCCTACGCGGTCGGCGTCCGAGGAGCCGCATCAGGCCCGTCTTCCATCCCGCGACCGACGCGCCGGCCGCGGCGGAGGCGGAGGATCGCGCGTGGGCCGCGGGGTTCCTCGACGGCGAGGGTTCGTTCTGTCTCGTGCGGGCGGCGACGCGGAAGTGGAGTGCCGACTGGCGAAGGGTCCGCGTGTCGGCGAGCCAGAACGGCGCGGTGGGAGCGCCGGCGGATGTGCTGGTGCGCCTGCAGCGATCGCTTGGCGTCGGCCGGATCGAGCGGCATGGGGAGCCCGACGACTTCCGCTGGTGCGCGGAGGGCCGCGCGCGCGTCGTCCACGTGCTCGAGCTCGTCACACCCTGGCTGGGCAGCGTGAAGGTGGCACAGGCCGCGGCCGCACTCTCGAGGTTCGATGCGCAGGAGCGACGCAAGGGCGAGGGCGGGACCTGCGTCCGCGGCCACTCCTACGACCGCGTCGCCAAGCGCGGTGACAGGATCCGCAAGATCTGCAACTCGTGTCGCCGGCTGTATGGGCGGCGGGAGCGCGCGCGGCGCGGCGTCCCGCCGCGCAAGTTCAAGCGACGAGAGTCCACGTGAGCTGTCGGGGTGGTGGGACTCGAACCCACGAACTTCTTGGCCCCCAGCCAAGCGGTCTACCAACTGACCTACACCCCGGGGAACACCCATTGTAGGACGCGGTCCGTCGCGCGCGCGTCGCCGTTGTGGCGCGTTGGGCCGCCCCGGGGCCGGTCGTCAACTTGCCGGATACACGAGCGGCCCGGCCCCGCCGTGGCCGACCGCGCGACCTGCCGCCATGCCCAGCGATCGCCCGCTCGTCCGTCGACGGGGCTAGTACCCACGTCGGGGCTTCCCATCCGCGGTGACGGTCGTCACGCTTGCGTTGCACCCGCGGTGGCGGGTCGTTGGGAGAGAGGATGCAGAGGGTGCTCGCGCGCCTGCTGGCGGCCGCGGCGATCGCGCTGCCGGCCGTCATCGGCGGTCCCGCGCAGCTCGCCGCCGCGGACACGATCGTCGCCACCGAGATGGTGCGTCTCCACAACGAGATGCGCTACGCGATCGGCGCGCCCACGATCCCGGGTGATCCGCGGGTCATGCTCGCGGCGCAGCGGCACGCGGACTACTCGACCCTGAACGGCGTCGGCGGCCACTACGAGACCGCCGGCAACCCGGGGTACTCGGGGTACGGCCCGCGCGAGCGCGTCGCCGCGGCCGGATGGAGCACGACGTTCGTGAGCGAGGTCGCGGCGGGCTACAGCGGCGCGCTCAACGCCGTGCGCGAGCTGTGGCACGCGCCGTATCACCGGCTCGGGATGATGCATCCGAGCGCGATCGCGACGGGCTGGGGGCACTCCGACCTGAACGGCCGTTCCGCGACCGTCGGCGACCTCGTCTACGACTTCGGCGTCCGCGCGGTCGACTTCGTTCGCTCGCCCGCGCACGGGCAGACGGGCATCCCGCCGTCCTGGAGCGGCAACGAGTCGCCGAGCCCGCTCCCCGCGGGCGCGACGCGTCCAGTCGGCTACCCGATCATGGTCGTGTACTCGGGCGGTCAGAACGTGCAGATGCGCGCCGCGGAGCTCGTCGCGCCCGGCGGGGCGCGCGTCCCCTTCTACTACGTGACGCAGCTCTACGAATACGACTACCAGGTGATCATCCCGCAGCGCCCGCTGGCGTCGGGCACGACCTACCACGTGCGCATGGACCTCACCGTCGGCGGCCGCTGGGTGACGAACGAGTGGGACTTCACGACCGCGGGCTCCGGCGGGTCGACGGTGCTCCCGCCGGCGCCGCCGTTCAGCGCGACGTTCCTCGACCAGACCGCCTGGCCGACGCTGCGCCCGGGGGCGACCACGAGCGTGACGGTGCGCTTCAAGAACACCGGCACTGCGACCTGGGAGCGGGGCGTCGCCGGCAAGCAGGCGAACCTCGGCATCAACGGCGACTCGCGCGTCTTCGCGGACTCGGGCATGGCGGTGAACTGGCTCTCGCCCGACCGCGTCGCGACGACCCAGGAGACGACGGTCGCGCCCGGCGGGACCGGAACGTTCACGTTCAGCGTCCGCGCCCCCGCGACGCCGGGCGAGTACCGCCTGCCGCTCCGTCCGGTGATCGACGGCGTGCAGTGGATGCAGGACCAGGGCGTCTTCCTCGTCGTGAAGAGCGACTTCGGCTACCACGCGAGGTGGGTCTCGCAGTCGGCCTACCCGACGCTCAAGGTCGGTCAGGTGAGCGGCCCGCTCACGATCTCCTTCGCGAACACCGGGACGTCGGCGTGGGTGCGCGGCGCGTTCGGGCAGCAGGCCAACCTCGGCATCAACGGCGACGACCGGACCTGGTCGTCGCTCGGCGTGAACTGGCCCACGCCGGACCGCGTCGCGGTCCAGGCCGAAGCCATCGTGCCGCCGGGCGCCCTCGGTACCTTCACGTTCCAGGTCCGCGCCCCGACGACGCCGGGGACGTACGCGCTCCACCTGCGGCCGGTGATCGACGGCGCGGTGTGGATGGAGGACTACGGCGTCTTCGTCTACGTGACCGTCGTCCCGTAGCGGCCTACTCGGAGAAGACCACCTCGAAGAGCTGCCCGTCCTTCGGGCACTTCACCGTCGCGGCGTACGGCGGATCCGGCGGGACGTCGGCGTGCTCGCGCGTGACGAAGCGGGGGCCGACCGCGGTGCCGTCGAAGGGACACTTCACCCGGTAGTCGAGGAAGTCCACGCGCCCGGCGGCGATCCGCCGCTTCGTGAGGTCCGCCGTCATCCGCGGCTAGTCTAGGTCGCGGTGGCCGAGCCCCGGCCGAAGGGCCGCACGAAGGTCGCGACCGCGACGAAGACGCTGAAGGTCGGCGACCGCGCACCCGACCTCGACCTTCCCGCTCACGACGGGACGCGCGTGCGCCTCGCCGAGCTCAAGGGAAAGAAGGTCGTCCTCGCGTTCTTCGCCTGGGCGTTCACGGGCACCTGAAGCGCCGAAGCGCCGGCGCTCTCCGCCCTCCAGGAGCGCTTCGCCGGCGGTGCGGCCCAGGTCGTGGGCATCTCGTGCGACTCCGTGTACTCGCTCCAGGCCTGGGCGGCGCAGCTCGGCGGCGTCTCGTACCCGCTCTGCTCCGACTTCTGGCCGCACGGGGCGGTGAGCCGCGCGTACGGCGTGCTCAATGAGGAGCTCGGCCGTCCCGAGCGCGCGATCGTCGTCATCGATCCCGGGGGCACGGTCCGCTACATCGACGTGCACACGCTCCGCGAGGTCCCGGACGACGCCGAGATCGCCGAGGAGCTCGAGAAGCTCTAGCTGCCGGGCGAGTACGCGAGGCCGAGCAGGGTGCCGTACACGACGTACGACAGGAGGAGCGGCAGGGCCTCGCGGTCCGGGCGGAAGGCGCGGCGGCCGGTCAGGCCGAGGAGAGGCGCGAGCCCGCCGACGAGCAGCTCGGTGACCGTCCAGTGCGCGGCCCCGAAGATCGCGCCGACGGCCGGCCCGCTCTCGATCGCCGCCGCGTGCCACAAGGCGACGTAGCAGAACGCGCCGATGATCCCGAAGGCGACCTGCACCATCACGCCCGCGGCGAACGCCGCGGTCTCGTCCGGCGCGATGCGGTCGCCGAGGACGCCGGGGATGTCCCGGAGGCCGCGCCCGGTGGGCAGCCACGCGAGCACGGCGGACCCGCCGACCGTGGCGAGCATGCCCGCGAGGAGGACGGAGCCGGGGTCGACGATCATCGGGTGGGGATGTAGTACGCGGCGCCTTCGCCCGCGACGACGAACCGCACCACGTCCCCCTCCTTCGCCTCCGCCATCGTCTCGCGGCGGACGAGGACGCCCGAAACACCGCAGTCGACCATGACGGCGTCGCCCACGTTCTTGACCTCGCCCTCGACGGTCGCGCCGGGCGCGACGAGGCCGCCCGCGACGCCCGTGCCCGATCCCGCGCTCACGTCGCGCGCGGGGTACTCGATGGCGAGCGTGACCCGGTCCCCGATGGTGAGCCGCGCTTTGCGCAGGGCACCGGTCGCGTCGCGGCCGCGCATGTCGAGCCGTTCCCCGAGCTCGCCGACGCGGATCGTGACGAGGAGGTCGCCACGCGTCGCGTCGAGCGCGACGATGGCGCCGCGGACGGCGTGGCGGCGCCACTTCTCGATGAACGCGAGCTGGTCGAAGTCGATGCCCATTCCCACCCTGCGGCTGGCACGATAGCGAAGGTGCTGAGGGCCGCGCTGTTCGACGTCGGCGACACCCTGGTCGAGCACTGGGCGACCGACACCGAGGCGCGCCACCGGGAGCTGCTCGTCCGCGCGTTCGGCGAGCGGCCCTGGTACGACGAGTGGCTGGCGGCCGGGCTCGAGCCCGAGGACGGAGCCGCCCTGCGCCAGGAGACGCTCGAGTGGTGCCGCGCGTGGTGCCGGGCGAAGGGCGTCGATCTCGGGGTCGAGGTCGACGCGCTCCGGGCGGCGATGGTGCTCCCGCTCGAGGAGGTGTCGCGTCCGGTCCCCGGCGCGTACGACGCGCTCCGCTGGTGCCGCGAGCGCGGGCTCCGGGTCGTCCTCGTGACCAACACGCTCTGGCGCGGCGACGAGGACTGCATCGCGGACTGGCGCCGCGTCGGGCTCGGCGAGGCGATCACCGGCGTGGTCTCGTCGCACAGCGTCGGCTGGCGGAAGCCGCACCCGGCGATCTTCGAGCGAGCGCTCGAGATCGCGGAGTGCGCGCCGCGCGAGGCGTTCATGGTCGGTGACGATCCCGTGGCCGACGTCGCGGGCGCGAAGGCGCTCGGGATCAGGACGGTGCTGCGCCGGACGGGCAGGGCGGGCGACGTCCGCGGGTCCTCGGCGGACGCCGTCATCGACGACCTCACGGAGCTGCCGCGCGTCGTCGCGCCGTGGCTCGGTCGCTGACCTACGCTCACGCCGTGGAGGACGCGGAGCGCCGCGCTGCCCTCGTCCGCCTGCTGGCCCGGTCGGGGATCCGCGACGAGCGCGTGCTCGACGCGCTCGGCCGCGTGCCGCGCGAGCGGTTCGTCCCGGACGACCTCGCCGAGGACGCCTACGAGGATCGCGCGCTTCCCATCGGCGAGGGCCAGACGATCTCGCAGCCGTACGTCGTCGCGCGGATGACCGAGCTGCTCGACGTGCGGCCGGAGCACCACGTGCTCGAGGTCGGGACGGGGTCCGGCTACCAGGCCGCGGTGCTCGCGCTCCTCGCGCGCGACGTCGTGACGGTGGAGCGCCACGAGCCGCTCGCACGCTCGGCGGCGGTCCGTCTCGCGGACCTCGGGTACGCGAACGCGCGCGTCGTGCATGGCGACGCGTCCGGCGGGCACGCCCCCGAAGCCCCGTACGACCGCATCCTCGTGGCCGCCGCCGCGCCGGCGATCGACGCGCTCGCCGCGCAGCTCGCGCCCGGAGGGCGGATCGTCGCCCCGGTCGGCGACCTCGACTCGCAGGAGCTCGTCGTGCGCCACGCCGACGGCCGCGTCGAGCACGCGGGTCCGGTGCGCTTCGTCCCGCTCATCGGCGAGCGGGGCTTCCGCCAGTGACGCGTCCGGTCCTGTTCCACGGCGGGCGCATCCACGTCGGCGACGGCACGACGGCCGACGGGCTCGTCGCGCGCGACGGTCGCGTTCTCGCCGTCGGCCGCGCGACGGACCTCGCGCGCGAGCACCGCGACGCCGAGCGCATCGACATCGGAGGGGGCCTGATGGTCCCGGGCTGGGTCGACGCGCACGTGCACTTCATGTGGTGGTCGCTCCAGCGCTCGCAGGTCGACCTCCGCGACGCCGCGACGCTCGAGGCGGCGCTCGCGAAGATCGCCGCGTACGCGAAGGGGCTCCCGCCCGGGGCGTGGGTGCTCGGCGGACGCTTCGACAAGAACCGCTGGGGCCGCTGGCCGACGAAGGACGACCTCGACCGCGTGACGCGGGGCCGGCCGGCGGCGCTGCGCAGCCGCGACGGGCATTCGCGCTGGCTCAACACCGAGGCGCTCCGACGCGCCGGCATCGGCGCGTCCACGAAGGCGCCGCCGGGCGGCGAGATCGAGCGCGACGCCGCGGGGTCGCCCACGGGCGTGCTGAAGGAGAACGCCAACTGGCTCGCCGACAGGGTCGTCCCGCCGCCGACCGACGACGAATGCCTCGCCGCGCTCCGCGCCGGCCAGCGGGACGCGCTCGCCGACGGGATCACCGGCATCGAGGACCTCGAGGACGCCGCCGCGTTCGCCGCCTGGCGCCGCCTCCGCGAGGCGGGCGAGCTCGTCCTCCGCGTCGCCATGGGGATCCCGTACCGGCGGACCGGCGCGACGGACGGCGCTCCGGCCGCCCCGCGCCCGCTCCTCGCGCTCGAGCGCGAGCCCGCGCCGCGCGCGGTGCCCGCCGCATCTCCGGGCTCGCGGCACGACTTCGAGAGCGCGCTCGCCGAGGGGCTGCGGACCGGCACGGGCGACGAGTGGCTCGAGATCGGCCACCTCAAGATCTTCACGGACGGCGCGCTCGGGTCGCAGACCGCCGCGCTCGTCGAGCCGTACGAGGGGAGCGACGGCACCGGCATCCTCACGATCGACCCCGCCCAGCTCACGCACGATGTCTCGAAGGCGGCGGCCGCCGGCATCGCCGTGGCGATCCACGCGATCGGCGACCGCGCCGTGCAGGTCGCGCTCGACGCCATCGAGCCGACGCGCAAGTGGGCGCCGGCGCTGCGCCAGAAGGTCGAGCACGTGCAGCTCGTGCGGGAGCAGGATCTCGGCCGTTTCGGCGCGCTCGGGATCGTCGCGTCGATGCAGCCGATCCACGCGACGAGCGACCGCGACCTCGCGGACCGCTACTGGGGCGAGCGCCGCACGAAGCGCGCGTACCCGTGGCGCACGCTCACGGAGCGCGGCGCGACGCTCGCGTTCGGCTCCGACGCGCCGGTGGAGCCGATCGCGCCGCTCGTCGGGATCCATGCGGCCGTGGCGCGCACGCGGCCCGGCGACGCGAAGCCCTGGCACCAGGAGCAGGCGCTGACCCTCGACGAGGCGCTCGCGGCCTACTCCGCCGGCGCCGCGTACGCGCTCGGGCGCGAGCGCGAGGCGGGGACGCTCGCGCCCGGCATGCGCGCCGACGCGACGGTGCTCGACCACGACCTCGCGCGCCTCCCGGTGGACCGCTGGCTCGAGACGAAGGTGCGCGCGACCGTGACCGCCGGCGCCGTCCGCTACGACGGCGGGCTCAGTTGAGCGTCGGGCCCTCGCCGCGCGTCCGGATCCGCAGCAGGAGCTCCTTGAGGAGCGCGTTCTCGCGCTCGAGGAGCCGGACCTCCTCGCGGAGACGCTCGTCGACCGCGTCGGCCTCGAGCAGGCGCTGCCGCTCCGACGCGTCGATCGCGAGTCCGGACGCGACCCGGTAGGCGACGTCGCGCGGCGAGCCCTCGCGGAGCTCGGCGAGCCCGGGCGCTTCCGTGTGCGGCTCGTTCGTCGCGGCGAGGATCGCGTTCAGGTACTCGCTGAACTGATCGGCGGCCGCGTCCGCGAGGGCCTCGGCGCCCCGGCCGTCGTCGTCGCGCAGCCAGCGCACGCGCCCGACCAGGTACGGCTCGGTCGACGCGTCCACGGACCCGATGCGGAAGCGCCGCCCGCCGCGCACGACGATGAACGAGCGGCCGTCGGGGAGCGAGGAGTGCCCGACGATGGTCGCCGACGTGCCGACGTCGTGCGGGATGCCGCCGGGTCCGGTGTCGGAGCCGGACCGCAGCAGGACGACCCCGAAGGGCCGGTCGCCGTCGATCGAGCGCCGCACGAGGAGCCGGTAGCGCGGCTCGAAGATGTGGAGCGGCATGAGCATGTCGGGGAAGAGGACGTTGTCGAGCGGGAAGAGCGGCAGCGTTCCGTCCACGTCCTCGAACGGTACTCTCCGGCCATGAGCGCGACGGCGGCGACGGACCTCCTCACGCCCGATCTCGTCGCGCGGCTGCTCATCCTCGCGTACGCGCCCGGCGTGCACGCCGTGTCCGTCGTGGGGAGCGCCGCCCGTGGGGACGCGACGGAGTGGAGCGACATCGACCTCCACGCGTGCGTGCGCCTCAGCGAGCAGAAGTTCGCCACGCGGGTGCGCTACCTCGAGGACGGCCGCCTCGTGATGGTCGCGAGCGACACGCTCGCGGAGATGCGGGAGGAGCTCGCGGAGCCTGCGCGCGCCGTCTGGGCGGTGCCGGCCCTGCGCGACATGCGCATCCTCCTCGACCAGGAGCGATCGCTCGGCGCGCTGCAGGACGAGGCGCGCGCGTTCGAGTGGTCCAGGCTCGAGGCGCGCGCGAAGGAGAGCGAGCGGCAGCGGCTCGTCGCGTCGATCGAGTACGTGCACAAGATCCGCGCCGCGGTCGAGCGCGCCGACGAGTCGGCGGCGCTGCACGCCGAGCGCGCGCTCGTCGAGCGGTGCACGCGCGCGGTCGTCACCGCCACCGGCACGTTCATCCGCACCGAGAACGAGTACTTCGCGCGGGCGCGCGAGGTCGCGGGCCCGCAGTGGACGGAGCTCCACCGGCTCGCGTTCGGCCTCGAGGGCGGCGATGCGTTCACGCGGGCGCGCATCGCGTGCCTCCTGTTCGCGGAGACCGCGCGCGTCCTCGACGACATCCTCGACGGCTCCTCTCGCGAGCTCATCCGCCGGGGGCTGGCGGTCGCGCCCTGAGCGTCACGCTCGTGCTGCACGGCGAGGCCCGCCAGTACAGCGGCGGCAGGAAGACCGTGACCGTCGACGCGGGCGCGGGGACCGTCGAGGAGCTCCTCGCGCGCGCGGGCATCCCCGTGGGCGAGACGGCCGCGTACATCGTCAACGGCGAGCAGCGCGACCTCGGCGACCCGGTGCGCGACGGGGACACGGTCGAGGTCCTCCCCGCGATCAGCGGCGGCCGATGAGCGAGGGGGCCCTCGCGGGCGTCCGCGTCGTCGACCTGACGCGCGCGCTCTCCGGCCCCTACTGCACCCTCATGCTCGCGGACCACGGGGCCGACGTGGTGAAGGTCGAGATCCCCGGCACGGGCGACGAGACGCGCGACTGGCGCCCGCCGGAGATCGGCGGCATCTCCGCGTATTACCTCGCGATCAACCGCAACAAGCGCAGCGTCACCATCGACCTCAAGCACGCGGACGGGAAGCGCGTCCTCGAGCGGCTCCTCGAGGGCGCCGACGTCGTCGTCGAGAACTTCAGCCCCGGCGTCCTGGCGCGCCTCGGCTTCCCCGACGACCGCATCCGCCGGCTGGCCCCGCGCGCGATCGTCTGCCACATCTCAGGCTTCGGGCAGGACGGGCCCGGCCGGAGCCTGGCCGCCTACGACCTGATCGTGCAGGGGATGGGCGGGATCATGAGCCTCACCGGCCAGCGCGGGGGACCGCCGACGATGGTCGGCGTGCCGCAGGCGGACGTCGTGTCGGGCATGTTCGCGGCATTCGCGATCGCGGCGGCGCTGCACGCGCGAGAGCGCACCGGCGTGGGCCAGGTGATCGACGCGAGCATGATCGGCGGCCAGGTCGCGCTCCTCTCACGCCAGGCGGCGCGCTACTTCGCGGACGGCACCGTGCCCGCGCCCGAGGGGAACGAGCACGCGTCCATCGCGCCGTATCAGACGTTCCGCGCGTCCGACGGCTACGTGAACGTCGGCTGCGCGAACAACGCCCTCTGGGAGCGGCTCTGCCGCGCGCTCGGGCGCGAGGACCTCCTCGAGGACCGGCGCTTCGCCGACAACCCGTCGCGCGTGCGCCACCGCGACGCGCTCGTCCCGCAGCTCGAGCGCACGATCGGCGCGCTCACGAAGGACGAGGTCGTGCGGCGGCTGCGCGAGGCGAACGTCCCGGTCGGCCCGATCAACGACCTCGGCGAGGTCTTCACCGACCCGACCGTCCGCCATCTGGGCCTCATCGCGGAGGTCGACCACCCGACCGCGGGGAAGGTCCGGGCGCCGGGCATCCCCGTGCGGATGGACGGCACGCCGCCGTCGGTCCGCCGGCATCCGCCGCTCCTCGGCGAACACACGGACGAGATCCTCGGCGAGGTGGGCTTCAGCGCGGAGGAGATCGCGGCGCTGCGGCGCGACGGCGCGATCTGACCCGCTACTCGTACTGAAGCGCGGTCGCGACCTCGACGCGCGCGGCCCGCCGCGCCGGCCACCAGCCCGCGAGCACGGCGGCGACCGTCGCGAGCGCCGTCACCGAGATCGCCGAGCCCCACTCGTAGTGGTACGGCAGCACCCAGCCGGTGGTGCTCTCGCTGACCGTGAGCGTCACCACGGTGAGCGCCGCTCCGCCGAGCAGCCCGAGGAGGGCGCCCGCGAGCCCGATCGCTCCCGCCTCGATGAGGATGGTGCGGCGGATCTGCCGGCGTGTCGCGCCGACGGCGCGGAGCACTCCGATCTCCCGGCCGCGCTCGAGCACCGCGACCAGCATCGTGTTCGCGACGCCGAGAACGCCAACGACGAGCGCGATCGCCTCCATGACGTAGGTCGTGGCGAAGAAGTCGTCGACGATGCGGCGGATCCCGCCCTTGAACTCCTCGTTCGACTGGACGAACAGCGTCCCGCCCTGGAGCCGCTCGATCCCGGCGCGCGCACGAGCGCGGTCGGCGGAAGGGTCGAGCATGACCGCGTACGAGTCGATCGCCTCGTCCCGAAAGCGGCTCACGTAGGTCGAGCGGTCCATGAGCATGAGCCCCTGATCGGTCGTGTAGTCGGTGACGATCGCGACGACGCGGAAGGCGCGCGGTCCGTCCGGCGTGAGCAGGGTGACGTCCGAGCCCTGCGCGACGCCGTGCTTGCGCGCGAAGTTGTCGGAGGCGAGGACCTCGTCGCGCCCGACCATCCGCTCGATCGGGTACGGGTCGGTGCCGGGCGCGTAGAGCGCGCGCCCGCGGGTCAGGTAGATCGGGATGTCGACGCTCGAGATCGCGACGTACGACCCCTCGTATGGGATACGTACCTGCCGGAAACGGTCGACGTCCCGCACGCCATCGACCCGCTTGAGGTCGTCCCAGAGCCGCGCGTCGATCGGGATCGGAGCGGAGTTCCCGCCGAGCGGCGCGGCGGACACGAAGAGGTCCGCGTTCACCGCCTGGTCGAGCCACTCGAAGATCGTGCGCCGCTGCGACTCGATGAACGAGGCCATGCCCACGACCATGGTCACCGCCGCGGCGAGCGCCGCGGCCGTCACGGCGGCGCGGCCCGTCGCCCGCAGGATGCTGTCGCGGGCAAGGCGAGCCGGAAGGCCGCCGATGCGGTCCGCGAGCGGCCCGGCCGCGCGCACGCCGAGCGCGAGCGCCGGCGCCGCGGCCACCGCGATCGCGAACATGAGCGCGAGCGCGGCCGCGCTGCCGGGCGCGGGGTCGTCGGCGCCGCGCTGCACCGCCACCGCGCCGGCGGCGAGCGCGACGAAGACCGCCGCGAGCACGAGGAGGCGAAGGCGCAGCGGCCGCGCGACCGAGGTGTGCCGCGGCGCGCCCATCGCCTCGCTCGGCTGCGCGGCCGCGGCAAGGGTCGCGGGGCCGAGCGCGCCGACCACCGCCGCGCCGATGCCGGCCGCGACGAGCAGGAGGAGCCGGTCCGCGGGCAGGACGAGCTGGTCGTCGAGGCCGGCGACGAAGTTGAGCCGGATCTGGCGGTTCACGGCCGCGAGGAGCCCCTGGGCCATCGCGATCCCGGCGAGCGCACCGGCGATCGCGGCGACGGTCCCGAGCGCGGCGGCCTCGACCGTGATCATCCCGACGATCTCGCGGCGCCTCGCCCCGAGGGCGCGCAGGATCCCGAGCTCGCGCTTCCGCTGCGCGACCGCGATGGACATCGTGTTGAAGACGAGGAACGTTCCGACGAACAGCGAGAGCGCGCTCAGGATGCGGAGGAGATCCTGGAGGCTCGCGACGAGCCGCTTCGTCCGCTCGCCGCGCTCCGCCGGCGCCTCCGCCGTCGAGCCCACGAGCGCGGCCTCGATGCGCCGTGCGACCGCGTCCGCGTCGCCCGCCGTCACCACGTCGACGGCGTCGAGGCGGCCGTCGCGCTGCGCCATCCGGTCCGCCTCGGCGAACGAGAGGACCGCGACGAACCCGCCGTTGGCGCGGCCCACGCCCGTGTCGGCGAGGATCCCGCTCACGCGCAGCTCGCGCGGGCCGGTCGGCGCGATCGCGGGAAGGCGCGAGCCCACGTCGAGGCCGAGACGCCGCGCGGCGGAGCCGCCGACCGCGAGCTCGCCGTCGCCCGGCGCCGCCCCGCGCTCGTAGACGTGGTCGCGGAGCGCCGCCTCGTCGCCGGTACCGGCGAGGTAGGGGAGCGCGCGCCGGTCCTCGCCCACGAGGAGCGCGCTCTGGATGGAGCCGGCGGCCGCCCGGACGCCGTCCACGCGGCGGACCGTCGCGACGGCGTCGGCCGGCAGCGTTCCCGACGCCGCGCGGACGGAGACGGTCGCGCGCCCCGCGTACGCGGACACGAGCTCGTCGATCGTGGCGGAAGACGATCCGTTCACCACGTCGATCGCGACCAGCGTCGCCACGCCGAGGGCGACGCCGACGACCGTGAGCACCGTGCGGCCGGGCGAGCGCGCGAGGTGCCGGAGGCTAGCGAGCCGCAGCAGCGCGAGCAGTGGTGGTGTCCGAGCCGACCCGGCCGTCGACAAGGTGGACGATCCGGTCGCCGACCGAGGCCGCGCGCTCGTCGTGCGTGACCATCAGCACCGTGTGGCCGCGCACGGTCGCGGTCTCGCGAAGGAGCGCGAGGACCTCCTCGCCGCTGCGCGAGTCGAGGTTGCCGGTGGGCTCGTCGGCGAGCAGCAGGGCGGGATCGCCCACGAGCGCGCGAGCGAGGGCGACGCGCTGCATCTGGCCGCCCGAGAGCTGGTGCGGCCGGTGGTCGAGCCGGTCTCCGAGGCCGAGGTCGCCGAGGAGGTCGCGGGCGCGCCGCTCCGCCTCGGCCCGCCGCACGCCGTCGAGCTGCAGCGGGAGCGCGGCGTTCTCGAGCGCCGACAGCGTCGGCAGCAGGTTGAAGAACTGGAAGACGAAGCCGATGCGGCGCCGCCGGAGCAGCGTGCGCTCGTCGTCGGACATCGCCGCGAGGTCGCGGCCGTCGACGATCACCGTGCCGCTCGTGGGCGCGTCGATCCCCGCGACGAGGTGGAGCAGCGTCGACTTGCCCGATCCGGAGGGGCCCATGACGACGCAGAACTGGGCCGCCGGGACGTCGAGCGTGACGCGGTCGAGCGCGCACACGATCTCGCCGCCACGGTGGAAGCGCTTCGTGACCTCGCGCAGGCTGAGCTCGATCATCCGACGCTCATCGTATGTGCGGCTACCATCGGGCTCCCGTGTCGGACATCCTCGTCGTCGGCTCGCTCGCGTACGACGACGTGCAGACGCCGTTCGAGCGGCGCCGCCGGGTGCTCGGCGGCGCGGCCTGCTACTTCTCCTTCGCGGCGTCGCTCTACGCGCGCGTGAGGCTCGTGGGCGTGGTGGGCGAGGACTTCGAGGGGGCCGACCTCGAGCGGCTCGCGAACAAGGGCGTGGACACCAGCGCCATCGAGCGCCGGCCGGGCCGCTCGCTCCACTGGACCGGGCGCTACGACTACGACCTCGGCCCGGCCGAGACCCTCGGCACGGATCTCGGCGTCTTCGGCGATTGGCGGCCGCAGGTGCCGGAACGGTTCGCCGGGACGCGCGTCGTGTTCCTCGCGAACAGCGACCCGGACATCCAGTACGAGACGCTCGAGCAGGTCCACGGCGCTCAGATCACCGGTCTCGACACGATGAACTTCTGGATCGACCACAAGCGCGACTCGCTCGCCCGCGTGATGTCGAAGGTCGACATCGTGAGCATCAACGAGGCGGAGGCGCGGCAGTTCTGCCGGACGTTCAGCGTCATCCGCGCGGCGCGCGAGATCCTCGCGCTCGGCCCGCGGGCGCTCGTCGTGAAGCGCGGCGAGTACGGCTCGACGCTCTTCACGCGCGAGTCCTCGTTCTGGGCGCCGGCGTTCCCGCTCGAGAAGATCCAGGACCCGACCGGCGCGGGCGACTCGTTCGCGGGCGGCATGCTCGGGTACATCGCGTCGTGCGGCAGGCTCGACGACGACGTTCTCCGGCGCGCGCTCATCCACGGCACGGTCTGCGCGTCGTTCGCGGTGGAGCGGTTCAGCGTCGAGGGCGTCGAGGCGCTCGACCGGAAGGCGGCCGCCGAGCGATACCGCGAGCTGCGCCGGCTCGTCACCATCGGCGCCGAGGCGGTGGCCGAGGCCGACCCGTTCCGCCCGCTCCAGGCCTAGGGAACCGGCGCGGCGCCGCACCTGTATCCGGATGAAGGACTCACCGGAGGGCCGTACGGAGGAGGAGCTCGTGGAGCGCGCGCGCCATGGCGACGCTGACGCGTACGGCGAGCTCGTCCTCCGGTACCAGGGCATCGCCGCGCGGACGGCGTACGTGATCACCGGCACGAGCGCCGACGCGGAGGAGGTCGCCCAGGACGCGTTCGTGAAGGCCTATCGCGCGCTCGACCGCTTCCGCGCGGGCTCGCCGTTCCGCCCGTGGCTCCTCCGGATCGTGGCGAACGAGGCCATCAACCGCCGCAAGGCCGCCGGGCGTCACGCCGCGGTCGAGCTGAGCGAGGCGCACGACCGTCCCGCGGACGACACGGCCCTGTCGCCAGAGGAGGCCGCGGTCGCCTCGGAGCGGCGCGCCATCGTGCGGCGCGCGCTCGCGCGGCTGCGCGAGGACGACCGCATCGTCATCGCCTATCGGTACTTCATGGACCTGTCGGAGGCTGAGATGGCCGAGGCGCTCGGCGTGGCGCGCGGCACGGTGAAGTCGCGGCTCTCGCGCGCGCTCGCCCGCCTGCGCGAGGTGCTGGATGGCTGACCGGCGGATCACGGACGCCGAGCTCGAGTCGCTGCTCCGGGACGTGGGCGACCGCCTCGCGTATCCGGATGCGCGCCACCTCGCGACGCGCGTGCGCGCGCGGATCGCCGCCGACCGCGTCGAGCGCCGGCGGCCGTGGCTCTTCGCGCTCGCGCCCGCGCTCGTGACCCTGCTCGTCCTCGGCGCGGGCGCGTACGCCACCGACGTCATCCGCCTCCGGGGCATCGACATCTTCCGCGGCCCGCAGCCCGCGGCGCCGGTCGCGTCGCCGCGCATCCCGGGCGCGACGCGCGTCGCGACGGTCGAGGCGGCCGAGGCCCGCGCGGGGTTCCGGCCCGTCGTCCCCGCGGCGCTCGGCCGGCCCGACGAGATCGACGTCGTCACGCCGGCGGGCGGGTCGAGCCAGGTCATGCTCCTCTACGCGGCGCGTCCGGGGCTGCCGGAGTCGCAGCTCACGGGCGTCGGCGCGGTCGTCACCGAGGTCCGCGCCTCGCTCGAGACGGCGCTCCTCTCGAAGATCGCCGGATCCGGCGCCCGCGTCGAGCAGGTGCGCGTCGCGGGCGGGCCGGCGGTGTGGATCGAGGGCGCGCCGCACGTCGTCTTCTACCGCGAGGCGAACGGCAACATCATCCAGGACACGCTCCGCCTCGCGGGCAACGTGCTGCTCTGGGAGCGCGACGGCCTGCTCCTGCGCCTCGAGGCACAGGTCGGGCGCGAGGAGGCCGTGCGCATCGCGGAGAGCGCGCGCTAGGGAACCCGTGCCCGGCGCCCGCTGTAGTGCGGGCGTGAAGTGGCTCCTCGCGGGTCTGCTCGTCGTGGCCTGCGGATCCCCGGGGACGCGGCCGCCGGCGCCGGTCGACCAGCCGTCCGCCGCCACACGCGACGAGCTCGTCGTGAGCGCACAAGAGGCGACGCTCGTGCTCGATGCGACGTCGGGCACGACGCTCCGCACGCTTCCCGCGGGCACGCTGTCGCCGGCGAGGGACGCGATCGTCGCGGTCACGCCGGGTGGTGCGATGTGCGGGGACCCGCGCGACATGCAGGCCTGCACCCTCGTGCAGGCGTACGACCTTCTGGGTCGGCTCCTCGAGGAGTGGTTCCTCACGGGCCGCTACACCCTCCCCGCGCAGTACGGTCCCGCCGCGAGCGGCTTCTCGCCGAACGGCAAGTGGCTCGTCCTCGTGTCGCGCGACGCCGTGCTGAGCCGTTTCGCGATCCTCGACCTCACGCGGCTCGGCCAGCGCTCGGCGCTCGCCGGCCCGGGGCTCGCCGCGCCGGCGGCGAAGGGCTCGCACACGATCGTCGCGCTCAGCGCCCGCTTCTCCTTCGACGCGATCCACGACGACGGCGGCGCGCTCTACCTGATCGAGCATCCCGTGGAGGGCGCGACGGCGTACAACGTCCGGCTCTACGAGGTCCGCGCACAGCGCCTGCGCCCCGAGCCGATCTTCGACAAGGCCGTGATCACCAGGTTCGATCCGACGACGGGCCTCATGGACGGAGCGTTCCACGCGTCCGTCGCGCCCGTCGGCGGCCAGTGGCAGTACGGCCTCTACGTGAAGCGCGACGGGTCGCTGTTCGTGCACGCGCTGAACCTCGCGCAGCGCTTCGCCACGTGCATTGTCGACCTCCCCGGACGCCGCGCCGCCTCGTCCATGCTCTCGCTCGCGCTCTCGCGCGACGCCGGCAGGCTCTTCGTCGTCGACCCCGGGGCGGGGTCGGCGGCCGAGATCGACGCCGCGTCGCAGAAGGTGCGCCGCGCCGCGTCCTTCGCCGGCCGTGGCGGTACGGGCGACCCGGCGCGCGCGGCGGCCGTCGTCTCCCCGGACGGCGGCCGGCTCTACGCGACGGGGCCCCGCGGCGTCGCCGTCCTCGCGACGGCCGACCTCGCGCTCCGCGGCTGGGTCGCGGCCGGCGCCGAGGTCCGCGCGCTCGCGCTCTCGACCGACGGCGGCCGCCTCTACGCCTTCGCGGGCGGCGCGGTCGAGGTGCTCGAGGCGCCGTCCGGCCGGTCTCTCGCGACCTTCGCGGTCCCGGCTTCCGTCCGCGCCCTCGCCGTCGCCGCCGCCGTGCGCTGATCTCGCGGACGCGCCGGCCCGATCGTCGAATATCGGTAACGCCGTTCGTCCTCCTACGATGGCCCGCATGCCACGCGTCACCGTGCTGCTCTACGGCGCCTATGCGGAGTTCGCTGGCGGCAAGAAGGCGGTCATCGACGCCGCGAACGTTCGCGAGGCGCTCGACGCGGCGGTCGCGGCCTACCCCGCGCTGCGCGAGCGCCTGCGCGACGAGCACGGCGCCATACGCCAGCACGTGAACGTCTTCGCGAACACCGAGGAGATGCGGCACCTGGACGGCGAGCAGACCGCCCTGCGCGACGGCGACGTGGTGCACATCATCCCGGCGGTCTCAGGAGGGATCTAGATGGCACGCAGGTCCGTGATGCTCATGGTCGGCACGAAGAAGGGCGCGTACCTCTTCCGGAGCGGCGCGGCGCGGACGCGCTGGACGTCCGAAGGGCCGATCTTCCCCGGCGAGCCGGTGTTCCACATGGCCCACGACCCGCGCGACGGAGAGTCGCTCTACGCCGCGTGCAACTTCACCTGGGGCGGGCCGAAGATCCGCGCGTCGCGCGATCTCGGGAAGACGTGGAAGGTCGTGGGCAATCCCGCGTTCCCCGAGGGCGACGACCGCACCTTCGCGCGCACCTGGCACATCGAGCCGGGTCACGCGTCGACGCCGAAGGTCGTGTGGGCGGGCGTCGAGCCGGCCGCGCTCTTCCGCTCCGACGACCGGGGCGCGTCCTGGAAGCCCGTGAGCGGGCTCAACGACCACCCGACGCGGAAGAAGTGGGAGCCGGGCGGCGGCGGCCTCGCGCTCCACTCGATCGGCATCGACGCGGGCGACGCGAAGCACATGGCGATCGGGATCAGCGCCGCGGGCGCCTTCGAGTCGACGGACGGCGGCGCGACGTGGCACCCGTGGAACGAGGCGACGCGCGCCGAGCACCTGCCGAACAAGAAGCCGGAGATCGGGCAGTGCGTCCACAAGCTGCTCGCGCACCCGACGCGGCCGGGCGAGTGGTACCAGCGCAACCACTTCGGCGTGTACTGGCGCCGCGACGGCGACCGGGAGTGGCAGGAGACGACGGAGGGTCTACCCACGGAGTACGGCTTCGCCGGCGCGACGCACCCGGAGGACGCCGACACGGCGTACACGATCCCGCTCGACCCGTACCTGCGCATCGCCCAGCAGCCCGGGCTCGCGGTCTACCGGACCGGTGACCGCGGCAAGACGTGGAAGCGGATGGGGAAGGGGATCCCGAAGGGCGCGACCGCCGAGGTCATGCGCGAGGGCATGGCGACGGACCGGCTCGACCCGCTGGGCGTGTACTTCGGCACGATCAACGGCGAGGTCTGGGCGAGCAACGACGACTGCCGCTCGTGGGAGCGGATCGCCGAGTACCTCCCGCCGATCCTCTCGGTCAGCACGGCGACGGTCTAGCGCAGCGGCACGTCCGCGTCCGCGACGGCGAGCTCGTGCGAGCCGTCCGGGGCGGGACGCTCGAAGTAGAAGCGCTCCCCGTCGAACGCCGCGTACCGCGCGTCGAGCAGCGGCGCGTCCGTCGTGACGCGCCGCCAGCGCGCTCGGTCGCGTACGGCGAGCCCGGTGCGCTCCTCGTAGTTCTCCGCGACGGTCGCGATGCCGTCGTAGAGGGCGTGCCGCTCGTCGAGCAGGCACGAGATCCGCGTCTCGTACGCGTCCCACCCGCCGGGCTCCGGCACGAGGACGCCGCCCCGCCACTCCCAGCGGCGGCCGTCCGCGCTCGTCGCGAGCCCCGTGCACGACGGGGCGGCGCCCGTCGCGAAGACGTCACCGGTCGAGAGGTCGGCCGCGTCGTGACGCGGCGTGAAGCTCGCGTACATCTCCCAGCCGCCGTCGGCCGGGACGACGACCGGATCCTTCACGCTCTCGGTGCCCGTCGACGCGGCGCCGAGCGCGGGCTCGCGAGCAGCCTCCGGCAGCGCGGCGGGGTCGCGGAGCTCCGTGAGGTCGATGCGCCAGCGGCCGTCTTCCTCCGCGGCATAGGACAGGTACACGCGCAGGACGTCGGCGTCGGCGACGAGCGCGGCGCGCTCGATCGAGAGGGCGGCGATGTCGCGGGCGCGCACCTCGGCGATAGGCTCGAGCCGTTCCGCGGCGACGCGGGCGAGGCGGAGCGCGTAGCCGCGGCGAGGGCGAGGGCCGCGCAGGCGGTACGCGAGGAGCGTGTCGCCGCGCCACCGCGCGACCGCCGGCGCGCCCGCCCACCACCCGGTCCCGCGGGCGGGGGATGCCGCGAGCGTCCTCCCGCGTGCCGGATCGAACACGACGACCCTCATGGCGCGTTCATACGCCTCGCTCGCCGGGAGTGTCGGGTCAATTACCAGACACCGGTGACGGGGATCACCACCGCGGTGTCGTCGCGGAGGCGACGATGCCGGCCTCGCGGGATCCAACGTGGTGGTGGGATCGAGACGGTGATAGGCAAGTGGCGGGCCCTCCGCCGACGCGCGCGGATCGGTGTCATCGCGCTCAGCGTGATCGCGACGGCGATCGCAGGCACCGGCGTGAGCGCGATCCTCTTCGCGCGGCCGGCGCTCGGCGCGCAGACGACGCTCACGATCATCTCGGGCGGCGTCTCCGCGCGCGCCGCCGGCCGCTCGTTCGAGCCGGCGCAGGACGGCCAGCTCATCGAGGCGGGCACGGCGATCCGCACCGGACCGGGCGCGCGCGCCGTGCTCACGTTCTACGACGGATCGGCCGTCACGGTGGAGCCCGGCAGCGAGGTCGTGATCGAGGTGCTCGCGTCGGCCACGGACGGCGGCCTCCTCGTCACGATCCAGCAGACGCTCGGACGCACCTGGCACGTCGTCGCGAACAGGATCACCGCGGCCGGCAACTACGAGGTGCGGACGCCCTTCGCGACCGCGGCGGTGCGCGGCACCGCGTTCGAGCTGGGCATCACCGCGCAGGGCGCGCTCGAGCTCGAGACGACCGACGGTACCGTCGCCACCTCGGGAGGCGGGTCGACCGTCGATGTCGCGCCGGGGCAGGTCACCACGGTCGCGCCCGGCCAGCCGCCCGCGCCGCCTCGGCCGGCGCCGCCGCCCGCCGCCGTCGTGCGCATCGCGCTCGACGCCGGCACCGTGAACGCGCTCGCCGTCGATCCGAGCGGCCGCTCCGTGGGCGTGCGGAACGGCCAGCCGCTGCGCTACTCGCCGGGGTCGACCGTGGAGATCGTCGACGGCAAGCTCGTGATGACGATCCCCACCGACGACCCGGGCCGGATCAGTACCGTGGTGAAGCCGGCGGCCCCTCGGTCGCCCGTCGAGATCGAGACGCAGGTGCTCGCGAACGGCGCCGTGATCGCGAGGACGGTCGAGCGGCGCGCCCCTGACGAGACGGGCATCGCCCGAGGGGGCGTGGTCGTGACCACGAACGGCGTCATCGTCCTGCCCGACAAGGAAGCGCGGGAGATCGGGGCGCCGATCATCGGAAAGGTGCCGGAGGCGCCGCGCGCGCTGCCGCTCGTCGCTCCCGAGCCGGTCGCGCCGCCGGTGATCGTGACGCCGCGGCCCTCCGCCGCGCCGAGCACGCCACCGCCCGGCGGCTCGCCGCCTCCGACCGCCGGCGCCTTCCTCGGCGGATTCCAGGCGTTCTCCGCCGGCACCGCGGCCGCCCCGAGCTTCGTGCCGTTCGTCGGCGAGCTCCCGCGCGGCCTCGTGCCGGCCCCACCGGCGAGCAGGGCCGGCTGCGTCGCCTTCACCGCGTGCGACGCCGCGACGGTGACGGCGCCGCTTCCGACGGCCCCGCCGCAGCCCGCGGTCCCGCCGGACATCCGCCGCTTCCTGCCGCCGGACGTCGTGCTCCCAGACACGCCTCCGGGCGGCGTGCCGTCCCATGCGCCCGTGATCTTCACGCCACCGCCGGGTACGGTCCCGCCGACCGGCATCGCGACGGGTGCGCTGCGCGCGCTCCGCGCGGGCTGCAGAGAGGTCCCGCTCTTCGGCATCGTCTGCGAGGCTCCGGCGGCGCTGACCGTCGAGCCGGTGCCCGCCGCGACCCGCGCGCCGCTCGAGACCCGGGCGCCGCTCGCGACGCCATCCGGCTTCTTCCCCGCGCCGCTGCCGCTCGCGACCCCCGCCTTCGGGGCGACACCGCCGCCGACGCTCGCGCCGGTCCGTGTGCTCACGCCTCCTCCGATCGCCACGCCCGCGCCGACGCCGACCCCGTCGCCGGCCATCGTCACGCCGGTCCCGATCGTGCCCATCCCGACCTTCGCGGTCGCGACCCCCGTCCCGACGGCGACGGTCGCCCCGGTCCTGTCGATCGCGCCGATCGTCATCGTGACGCCGCCGCCGACCGTCGCGCCTACCCCCGTGCCCACGCTCACGCCGCTCCTGCCGATCATCGTGGTGACGCCGCCGCCAACGCAGGCGCCGGCGCCGACGCCCGCGCCGGCTCCGACGATCGCGCCGATCCTCCTGACCCCACTGCCCATCCTCGTCGCGCCCACGCCCACGCCCACGCTCGTCCCGAGGCTCACGCTCCCGCCGATCTTCTTTCCGGGCTTCTAGCCCGAGCGACATCTGGGAGGCATCGGCTGGTAGACTTGAGCTCTTCTCCGCGGGCGTCATCCAAGACGCTCCAGGGCCTGACCGGGGTGTGGCGCAGTTGGCAGCGCGCAGCGTTCGGGACGCTGAGGCCGGCAGTTCAAGTCTGCCCACCCCGACCGGACGGCCGCCGTCAGAGCGCATGCTCCTCAGGCCCCGTCCCCCTCGTGTGGACGCCTGCTCGCTCGGTGGAGCTTTGTAACGGACGAACGTATATGGCACCGAAGGTGCGGTGCCATGACAGGTGCGTGCCGAGGAGCGACCGATGCGCATCCTCGCCGTAGACGACGACAAGGATCTACGCGAGTTCTACGGCGCCCTCCTTCGCGATGAAGGCCACGAGGTGCTCCTGGCGCGCGACGGTCTCGAGGCACTGACGCAGCTCGGCTCGGCGCCGGATCTCATCCTGCTCGATCTGATGATGCCGGTGATGGACGGCTACGAGTTCCTGCGCCGTCTCCGCGAGCACCCGCAGGGACGGCACGTTCCCGTGCTCGTCGTGTCCGCCGCGCTGCCTCCGGGGAGGGACACCCTTCGCGGCGCCCAGGCGGTGCTGCGCAAGCCCTTCGACTTCGACCGGATGCTCCGGACGATCGAGATGTACGGACGGGGGCGCGGCGCCGCGGCGAACTAGCCTTCGAGGCCCGCGTCGAGCAGCTGCTCGATGCGCTCGCGGACGACCGCGTCGAAGCGCTGCCGGTCGGACTCCGACCGCTCGATGAGCTGGCGGAACGCCTGCGGATCGAACGCGAGCAGCGTGACGTCGCTCAACGCGCGGACCGTCGCGACGCGCGGGCCGGACGTCATGAGCCCGATCTCACCGAAGTACTCGTTCTCGCCGAGCCTCGCGATGCTCAGGTCGCGCTCGGTCGGCCGCTCGCGGATGACCTCGACCTCGCCGTCGCAGATCACGTAGAAGCGGTCGGCGGGCTCGCCTTGGCGGACGATCGTCGCGCCCGTCGGGTACTTGAGCTTCTCGATGTGCGGCGTCATCGAAGAGAGCTCCGCGTCGCTGAGCTTCCTGCGTCCGCCCATGAGGCGGCGGAATCCATCGAGCATCAGCCGAGAGGCTAGCGCGAGACGACCCTCAGCGTCCCCACCATTCCGTACGACTCGTGCCCCGGCAGGTGGCAGATGAACAGGTAGGTGCCCGCCCGGCCGAACGTGACCGTGGTCACTCGCGTCGAGTACGCGGGCACGCTCACCTCGTTGGCCCGCCCCTCGTGCACCGGCTCCGTGCCGACGCGGTGCACCGCGTGGACGTCGGCGGTCCCGACGATCCACTCGTGGTCGATCGGGTCGTCGTTCCTGAGCGCGAACGTGACCGGCACGCCGACCGGGACCTCGAGCGCCGACGGGCTGAAGCGCGAGTAGCGGAACGCGACCGTCACCTGCTCGCCGCCCGCCGCGGCCGGCGCGCACGCGCTCACGAGCATCGCCGCGAGCAGCGCGCCGACCGCGAGCGCGGGCCTCACCGCGAGCGCACCCGCGCGAGGCTCATCGCCATCGGAGCGGCGAGGAGCAGGAGCGCGGCGCCGACGCCGAGGAGCGTGGGCAGCGAGGGGTCCGCCGCCGCGGGAGAGCCGTTCGGTCCCGGCACGTCGAGGCCCGCGGCGACCCGCGACGGCGTTCCCTGCCCGCTCGCGTCGACCGCGAGGTCGTAGCGGAGGTCCCCGGCGGCGGTGTCGACGCGGAGCTTCGTGAGCCACGCCTTCTCGGGCACCCACGACATCCCCTTGTCGGAGCGGAGGTCGCCGAGCAGCGCCGCGGATGCCGACGCGCTGTAGAGGAGGCCGAGCCCGTCGCGGGGGCCGGGGAGGAGCGCGGGCGTCCGGTCCGTGAGCAGGAACACGTCCGCCTCGACGCGGTCCGTCGCCTTCTTCCCGAGCGCGAGGATCCGGAGCGGTACCCATGGGTTCGTCGTGGGGATCGTGATGTGCACGGGCGTGCCGTCGCCGACCCGCTGGCCGCGCTTCTTCGCCGCGTCGCCGTCGAAGATCGCGGCGAGGAAGATCGGGCTGCGCGCGGCGTAGAAGTCGAGGACCTCGGGGGCGTCCGGCGAGAGGCTGAAGCCGTGCTCCCTCGCCCAGGCCGCGACGTCGGGGCCGCCGCCCTTGAGGACGGTGATGTCGAGCGCGTCGATGCGCACCTGCTGGAGCACCTGCGCCCCCGCCGGCGCCGCCAGCGAGCGCAGCGAGTCGAGGCGCGCGACCTGCGGCTCGGTCTCGCGCACCAGGCGCTGCAGCGTCCAGTCGCCGCCGCGCTCCACGCTCGACGGGACGCCGGGGAGCGGGATGAGCGTGCCGAACTCGCCCCCGCCGCCGAGGAACTGGAACGCGGTGACGTAGTGCTCGACGCCCGCGTGGTACGCGGCGAGCGTGGTGGTCCGGCCGAGGTTGACGCTCCCGCGCGAGCCGATGAGGCCGGCGCACGCGTCCGCCGGGGCCGCGGTCGCGAAGAGGACCGACAGGGTCGCGATGGCCGCCGTCACGAGGCGCCGCATGATCCACCTCCGTCGTTGATGGGAGTGGGACGTTCGGGGGTGGCCGCGGGTTCCCCGCGCGGCTACGATCCTCGTATCCACCGGGGCCGTAGCTCAGTGGATAGAGCGCCGCCGTCCTAAGGCGGGCGTCGTGGGTTCGATCCCCACCGGCCCCCAGCTCGCCCGCCCGACACCCGGGTGACACGCCTCGGTGTGCGACGATCGTCGCGTGCAGGTGCCCACCGCCGCCCAGAAGACCCGCCTCCGGAACAGCCTCGCGCTGACGCTCCCGGCCCTCATCTTCGGCTTCCTCGTGGCCGCGCAGTGGCAGACCCAGTCGGAGCGCAGCCAGCTCGCCGTCCGCTACAACGCGCCGCTCACCGAGGCCGCGCAGTCGCTCCAGAACGAGCAGAACGGCCTGAAGGAGCAGCTCGCCTCGCTCCGCGCGGAGCTCGACAAGATCCAGAAGAGCGCGTCGTCGCAGAGCGGCGCGGCGCGCGATCTCCAGGCGCAGATCGATCGGCTCCGCGACCTCGCCGGGCTCACGCCCGTCACGGGCGACGGCGTGATGGTGCTGCTCGACGACGCGAAGGGGACGAGTGCCACGGCGAAGGACCTCGACAAGTCGATCTGCCACGCGACCGACCTCACCGACATCCTGAACACCGCGTGGCGCGGCGGCGCGGAGGCGGCGGCGATCAACGGCGAGCGGATCGTCGGGACGTCGAGCGTGTACTGCGTCGGCTCGACGATCATGGTGAACGGCACGCTCATGTCGCCGCCGTTCAACTTCGCGGTCGTGGGCCGCCAGGACCAGCTCATGAGCGCCTTCGCCGACCCCGAGCAGCTCAAGGACATCAAGCAGCGCCGCGACGTGCACGGGCTCGGCTTCCGCGTCACGCGCGCGAGCGGCGTGACGGTGCCGGCGTACAGAGGGGCGCTCAACGTCCGGTACGGCCAGGGCTACTAGTGCGGACCTGGCGGGGCAGCACCGCCGTCGCGAGCATCGCGCTCCTCCTCGGCGTGCTCGTCGTGTCGCAGTTCCGCGCGCAGGACGTGTACTCGCGGAGCCTGCAGCTCGAGACGCCCGCGTCGCTCACGACGCTCATCGCCGGCCTCGCTGACCGGAACAGCGCCCTCCGCGACGAGATCGTCGAGCTGCGCCTTCGGCTCGACGCCGCGCGCTCGTCGGTCCAGAGCGGCCGCTTCTCGCTCGACGAGGCGCAGCGCGAGCTCGCGCAGCTGCGCGTGTTCGCCGCGCAGGGTCCGGCGCGCGGTCCGGGCGTCGCGGTATCGGTCGACGGACCGTTCGACGAGAAGGCGATGTCGGACCTCGTGAACGAGCTGCGCAACGCCGGGGCCGAGGCGATCGCGATCAACGGGCAGCGCGTCCGCCCGCGCTCGTGGTTCGGCCCTTCCGGCAGCGGCGCGATCCTCCTCGACGGCGACCGCATCGCCGGTCCGTGGCTCGTGAGCGCGATCGGCGCGCAGGACGTGATCCACGTGGCGATCACACGTACCGGCGGGATCATCGGGCAGTTCGAGCTCATCTACGGACGGACGCGCTTCCGTGCGACGAAGGAGCAGATGCTCGATCTGCCGGCCGCACGCTGAACGTATCCTCGGCGCCGATGAAGGCGCGACCACCGGTCCCCCTGTATCTCGACGACGTCGTGGTGCTCCGCAAGCCTCATCCGTGCGGCGGCGACACCTGGCGCATCGTCCGGCTCGGCGCCGACATCGGGCTCCGCTGCGCAACGTGCGGGCACCGCGTGCTGATCGCCCGCGCCGCCGTGGAGCGCGACATCAAGCGGTTCGTGGAGCGAGGTCCGCTCGCTCCCGCGGAGTGACGGAGGTGGCAGAGCCGCTCGAGGCGGCCGCCGAGCGCGGGCTCCTCCGCAACCGCGCGTTCCTCGCGATCTGGTCTGCGCAGATCCTCTCGCAGACCGCCGCGAACGCCATCACCTTCACGCTCATCGTCCTCGTGGCCGAGCTCACGAAGTCGAACACGCAGTCCTCGATACTGATCCTCCTCGCGATCGCGCCCGCCGTCGTGTTCGGGATCGTCGCGGGCGTCGTCGTGGACCGGACCGACCGGAAGCGCGTCCTGATCATCACGAACATCGCGCGCGCCCTGTCGGTCCTGCCGCTGCTCCTGTTCGGGCACAGCGTCGCGATGGCGTATGTCGTGAACTTCCTCGTGGCGGCCGTCACGACGTTCTTCGTCCCGGCCGAGTCCGCGGCCCTCCCATCCCTCGTACGCAAGCGCGACCTCATGGCCGCGAACTCGCTCTTCACGTTCACGTTCAACGGCGCGTTCCTCGTGGGGTTCATCCTCCTCGCGCCGATCGTCATCAGGATCGCGGGCTACGACGCGCTCTTCCTCACGACGGCCGCGATGTTCACCGCGGCCGCCGCGCTCTGCCTCACGCTCCCGCTCGCGCCGCAGGCGCACCCGCACCTCGGCGTCGAGGTGGCCGGCGCCGCGGTCGCGCAGACCCGGCGCGGCGTGGGGGAGGCGCTCGCGTACCTCCGGCGCTCGCCGCAGGTCGCGTGGGCGCTCGTGTACGTCGCGCTCACGTACACGCTCGTCGCCGTTGCCGGCGCGCTCGCGCCGGGCTATGTCCGCGAGGTCCTCGCGACCGACGAGAAGAACGTCGTGATCCTCGTGGCGCCCGCGGGCGTCGGCGTCGTCGCCGGGATCGGCCTGCTCAACGTCTTCGCGCGCCGTTTCGGCCATTCGCACGCGATCGGCCTCGGCCTCGGCGCCTGCTTCTTCGCGCTCCTGTCGCTCGCCGCGTCGCGACCGCTCACGGAGCTCTTCCGGCGGGTCGGGACCGCCGAGCTCGGGGAGGCGTTCCCCTTCTTCGTCGCGCTCACCGTGGTCCTCGCCTTCGTGTTCGGGATCGCGTACGCCTGGGTGACCGTGCCCGCGATGACGCTCATCCAGGAGGAGCTCACCGACGACATGCGCGGGCGCGTGTTCGGCGTCCTCAACATGCTCGTCTCGGTGTTCTCGTTCCTGCCGCTCATTGTCGTCGGGCCCATCGCCGACCTCTGGGGCGTCGCGCCCGTGTTCGTCGGCTTCGCGGCGATCGTCGGAGCGCTCTGGTGGCTCGGGCGGTCCGTGCGCAAGCGGATCGGGGCCGCGGCCGCCTAGACAGAGCCCGCGAACGTGACCGGCGATGCGGACGCGCGCCGGTACACTCGGGTCCTTGCCCCCGACGTCCCGCGCGACCTTCTTCCACTACCTCGGGCGCCACCGCACACGTCTTGTCGCCGGCGCGCTCGGCATGACGGTCGCGGCGCTGCTCGCGGTGGTCCCGCCGCGCTTCATCGGGCAGATCGTCGACGAGCTGACGCTCGGCGGCGCCGCGCTCGATCGGATCGGGCTCCTCGCGCTCGGGATCGTGCTCTTCTCGCTCGCGGAGGCGGCCGTGCGCGGCTTCTCTCGCTATCAGGTCATCGACGCGTCACGCCGCGTCGAGTACGAGATGCGCAATTCGCTCCTCGGGCACCTCCAGACCATGCACCTCGCCTACTTCCAGCACCAGCGGATCGGCGACCTCATGGCACGCCTCACGAACGATCTCACCGCGGTGCGGCAGATGTACGGGTTCGGGATGCTCATGACGGTCAGCACCACGTCGGTGCTCATCCTCGCGGTGATCTCGATGCTCGGCGTGAGCGTGAAGCTCACGGTCCTCACGCTCCTCCTGATGCCGGTCGCGTCCGGCACGTTCTGGGCGATCGGCCGCCGCGTCCACCGGAAGTTCGAGGAGCTCCAGGCGCAGTTCGGGGAGATGTCGACGAAGGCGCAGGAGAACTTCTCCGGGATGCGGGTGGTGAAGGCGTTCTCGCAGGAGGAGCCCGAGATCCGCTCGTTCTCGGACGTGAACCAGGAGTACGTGCGCCGCGCGGTCGGCCTCGCGCGGCTGAACGGCCTCATCTGGCCGGCGATGGCGTTCATCATGGGTATCGCGATCCTCGCGACGCTCTACGTCGGCGGTCAGGACACGATCGAAGGCCGCCTGACCATCGGACAGCTCATCCAGTTCCTCGCGTACCAGTACCTCATCACGTGGCCGATGATCGCGTTCGGCGAGATCACGAACATCTTCCAGCAGGGCTGGGCGTCGCTCCGGCGACTTCAGGAGATCTTCGACGCGCGCGCGGCGATAGGCCACCCGATCGACCCGGTGGAGCGTCCGATCGCCGGCTCGGTCGAGGTCCGCGGCGTCTCGTTCGCCTACGGCGGCACGATCGTCCTCCACGACGTGAGCTTCTCGGTGCCGGCGGGCGGCTCGCTCGCGATCGTCGGCCCGACCGGCTCGGGCAAGTCGACGCTCGTGAACCTCATCCCGCGCCTCTTCGACCCGCAGCAGGGCGAGGTGCTCATCGACGGCATCGACGTCCGCCGGTACCCGCTCTCCCTCCTGCGCCGCGCGGTCGGCTACGTCCCGCAGGAGACCTTCCTCTTCTCCGTGCCGCTGCGCGAGAACGTCGGCTTCGGGACCGACGCCGCGCTCACGGACGCGCAGCTCCAGTGGGCCGGCGACGTGTCCCAGCTCAACAAGGACGTCGAGGACTTCCCGGCGCGGTTCGACACGATGATCGGCGAGCGCGGCGTCACGCTGTCCGGCGGGCAGAAGCAGCGCACGGCGATCGCGCGCGCCGTCGCGAAGGACCCGCGCGTCCTCATCCTCGACGACGCGCTCTCCGCGGTCGACACGTACACCGAGTCCGAGATCCTCCGCCGGCTCCGCGGCGTGATGCGGGAGCGCACGAGCATCGTCGTGGCGCACCGCATCTCCACCGTGAAGGACGCCGACCAGATCCTCGTGCTCGACGACGGCCGGATCGTCGAGCGGGGCACGCACGCGGAGCTCCTCGCGCAGGGCGGGCTCTACGCGCAGATGTACCGCCGGCAGCTCCTCGAGGAGGAGCTGCAGGTCGACGAGGAGCGCGAGGAGCACGAGAAGCGCGTCCGCGCGAGCGCCGCCGACGAGCCTCGCGTGCGCGCGCCGCGCCTCGGCGCCGAGGGCATGGGCCCGCTGGAGCAGTCCTGATGGCGCACGGGCACGGCGGCGGCGGCTTCGTCCAGGACGACGAGATCCTCGGCAAGGCGTACGACGCGGCGCTGACGCGCCGGCTCGTCTCGTACCTCGGTCCCTACAAGCGTGGCGTCGTCGGCGCCCTCGTCCTTCTCCTGCTCATGGCGGTGTCCGGGATCATGCCGCCGGTCATCGCGAAGTTCATCGTCGACTCGGCGATCGCGCCGGCCGTCACCGGCCAGATCACCGAGGCGGAGGCCTTCGCGCGCCTCGGCTTCCTCGGGTTCGCGTACGTCGTCGTGCTCGCGTTCTCGTCGGGCGTCCGCTACTGGCAGTCGGTCCTCACGACCGAGATCGGCCAGCGGGCGATGTACGACCTGCGGCTCCAGCTCTTCCGCCACCTGCAGTTCCTGCCGCTCGGCTTCTTCGACCGCAATCCGGTCGGGCGGCTCATGACGCGGATCACGAACGACATCGACGCGCTCACCGAGATGGTGAGCCGGGGCGTCGTGTCGATCTTCGGCGACCTGTTCACGCTGGCGGCGGTGATGGTCGCGATGCTCCTGCTCGACGTGCGCCTCGCGCTCGTCACCTTCCTCGTCATCCCGGTCCTCGTCGGGATCACCGCGTACTTCCGCGGCATGATGCGCGAGTCGTTCCGGGCGATACGGATCCGGCTCGCGCGCGTCAACGCGTACCTCAACGAGACGCTCTCGGGCATGTCGATCATCCAGCTCTTCACGCGCGAGAAGCCCACGTTCGCGCAGTTCGACGCGCTCAACCTCGACCTCTACAAGGCCAACCAGGGCGCGGTGCGCGCGATGAGCACGTTCCAGCCGTCGATCATGTTCACGCGCGCGGCAACGACCGCGATCCTCTTCACGGCGGGGGGCATGTGGATCATCGCCGGCGAGCTCACGATCGGGACGCTCCTCGCGTTCTGGCAGCTCCTCGAGCAGTTCTTCCGGCCGATCCTCGACCTCGCCGAGCGCTACAACATCCTCCAGGCGGCGATGGCGTCGTCCGAGCGCGTGTTCCGGCTCCTCGACGAGCCGCGGCGGATCGAGGACCCGCCGAAGCCGGTCCACCTCGCGCACGTGCGCGGCGAGGTCACCTTCGACCACGTGTGGTTCGCGTACAACGAGCTGAGACGTGGGAGCGAGGATCCGGCTTCGCCGGTCCGAGCGACCTCCGACCATGCTCGGGTCGCAGGCCACGAGCCTGAGCAAGACTGGGTGCTGCGGGACGTCGACTTCGAGATCTCCGCCGGCGAGAGCGTCGCGATCGTCGGGGCGACGGGCGCCGGCAAGACATCGATCACCTCGCTCATCTCGCGCTTCTACGACGTCCAGAAGGGACGGATCCTCCTCGACGGCGTCGACGTCCGGGACATGCGCCAGCCGGACCTGCGGAGCCACGTCGGCGTCGTCCTCCAGGACCCGTTCATCTTCGCGGGCACGATCGCCTCGAACATCCGTCTCAACGAGAGCCGCATCACCGACGACCAGGTCCGCGCGGCCGCGCGCTTCGTCAACGCGGACAGGTTCATCGAGCAGCTGCCCCAGGGCTACGACACCGTCGTCACCGAGCGCGGCTCGACGCTCTCCGTCGGGCAGAAGCAGCTCCTCGCGTTCGCGCGCGCGATCGCGTTCAACCCCGAGATCATGCTCGTGCTCGACGAGGCGACCTCCTCGGTCGACACGGAGACGGAGCACCTCATCCAGGACGCGCTCGCCAAGCTCATGCGGGGCCGGACGTCGATCATCATCGCGCACCGCCTCTCGACGATCCAGAACGTGGACCGGATCCTCGTCCTCCACAAGGGACGTCTCGTCGAGTCGGGATCGCACCGCGACCTCCTCGCGCAGCGCGGGGTCTATCACCGCCTGTACGAGCTGCAGTACCGGGCGCATGAAGCCGCCGCCCGCTAGAGCGCCGGCGCTCCTCCTCGCGCTCTTCCTCGCCGCGTGCATGGCGCCGACGCCGACGACGCCGTCGGCGGCGCCTGAGCGCACGAGCGTCCCGCTCGCCGCGGACCGGATCCAGATCCTCCACACGAACGACATCCACGGGAAGCTCGAGGCCACGATCGTCCCGGTCGGCACCGGCGGCTTCGAGCAGGGCGGCATGGCGGGCCTCGCGGGATGGGTGAGCGCGGTGCGCGGTCGCGCGCCGGACCGGACGGTGCTCCTCGACGGCGGCGACGCCTGGCAGGGCACGTTCACCTCGAATGCGAACAAGGGCGAGGCCGTCGTCCAGGCGATGAACCTCATGCGCTACGACGCGCAGGCGCTCGGGAACCACGACTTCGACTGGGGCCAGGACATCCTCGCGCAGCGGGCGAAGGAGGCGAAGTTCCCGTTCCTCGCGGCGAACCTGCGCGACGCGAGCGGGAGGATCCCGCCGTACGCGCGCCCTTACGTCGTGAAGGATCTCGGCATCACGAAGGTCGGCGTCATCGGGATCACGAACCCGCGGTCGGCCACGATCGTCAAGGCGGCGAGCATCCAGGGGCTGACGTTCCTCCCGGCCGTGGACGGCGTGCGCAGCGTCCTCGACGAGGTCCGCCGCCAAGCGGACATCGTGGTCGTGCTCTCCCACGCGGGGATCGATCTCGACTCGGAGCTCGCCTCGCAGGTCCAGGAGATCGACCTCATCGTCGGCGGCCACACGCACCTCGCGCTGCGCACGGCGCGCACGATCGGCAAGGTCAAGATCTACCAGGCGGGCGCGTACACCGAGAACCTCGGGCGGATCGAGGTCACGGTGGACCGCGCGACCCGCAGGCTCGCGCACGCGGCCGGCGGCGACGTGCTGCTCCCGATCGCCTCCGGCGCGGTGAAGCCGGACCCCGAGGTCGCGAAGATCGTGGAGGCGCGCCGGCTCGAGGGGAAGGCGGTGACATCGCGCGTCCTCGGCCGGACGCAGGTGCCGCTCGAGGGCGTCCGCGGCACGGAGGTGCCGATCGGCAATCTCATCACGGACGCGCTCCTTGCCTACGGGCGCAGGCAGGGGTGGGGGACCGACGTCGCCTTCTACAACCAGGCCGGCGTGCGGGCCTCCCTGCCCGCGGGGGAGATCACCTTCGGGCAGCTCTACGACGTCCTGCCCTTCGGCAACACGATCGTGCAGGTCGACCTCAGCGGCGAGGCGCTGAGAGAGGTCCTGGAAGGCGCGGCCGGCAACGCCGGACGCCTCCACATCGCGGGGGGCTCGTTCACGTACCGCCTCGCGAACCCGCCGAGCGAGCGCGTGATGGAGGCGACCGTCGGCGGCGAGCCGCTCGACCCGAAGCGGGTCTACCGGGTCCTCACCATCGACTACCTGTACACCGGCGGCGACGGCCACACCGGCTTCCTGAAGGGCACGAACGTGAAGGTCGGCGACGTCGAGGTCGACGTCGTCGCCGAGCACATCGCCGCCAACTCGCCGGTGAACCCGAAGATCGAAGGCAGGATCGTCGCGCAATAGGTCGTCGGGCCTCGTGGCGAGGCCTGACCGTCCTGCTCCACCATGCTGCGCATGGACGTCGTAGCCCTCCTCGCCATCGCCGAGGACGCGGCACGCGCGGCGGGCGCCGAGCTCCTCGCGCGGTGGCGCGGCCCGGTGAGCGGCCTCGTGACCAAGTCGAGCAGCGTCGACCTCGCGAGCGACGCGGACCGCGCGGCCGAGGCAGCGGTGGTCGGGCGGATCCGCGAGCGACGGCCGGACGACGCGATCCTCGCCGAGGAGGGCGGCGCCACGGAGGGCCGCAGCGGCATCCGCTGGCTCGTCGACCCGCTCGACGGCACGACGAACTTCCTCTACGGCTTCCCCCACTGGTCGGTGAGCGTCGCGGCGCTCGAGGCGGACGGCGCGGTCGCCGCGGTCGTCCTCGATCCGGTGAAGGACGAGTGCTTCCGCGCGGCGAGGGGCGGGGGCGCGTGGTGCGGCGGGCGCCGCCTCCGGGCGAGCGATCTCGACGACCTCTCGCTCGCGCTCGTCGCCACGGGCTTCTCCTACGACACGGCGGAGCGCGTCGCGCAGGCGCGGCAGCAGGTCGAGCTCATCGCGCGCATCCGGGACCTCCGCCGGACCGGGTCCGCGGCGCTCGATCTCGCGTATGTCGCGTCGGGACGGGTCGATGCGTACGTCGAGACGGTCGCGAGCCCGTGGGACTGGGCCGCGGGCCGCCTCCTCGTCACGGAAGCGGGCGGCCGGGCGACCGACGTGCCCGGCGTGCGAGCGGGCGTCCCGGGCATCTGCGCGAGCGGCGCCGGGATCCATGACGCGCTCCTCGCGATCGTGAGCGTGCAGACCCGCTAGGACTCCCTAGACTTGACGGCGATGGCCGTGGACCGGCGACCGCCCTCGCAGCCCATCGACATGGAGCACGACGTCATCCAGCGGCGGCCGGACACCGCCCAGACGGGCCTCGGCGCTGAAGGGCCGATGCGGATCACCCCCGGCACCGTGGCGAACGACGACAACATCGTCTTCACGACCGTGCAGAACCTCGTGAACTGGGCGCGCTCGCGCAGTCCCTGGCCGCTCGGCTACGGGCTCGCGTGCTGCGCGATCGAGATGATGGCGAGCGCGATGTCGCATCACGACCTCGCGCGCTTCGGCGCCGAGGTCTTCCGCTCGAGCCCGCGGCAGGCGGACGTGATGATCGTCGCCGGCACCGTGACGCACAAGATGGCCCCGCGCCTCCGCCGGCTCTACGAGCAGATGCCGGAGCCGAAGTGGGTCATCGCGATGGGTAACTGCGCGTCCTCGGGCGGCGAGTTCTGGGACTCGTACGCGACGCTCCAGGGCGTGGACACGGTCGTCCCGGTGGACGTGTACGTCCCGGGATGCCCGCCGCGTCCCGAGGCGCTGACGGAAGGCGTGCTGAGGCTGCGCGAGAAGATCGCGAAGGGCGGCTAGTCGTGGCGACCACCGAGGAGCTGCGCCGCGAGGGCCGCGGGCCGCTCCGCGATGAGACCCCGGTCGATCTGCCGACGGTCGAGACCGAGGAAGGGCTCGAGACCGAGGAGCTCATCCTCAACATGGGCCCGCAGCACCCGTCGACGCATGGCGTGCTGCGCCTCGTGCTCAGGCTCTCGGGCGAGAAGGTCGTCGAGTGCATCCCGGTGATGGGCTACCTGCACCGGGGCATCGAGAAGCTCTTCGAGTGGCGCACGTTCCACCAGGGGATCCGCTATGCGGACCAGGCCGACTACGTGTCGAACATGCTCCAGGAGCACGCCTACGCGGGCGCGATGGAGGCCATCGGCGGGATCGAGGTGCCGCGGCGCGCGGAGTACCTCCGCGTGATCGTCGACGAGATGTCGCGCTGCGCCTCGCACCTCGTGTGGCTCGGGACGTACGGGCTCGACGTGGGCGCGACGACGCCCGTCCTGTGGTGCTTCCGCGACCGCGAGGAGATCCTCGACATGTTCGAGGAGATCTGCGGCTCGCGCATGAACTTCAACTACTACCGTCCCGGCGGCCTCCTGTACGACCTGCCGCCGGGCCTGCTCGGCAAGCTCACGCGGTTCCTGGACCGCTTCGAGAAGCACATCGAGGAGGACTACGTCACGATCCTCGACCAGAACGAGATCTTCCTCGAGCGCACGATCGGCGTCGGCACGATCCCGGCCGACGTCGCGCTCCAGTATGGCGTGACCGGCCCGATGCTCCGCGCGTCAGGCGTGGACTGGGACCTCCGCCGCGACCGGCCATACGGTGCGTACCGCGAGCTCAAGAGCGTGCGGCCGGTCATCTACAAGGAGGGCGACGCGTACGCGCGGTACCGGGTGCGGCTCGAGGAGATGAAGGTCTCTATCCAGATCATCCGCGAGTGCGTCGACCGCCTTCCCGGCGGCTCGGTGCGCGCGCGGCTCGGCCACGTCTGGAAGTGCCCCGCCGGCGAGGCGTACTACACGGTCGAGGGCGCGAAGGGCGAGGTCGGCATCTACATGATCAGCGACGGGCGGTCGAAGAACCCCTTCCGTGCGAAGATGCGCGGACCGTCCTTCGTGAACCTGCAGCTCCTCCCGTGGCTCCTCAAGGGACGGCTCGTGGCCGACGTCGTCGCGATCCTCGGCTCGATCGACATCGTGCTCGGGGACGTCGACAGATGAACGAGCGAGGAGGGCTCTGCCCGACGAGCGGGCCCACCAGCCTTGAGCAGGTCGTCGAGGCCCGGAGGCGAACGCCGACGGGACGAGCGACACAGGTGGATCGGTGAAGGGGATCGTCGCCGGCCTCGTCCGGACGCTGCAGCACTTCGCGCGTCCGCAGCCGGTCACGCGGAAGTACCCGTACGAGAAGCGCGAGCTGCCGGAGCGCAGCCGCGGGCTCATCGCGCTCCTCCTCGAGCCCGAGACGAGCATCTTCAAGTGCGAGTCGTGCCTCATGTGCGAGAAGGCCTGCCCGCCGCGCGCCATCTCGATCTCATACCGCTTCCGCGACGGGTTCCGGAAGCGGCCGCAGATCGCGCCGCGGTCGTCGTACTACCGGATCCGCATGGTCGCTGCGGCGCCGTACGGCCCGCGCCGGCCGCTGTCGGAGGCGGTGACG
>DASSSF010000030.1:0-18576 GCA_035708565.1 Candidatus Limnocylindria bacterium
AGATGAGGATCTTCTTGTCCAGGTTCCCCGAGATCTCGAGCGGGTCCGGCGAGGCAGGGATCGGGGCGACGAAGTACGGCGTGGGCTGCTCGACGGTCTCGCCGGCACCGTAGTGCTGGCGCAGCAGCTCGACGCCGTACACGTCCTCTTCCTCCGGCTCGCTCTGCTCCTGGTGCCGGATGACGAAGGCGAAGAGGACGAGCAGGCCGATGAACAGGAGCGCCGAGGCGAGGCCGAGGACGGTGTTGACGTCGACGCTAGGCATCGCGGACCTCGATGACCGCCGGATCCCACTCGTTCTTCTGCCGGTCGATCACGTTGAGCGGATTCGTGTCCACGATGAGCGTGCCGCCGGCGTCCTCGGTGATGTGGAAGAGCTGGAGCGGCTTGGGCGCGGGACCGCCCTGCACGATGGCCGTCTTCTTGTTGAACAGCGAGCCGTGGCAGGGGCAGTGGAACTGGCCGATCTCGCCGTCCGGGCTCCTCTCGCCCGGCGTGTACGGCACGCTGCAGCCGAGGTGCGTGCACTTCCGGTACGCGGCGATGATCCCGCCCGGCGGGTGGAGGAGGAAGAACTTCCCCTCGGTGAACAGCTGCGGGTCGTCCTTGTTCGCCTGGAACTTCGCGAGGATGTCGGCCTTCTTCCCCGCGGGGATCTTCGCGCCGAGGCCGACGATCTTGTTCACGCGCATGAACGGCAGGAGCAGCCCGCCGATCTCGGCGGTCACGAGGAGCGTCGCGCCGAGGAAGCCGAGGCGCAGCAGCTGCCGGCGCTTGATGCGGCCGAGCAGGCCGCCCGCCTGGATCGAAGTGTCGGCGTGCGGTCGGATCATGCTCTTCGCGCTCGCCCTTCGGGCTCGCCGCCTCGCGGCATAGCCGCTCGTCGCTCGTTCATGTGGATCACTCGATCGTCGCGGGGAGTTCCCACGGCGCGTAGAGATCCATGCCCGGCCCCCGCATGGACGTGCCGACGAACGTGAGCACGAGGTACGTGCAGATGAAGCCCGTGAAGAGCGCGATCATCCAGCCCCGCGTGTCGGCGTTGAAGAGCCGCTTCACGAGGAACACGAGCAGGAGGCTCAGGCCGACCATCGTGACGATGGGGATGATGTAGTCGGGGAAGAGCTGCTTCCCTCCCGGGAAGTACTTGCTCGCGAACTCGATGTATCCCGCCTTCTTCAGCACGAAGTCGAGGAAGATGAGCGCGAACGTGAGCACGGTCGAGTAGACCGCCGAGAAGATCGCGATCCGCTTCCCGACCTCGTTCGTGAAGTACACGCCCACGCCCTCGCGGCTGCGGTCGATGTACGGGATGAGCGGCATGAACATGAGGATCCACACGGTCGGGACGATGACGCCCGCCAGGCCCTTGTCCATGTGGAGCAGGAGCTCCTGGAGGTTCAGCAGGTACCACGGCGCCTTCGACGGGTTCGGCGTGCGGTCGGGGTTGGAGTGGTCCTGGAGCGGCGCGTTGAAGAGCGCGGCGAGCACGAACATCGCGATCAGCCACAGGAGCGCGACGATGAGCTCGATGACGAGGAGGTGCGGCCACACCATGGCCGTGTCCTCGACGCGCTTGTCGACGCGGACCACCGAGTCCTGCCGCACGAACGCGAGCAGGCGGAGGCGCTTCTCCTGGCCGGGGAACGGCTGCGGCCCGCGCTGCATCGCCACTAGAGGGGTCCCGAGATGCCGCCGTCCTTCCTGATGCGCCAGAAGTGGATGGCGATCAGGAACGCCGTCGCGAGCGGCAGCGCGACGACATGGAGCACGTAGAAGCGGAGGAGCGCGTTCGGCCCGAGCTGGTAGCCGCCGAAGAGGATGAACGCGACCTCGTCGCCGACGAACGGCGTCGCGCGCGCGATCTCGTACCCGACGGTGACCGCCCAGAACGCGAGCTGGTCCCACGGCAGGAGGTAGCCCGTGTACGAGAGGAGCAGCGTGAGGAAGAAGAGGAGCGTGCCGACGACCCAGTTGAACTCCCGCGGCGGCTTGTACGAGCCGGTGTAGAAGACGCGGATCATGTGGAGGAAGACGGTGATGACCATGCCGTGCGCGGCCCAGCGGTGCATGTTGCGCAGCAGCTGGCCGAACACGACGACCGTCTCCATGTCCTTGATGTCGGAGTACGCCCACTCGGTCGTCGGGCGGTAATAGAACATGAGGAGCGTCCCGGTGAGGGTGAGGACGAGGAAGAGGAAGAACGAGAGCCCGCCCATGCACCACGTGTAGGGGATCGCGAGCGCGTGGCGCCGCACCTTGACCGGGTGCAGGTGCAGGAAGACGTTCGTGAAGACGGCGAGCGACTGGTTCTTGCGCGAGTCCGGATAGCCGTGCCGGAACAGCGAGCGCCAGATCGAGGTCTGCTTGAACCGGTTCCAGTACTGGCTTGGGATATCGAGCATCTAGTGCGCGACCCTCTCCTTCTCGCGCGCGGGTACGTGGCCGTTCCCGTGGTGATGACCGTTGGAGCCGTTGCCGTTCATGCCGGGACCCTTGTAGCCCGCCGCCAGGACGGGATCGTACATGGGCAGCGGCCGGATCGATCTGCCGCCGCCCACGGTCAGGTCGAGGTGGATCTCGTCGTCGATCGACTCCTTGGGGAGCACGCGGCCGACCGACGGGACGACCGAGCCGTAGCGGTTCATCGTGATCGCGTCGGTGGGACAGCGGATCACGCAGAGCGCGCAGCGGATGCACGCCGTCTCGTCGAGGTAGAAGGCCACGCCGCGGCGCCACTCCTTCGCCTCGGCGACCGCGGGGATCGCGCCGTCGTCGACCACGTCGGTCATGTCGACCATGTGGATCACGTCCATCGGGCAGACGTCGACGCAGCCGCCGCAGATGATGCACAGCTCGCCGACGATCTCGATGTTGAAGTTGCACTTGAGGCAGCGGTCGCCCTCGGCCACGGCCTGCGCCTCGGTGTATCCCTGGTTCACCTCGAGGAAGAGGCCGCGCCGGTCCTTCTTGCCGAGCTTGGGCATCTCCTGGCGCGGGATCCGGTCGTAGTCGACGGACATGTTGTGGTAGACGCGGGCGAGCTCGCCCTCGAGCGCGATCTGCCCGATGTTGTCGGGCGTGCTCGAGCGGCGGAGCGTGACGATCTCGTGGTACTCGGGCGCGCTGACCGAGGCCGCGCCCGGGTCGAGGAACCGCGCGATCTGCTGCGCGGCCGCCCGGCCCTCGGCGACCGCTTCGATGATCGTGCTCGGGCCGGTCCGGTAGTCGCCCGAGACGAAGATCTTCCGCACCGAGGTCTGGAGCGTGTCCGGGTCGATCCGGAGGTCGCGGGCGCGCTTCACGCGGAACTCCGGCACGTCGGCGAGCCAGGTGACGTCGGGGTTCTGGCCGAGGGCGAGGAGGACGGTCTCGCAGGGGATCTCGAACTCGCTCCCCTCGATCGCGATCGGCGTGCGGCGGCCGGCCTTGTCCGGCTCGCCGAGCTTGTTCCGGATGAAGCGCACGCCGCGCACGTGGCCCTTCTCGTCGGTGAGCACGGCGACCGGCGAGACGAGGAGGATGAACCCGATCCCCTCGCGCTCGGTCTCTCCGAGCTCTTCCTCGTCCACGACCATCTCGTCGCGGCCGCGCCGGTAGCAGACGTAGACCTCGTCGGCGCCGAGGCGCCACGACGTGGACGCGCAGTCCATCGCGGTGTACCCGCCGCCGAGGACGACGACCCGCTTCCCCACCTCGACCGGCCGGCCGCGGTAGGCCCGCTCGAGGAAGACGATCCCCGCCATGACGCCGGGCGCGTCCTCGCCGGGGATGCCGAGGTAGTTGGGCTCGAAGCACCCGGCGCTGATGAGCACGGCGTCGTACTCGTCGCGCAGCTCCGACAGCTTGACGTCGCGGCCGACGAAGGTGCTGAGCCGCAGGTCGACGTTGTCGTTGACGATGCCGGCGATGTCGCGGTCGATGACCTCGCGCGGCAGCCGGAACGGCGGAACGCCCGCGAGCGTGGTCCCGCCCGCCTGGTCCAGCGCGTCGAACACGGTCACCCCGAAGCCGAGCTTCGCGAGGTCGCTCGCCGCGGCGAGCCCGGCGCAGCCCGCGCCCACGATCGCGACCCTGTGCGAGGGCGGGCCGAACACCGGAGGCGGCGGCTGCGTGTACGGGCGCCCGTCGAGGCGCACGTTCTCGTGCGTCCAGTCGGAGAGGAACTTCTTGATGTACCGGATCGAGAGCGGCTTATCGACCTCCTTGCGGCGGCAGGCGGTCTCGCACGGGGCGGCGCACACCGAGCCGCAGATCGAGGCCATCGGGTTGGGGTCGAGCGCGAGCTCCCAGGCCTTCTCGAACTCGCCCGCGGCCGTGAGGTTCAGGTAGCCGCGGCAGTTCGTGCGGACCGGGCAGGCTTCCTGGCAGGGAATGTTGTCCTGGTACCAGGACGGGCCGACCTCTACGACCTGGTACAGCTCCCGCATCCGGATCCATGCTACGGAGTCGTAGTGGACCGTCAAACCGTTATCGAACGGAAGACGCGCCTCGACGGGTCCGTCGTCGAGTTCTCCTGCGAGGGACTCGTCGTCGCGCCGGGCGAGCGCGCCGTCCTGCGGTACGTCACGGACCGGGAGTGGCGCGTCGCGGATCTCGTCCTACCGCCGGGGACGGTGACGGTCGCGCACTACTGGGTCGCGCGTCCGTACAACGTCTACCACTGGCTCCGCGACGGGCGGACGGTCGCGTATTACTTGAACGTCGCCGACAGGACCGTCATCGACGAGCGCACCGTGTCATACCGCGACCTCGTCGTCGACGTCCTCCTCCACCCATCCGGTGCCCTCGACGTCCTCGACGAGGACGAGCTGCCGGCGGACCTCGATCCCGCGGCCCGGAAAGCGATCGCCGAGGCGTTCGAGGCGGTCGTCACGTCGGGGAGGCGTCTCGCCGCGGATATAGATAAGGAGTCGAGAGCGGCGCTCGCTCGTCCGCCCGGACGCTAGTCCGGCGCGCCTTCCCCCAGGGCGCGCCGGAGCTCATCCCCCAGCCCTTCCAGGTCGGAGCCCGCCCGCTGCGCTTCGGTCGCCTCCGCGAGCGCCGCCTTCAGCGCGTCGACCCACTGCTCCCAGGTCAAGCCCGTCCGCCGCACGACGGTCGCCTCCCGCGCGGCTAGCGGACCGCGCCGCGGACGCGCCAGGCCGCCGGCATCGGGCGCGCGCGCACCGGCGTCACCGCGGCACGGCGCGCCAGGCTGAACGTCCCGAGGATGCGCTCGATGTCCGCGCGGGTGGCCTTCCGGAACGCGCCGTCGCGGACAAGGCGCTCCGCGCGCTCGGAGTCGATCAGAGCCGCCTTCGCCGTCTCGCCCCACTCTTGCCACGTCATCGCCGCACCTCCTCGATCGAATGCGCGGACTCTCGCGCTTCGCTCGTCCCGCCGAGACCGCCCAGGTCACGCCCGGGGCGTCTTCTCCGAGACGTTCGGGACGCTCCGGAGCCAGCGCTCGGCCTCGGCGGAGGAGCGGAAGCGGTGGACCGTGACGTGCGCTACGGACGGATCGGCGAGACGACGCTCGAGGCGCTCCCGGCGGCCGCGGTGCGTCCGCGCGGCGTAGCGGAAGAGACCGTCACGGGCGAGGAAGACGTTCCGGAACGTCTCGCGGTTCGCGTTCCAGAGCGTCTCGCGGGCGACGATCCGCGGGATCGCGCGGCGCGTGATCCGCCAGAGGGCGACCGGGAGCGCGACGTCGAGCCAGACGATCGTGTCGGCGTGCCGCCACACCAGGGTCCCGAGCTTGCCGTAGTAGCCGCCGTCGATGACCCACTCGGTCTCGCCGACGGCCGCCCCGACGCGCGCGCGGAACTCCTCGAGCGGCGGCTCGGCCCAGCCGCCTTCGGTCCAGTGCAGCGCGTCGAGCTCCACGTGCGGCACGCCGAGGCGCGCCGCGAGGCGGCGCGCGAACGTCGTCTTGCCGCTGCCGCTCGAGCCGATGACCGCGACGCGCCGCATCGGCCGCGACGATATCCTCGGTCCGCCCCCGTGAAGCTCCATGAATTCCAGGCGAAGCAGGTCCTCGCGCGCGCTGGCATCGGGGTCCCCGAGGGTCGCCTCGCGACGACGCCGGACGAGGCCGAGGCGGCGGCGCGCGCGCTCGGCCAGGGTCCGCACGTCGTGAAGGCCCAGGTCCACGTCGGCGGGCGCGGGAAGGCCGGAGGCATCAAGGTCGCGAAGACGCCCCAGGAGGCGCGCGAGCACGCGACCGCGATCCTCGGCATGGACATCAAGGGGCTGCGCGTCGAGAAGGTGTACGTCGAGCGCGCGGCGAGGATCGCGAAGGAGCTCTACCTCGGGATCACGCTCGACCGCGACATGCGGCGGCCCGTCGTGATGCTCTCGACCGTCGGCGGCATGGACATCGAGCAGGTCGCCGAGGAGACGCCCGAGAAGATCGCGCGCGGCTGGCCGAGCCCGCTGCTCGGGCTCCTCCCCTTCGAGGCGCGCGCGCTCGCGTTCGGAGCGGGCGTGCCCGAGCGGCAGCGCGACACCGTCGTGGACATCGCGCAGCGCCTGTACCGCGCCTACGTCGCGAGCGACGCGTCGCTCCTCGAGATCAACCCGCTCTTCATCCAGGAGGACGGCACGGTCATCGCCGGCGACGCGAAGCTCGACGTCGACGACAACGCGCTCTACCGGCAGGCGGAGCTCGCGGCGCTCAGGGAGATCACCGCCGAGGAGCAGGCCGAGGAGAAGGCGCGCGAGCTCGGCTTCTCCTACGTGCGCCTCGAGGGGGACGTCGGGATCATCGGCAACGGCGCGGGCCTCGTCATGGGAACGCTCGACGCCGTGCGCAACGCGGGCGGACGGGCCGCGAACTTCCTCGACGTGGGCGGCGGCGCGAAGGAAGAGGTCGTCCGAGCGGCGCTCGAGATCGTCCTCGCGGACCCACGCGTGCGGAGCGTGTTCATCAACATCTTCGGCGGCATCACCCGCGGCGACGAGGTCGCGAAGGGGATCCTCTCCGTGATGCGATCCCACCCCCCGCGCGTGCCGCTCGTCATCCGGCTCTCGGGCACCGAGGCCGAGGCGGGACGGAAGCTGCTCGAGGGCGCGCAGCTCGTGTCGCGGGCGACGATGGCGGACGCCGCGCGCGAGGCCGTCCGCCTCGCGAGGGAGAGCCGCGGGTGAGCGTCCTCCTGGGCAGGAGCACGAAGGTGCTCGTGCAGGGCCTCGGGCGCGAGGGCGCCTTCCACGCCGCGCGGATGAAAGAGTACGGCACGCAGGTGGTGGCCGCGACGAAGCCCGGGAAGGGCGGCACGACGCAGGACGGGATCCCGCTGTTCGACACGGTCGCGCAGGCCGTCGAGGCGACCGGGGCGAACGCGTCGATCGTGTTCGTGCCGGCGCCGTACGCGATGGACGCGATGCTCGAGGCGATCGACGCGCAGCTCGACCTCGTCGTCTCGATCACCGACGGCGTCCCGGTGCGCGACATGGTCACGGTCGCCGCGGTCCTGGGGAGCGGCGTCACGACGCTCGTGGGCCCCAACTGCCCGGGGGCGATCACGCCCGGCGAGTGCAAGATGGGGATCATGCCGGCCGAGAACTTCGCGCCGGGCCCGATCGGCTTCGTGTCGCGCAGCGGCACGCTGACCTACGAGATCGCCGACCTCCTCACGAAGGCCGGGCTCGGACAGTCCACGTGCATCGGCATCGGCGGCGACCCCGTGATCGGGCTGCCGACACCCGACGCGGTCCGCCTCCTCAACGAGGACGACGCGACCGAGGCGATCGTCATCGTCGGCGAGATCGGCGGCAGCGCCGAGGAGAAGGCGGCCGAGTACATGCGCACGTTCGGCAGGAAGCCCGCGGTCGCGTTCATCGCGGGCCGCTCCGCGCCGCCCGGGAAGCGCATGGGACACGCCGGCGCGATCGTCTCGGGCAACCAGGGCACCGCCGAGTCGAAGGTGAAGGCGTTCGAGGCCGCCGGTATCCCGGTCGCGGAGGCGCCGACCGACATCCCCGATCTCGTGAAGAAGGCGCTCTCGGGCCGCTAGGCCGCGCCCTCCGCGACCGCCTGCATCCGGCGGTCGCCGATCCGCGCGAAGATCGCGGCCGCTTCCTTCCGCTGCACCGGGTCGAGCGCGCGCTGCGCGATCTCGAGCCGGGTCATTCCCAGCTCGTAGAGAGCGCCGAGCGCCTCCGCGTGCCGCGCGCTGTCCCGCCAGGCGCGCAGCGCGACCGAGCGGCGGCCGCGGAGCCAGGCCTCGCGACCGCGGAGCCGGAGCAGCCCGATCTTGGTCTCCGTCTCGAACCGCGACTGACGCGCGCACACGTCGAGGGTGCGCCGCGCGGTCCGCAGCCACCGCTCTCGCTCGCTGCCATCCACGCGCTCCGCGTTGCGCAGGTACGCGTCCGCGAGCGCGAGGCGCACGTAGCCGCAGTACCCCTGGACCTGGTAGCGGTCGATCAGCGAGCACGCGTCCTCGAGGATCGGGACGGCCGCGTCCACCTCGCCGAGCCGCAGGTGGCAGATGCCGATCTCGCCGAGGGCGCGCACCGTCCAGGGGTAGTCCGGCACGGGACGGAGGATCGTCACGGCCTCGCGGAGGGCGAGGATCGCGGCACGGTCGTCGCCGGTCGCCCAGAGCGCGCGGCCGATGAGGTGCTTGCCCCATCCCGGAAGGACCTGGTCGCCGCCCTCCTCGCCGAGCTCGATCTCGCGCCGGCCGACCTCGAAGAGCTTCGTCGGATCGCCGAGCCGCGCGAGCGTGAGCGCCGTCGCGCCGGCCGACACGCCCCACTGCCGCAGGTCTCCCGCGCGGAGGAACGCGTCGCCGCCGCGCTGCCAATGCTCCAGCGAGCGCTGCCACTCGCCGATGCCGTGCAGGTGGTACGCGAGGCCGAAGGACGCGAACCCGATGACGATCGGGTCGCCGGTGGCCTCCGCGAGCGCGACGCTGCGCCGCTGGTAACGGCCGGCGAGCCACTTGAGCCCGAGCGTGTCGCAGCCGATGCCCATCCCGACCGACGCCTGCACGATCCCGGGCGCGTACCCGGCGCGCTCGGCGAGGTTGATGAGGCGCAGCGCCACGTACGTGAGGCGCAGCCGCTCGGTCCCGTAGAAGTCGATGTGACCGAGGAGCTGGTGGATCTCGTAGAGCTCGGACAGCCGCGGCGTCGCCTCGAGCGTGGGCTTGGGAAGCGACCACGCGGCGACGAGGTGCACGGTCTGGCGGAGCGCCTCGCGCGCGATGGCGCGGATCATCTGTCCCCGGCCGGAAGGCAGCGGCGCGCCGAGCCGCGCGGCCGCCGACGCGAGCGAGCTCACCGCTTCCACGTGCTGCCCGCTCGAGAAGAGCGCGGCGCCGAACTTTCGCTCGAGGCTCGCGAGCTTCACCGCGTCGGCGCCGCCGGTCGCCTCGTACGCCGCGATCGCCTCGCGGTAGCGCTCGACGACCTCGCGGTCCGCGGCGATGCGCCCGGCCTGGTCGCCGGCCCGCTCGAGGTACTCGAGCGCCTTCGCGGGATCGTCCGCCCGCGCGTAGTGGTACGCGAGCGCGCCCACGAGCTCCTCGAGGCGCTCGGGGAACGATCGCTCGATCGCGTGCGCGACGTCGAGGTGCGCCTCGCGCCGCTGCTTGCGGAGGATGCTCCCGTACACGGCCTCCTGGATGAGGACGTGCCGGAACATCCACTCGGGGTCGGCCCCCTGCCGGCGCACGAGGATGAGCTCGTCGCGCTCGAGCTCGGCGAGCCGTGCGGCGACGTCGACGTCGGGACCCGCGACGGCGGCGAGCAGGCTCTGCCGGAACGAGCGGCCGACGACCGCGGCGAGCTTGAGCACCCGCTTCGCCGGCTCGCCGAGCCGGTCGACGCGCGCGAGGATCACGGCCTGGATCGTCTCGGGGATCCCCGTCGCGATCCGCGCGGGATCGCCGATCGCCCGCCAGCGGCCCCTCGCCTCGTCGCGCTTCACGTGGCCCGCCTCGATGACCGAGCGGATGATCTCCTCCACGTACAGCGGGTTGCCCTGGGCGCGGCGGACGATCTGGTCCCGGAGCGCGATGGGCAGGTCGTCCACGGCGAGGAGGTTCGTGATGAGATCGCCCGTCTCCTCCACGGAGAGCGGCTCGAGCCTGATCTCGGTGAACCGCTCGGGGTGCTCGCGCAGCGCGCGGATGCGCAGCGCCGCGGCGGGGCCTTCCGCCATGGGACGGCTCGTCCCGATCGCGAGGAGCGGCAGCTCCTCGACCGCGCGGACGACGTGCTGCGCGAGCGCGGACGTCGACGCATCCGCCCAGTGGAAGTCCTCGATCGCGAGGACGACCGGGCCCTCGCGCGCGATCCCGGCGATGAAGCGGCGGGCGGCGCGGAAGATCTGCCGGCCCATCGCCTCGCCGCGGATCGATCGCACCCGCTCGGCGTGGCTCTCCGGCACGCGGATCCCGAGGAGGGCCGCGAGGTACGGGACCGTGTCGTCCTCCTGACCCGGCACGAGCTCGGAGACACGCCGCTCGAGCTTGAGCCAGCGGATGGCGTCGTCGTCGGTGTCCACGATGTCGGCTACCCGGGAGAAGATCTCGACGAACGGCGCGTACCCCGCGTTCTCGGCGATCGCGAAGCAGCGGCCCTCGTACCACGCCACGCCCGCGGCCTTCGCCTCCCGCCGGAGCTCCGCGAGCAGGCGCGACTTGCCGCTCCCCGCGTCGCCGGCGATCGCGAGGATGCCGCCGTGTCCCTCGCGCGTGCGTTCGAGCGCCGCGCCGAGGAGGACGAGCTCCCGGTCGCGACCGACGATCTCCGACACGAGGCGGTACGGCGCGAGCCTCGGTCCGCCGCCCGGCAGCGCGCGCACGAGCCGGTACGCCGCGAGCGGCGCCACGAGGCCCTTCACGAGCATCGGCGCGAGCGGCTCGAGCTCGAACGCGTGCGCGGCGAGGCGGTGCGTCGAGGCGCCGACGAGGATGTCGCCCGGGGACGCCGCGGCCTGGAGGCGTGACGCGAGATTCACGGTGTCGCCCACCACGGTGTACGCGGCCTGCACCTCTCCGGCGATGGAGCCGGCGACCACCTCGCCCGTGTTGACGCCGATGCGGAGCCCGAGGCGGACGCCGCGCGTCCGCTCGAAGCGGTCGTTCAGGTCGTCGATCGCATCGCGCATCGCGAGCGCCGTGTGCAGGGCGCGCTCGGCGTCGTCCTCGTGGGTGACGGGCGCGCCGAACACGGCCATGACCGCGTCGCCGACGTACTTGTCGACGGTCCCGCCGAAGCGCTGCACGCGCCGCGAGAGCGCGCCGAAGAACGTCCCGATGATCTCGCGCGTGACCTCGGGATCGAGCCGGGCGGCGAGCTCGGTCGATCCGGCGAGATCCGCGAACACGACCGTGACGCGCCGGCGCTCCTCGGCGTAGTCGCTGAGCGGCCGGAGCGGTACCTGGAGCGATGCGCTCGTGGCCGTCCGCTCCCGTGCGGACGTTGGCCGCCCTCCCCCTGGCGCCAGCATGCGGCCATTACACGCCTGAGCCGCAAGAGGCTCGACCGTTCGCCCGCCCGGCAAGAGTGCTAGCGTCCCGCGACGTGCTCGCGGCCGCAGCCTTCCTGCGTGACCGCCGCGCCTTCTTCGAGCGCGCGGCGTCGCGGGGCGATGTGGTGCCGCTCCGGCTCGGCCATCGCCGGCTCCTCCTCGTGAACGACCCGGACCTCGTACGGGAGGTCTTCGTCACACGGGCCGCGTCGTTCAGCCGCGGCTTTCCCGCGCGCTTCCTGCGGCCGGTGCTCGGGGACGGCCTCCTCACCGCCGAGGGGCCGTCGTGGGCGCGGCAGCGCCCCATCACGCGCTCGGCCGTGGACACGGCGGCGCTGCCCGCGACCCTCGAGCAGATGGCCGCCGCGATCGCGCGCCGCTGCGGCACCTGGCACGCCGGGCAGTTCTTCGATGCCCGGCACGAGCTGGGCGCCCTCACGTACGAGGTCGGGTGCGCGGCGCTGCTCGGCGCCGACGGGCCCGAGCTGCCGGCGGACCTCGCGGCCGCCTGGCGCGGGGTGTGGCGCGGCGTGTTCGGCGTCGCCGATCTCACCTGGCTCGCCGCCGGCCTCCCGGCCGTCCTCGAGACGGACGGACGCCGGGCGCTGCGGCTCATCGACCGGACGATCGCCCGGCTCGTGCGCGAGCGCCGCGGCGCGGCGCCGCGCCGCGACGTTCTCGGACACCTCATGGAGCACGCCGCGAGCGATGGCGAGGTCCGCGACCAGCTCGTGACGCTCCTCTTCACGTCGCAGGACACGACCTCGGTGGGCCTCACCTGGGCATGCGCCCTCGTGGCCCGCGACGAGGCGGTCGCCGATCGCGTGTGCGCCGAGGCGCGGGCGGTCTTCGGCGACGGTCCGCTCACGGGCGGCGCCGTGTCTCGCCTCACCTTCACCGGCGCGGTGGTGCTCGAGGCGCTCCGCCTCTACCCGCCGGTCTGGCTCGAGAGCCGGGACGCGATCGAGACGTGCGAGGTCGGCCCGCACCGCGTGGAGCGCGGGGTGACGGTGGTGGTCTCGCCGTGGCTCGTGCAGCGCGACCCGCGCCACTACGACCGCCCGCATGACTTCGTGCCGGACCGCTGGCTCCGCGCGGATCCGCCGGCGATGGGCGGCGCGTACTTCCCCTTCGGGCTCGGGCCGCGCTACTGCGTCGGCGACCGCTACGCGCGGGCGCTGATGACGCTCGCCCTCGCGGCGATCGCGCGCCGCCACCGGCTGCGGATCGTGCCCGGCCAGCGCATCGAGGTGGACGCGCGCATCACGCTGCGTCCGGCGCCGGCACTGTGGATGCGCGTCGAGGACGCGTGAGGGCGAGACCGGGGCCGGCGCTGCCGCCGGCCCCGGCTCGACGAGCTAGCGCCTGAAGTGCGCGAAGTGGTCGGCCATCCGCGCGGTCTGGCCGGCCGTGAACTCGAAGTAGCAGGAGTCGTACGAGTAGTCCATGTAGTTGTGGATCGGGTCGACGCCCGGCTCGGGGCAGGTGTCCTTCCCGATCGGGCAGCCCCTCGTCGGGATGCGCATCGGCGGCGTGTCGTCGACGTAGTCGCCGTTGTTGTTGCAGCCGCCGTTGAACGTGTGGTGCAGGCCGAGCCAGTGGCCGGCCTCGTGGACGGCGGTGAGCCCGAGGTCGTAGCGGTCCTCGTAGCGGTCGGACGTGCGCAGCATCGACTCCCAGTCCACGACGATGCCGTCGAGGAACATGCGCGACGGCGTCAGGCCCGGGAAGTACGCCCAGCCGAGGTAGGGTCCCGCGGTCGTCGAGTACCAGTTGAGCGCCTTCGGCGCGCCGATGGTGAGCGCCTTCTTCATGTCGCGCTCGGCCGGGCTGCCGGGCCCCGCGTAGTACCACTCCGCGTTCGTCGTGCGCGTGACGCCGGCGAGGACCCAGCGGAAGCCGGTGTCGACGCCGCCGTACTCGCCGCTGAACGCGAGGTTCATGACGCGCATCTGCGCCGCGATCTGGGCGTCGCTCACGTTCCCGGTCTTGCCGTCGAGGCTCACGACGTGGAACCAGACGGGGACCGTGGCCGTGACGCCCGCGCCCTTGCCCTTCGCCGTCGCCGGGAGCTCCTCGGCCGGCTCGTTGATCTCGGGCTCCTTGATCTGGTCGTCGCCGCGCGCGGACGTGCCGTGCTCGGACGCGACGGGCTCGCACTCGTCGGCCACCGCCGCGACGGCCGCGGCCGGGACGCCGACGAGCGTGAACGCGAGGATGAGGGAGGCCGCGAGTGGGAGCGCGAGGATCCTTCGCATGTCCACCTTCCCTGCCCCCATGGTTTCCACCCGAACGGCGGGACGCTAGCACTCCCCGCCCGGCGCGCGGCGTGCACTGCGGGCGGGCGTGCGTGCGCTCCCGATCCTGATCGCCCTCGTGATCGCGGCGTGCGGCGGCGGGGGCTCGCCCGCGCCCGCGGCGAGCGGATCCGCGCCCGCGGCGCAGAAGGCGGTGTGGCCGCTGCGCGGGACGAACGCCCCGAGCGCCGACGCCACCGGGCGCCGGCCGGTCATGGTCCGCGTGCCGAACGATCCCGCCGCTCGCCCGCAGTCGGGTCTCGCGAAGGCGGACATCGTGTTCGAGCTCCTCGTCGAGGGCGGGATCACGCGCTACGCGCTCGTCTTCCACTCCGAGGAGGCGGACAAGGTCGGGCCGATCCGGAGCGCGCGGCTGTCGGACCTGCACCTCGCGCCGATGCTGCGCGCGATCCTCGCGCACGTCGGCGCGCAGACCCAGACGCTCGAGCGGATCCGCGAGGCCGCGAAGGCCGGGCAGTTCGTCGACGTGGACCAGTTCCAGAGCTCGGCCGCGTTCGACCGCGTGAGCGACCGGCCGGCGCCGCAGAACGTGTACACGTCGACGCAGCGCATCCGCGAGGCCGCGAAGGACACCGCGAAGGTGCAGGTGCCGCCGCTCGCGTTCGGCGAGAGCAAGGCGCAGGGCAAGCCGGCGACGACGCTCACGATCCCGTACACCGGCTCGGGCAAGGTCACCTACGAGCCGTCCGGCGACGGCTTCAAGCGGGCGCAGGCGGGACAGCCGACGGTCGACGACGGCCGCGAGGTCGCGCCCGCGAACGTGATCGTCATCAAGACCGAGATCACGGAGGTCCCGGGATACGTCGAGGACGAGCACGGGTCGCTCTCGCTCGACATCCGCTCCACCGGTAGCGGGCCCGTCGTCGTGCTCACGGCCGGGAAGCGCTTCGACGGCACCTGGGAGCGCAGCGGGGCGGCGAACTTCTCGTTCAAGGACGCCTCCGGCACCCCGATCCTCCTCCGGCCGGGCCTCTCGTGGGTCCACATCGTCCCGATCTCGTTCGACCTCGGCTCCTGACGTAGCCTTTCCCGCGGGAGATGGCAGACCTCGTGAGGCGCGTCGGGCTCGGCCTCGCCGCGCGCGGCGACACCGACGACGTCATCCGCTGGTCCGAGCGCGCGCGCGACGCCGGGCTCGAGAGCGTCTGGTTCCACGACTCGTACTTCGAGCGGGACGCGGTCACGTACGCCACGGCGGTCGCCGCGCGCGTGGACCGTGTCGGCATCGGGCTCGGGGCGCTCAACCCGTTCACGCGGCACCCCGTCCTCATCGCGATGACCGTGAGCTCGCTCGACGAGCTCGCGCCCGAACGCGTCAGGCTCGCGCTCGGGTCGGCGCTCCCGCTGCGGCTCGCGCAGATGCGGATCCCGTACACGCCCGACGACGCCGTGACCAAGGTGAGCGAGGCGATCGACGTGTGCCGCGCGCTCTGGCGCGGCGAGCGCCTGCCGCCCGCTCGCGAGGGGCTCCCGCCGCTCCAGCCGATGTTCCCGCCGGTCCACCGGGTGCCGATCTTCGTCGCCGGCTACCGCTCGCCGGTGATGGTGCTCGCGGGCCAGAAGGGCGACGGCTACCTCGCGCGGCCCGCGGAGTCGGTCCCCGGGTTCAGGAAGCTCGTCGGCGTCATGCGGAAGGCGGCGCGCGACGCGGGTCGTGACCCCGCCGCGATCGAGACGAGCGGCTACCTCCTGACGCTCGTCGACAAGACGCGCCGCGCCGCGCTCGACCGCGCGAAGCGGGAGCCGTTCGTGATCTACATGATGTCGATCCTCTCCGACATCACCCTCCGCCGCGCCGGGTTCGCGCCGTCGCTCCGCGACGTGGTCGCGCAGCAGTGGCGCGCCGAGCGCTTCACGGAGGCCGCGGCGCTCATCCCCGACGAGCTCGTGGACGCGTTCCTCGTGTGCGGCACGCGCGACGAGGTCGCGGCGCGCGCGCTCGAGTACCAGCGCGCGGGGATGGACGTGCCGCTGCTCCAGCCGATCGTGCAGGACGACGAGCAGACGGACGCCGTCATCGACGCCGCGGTCGCGTACGGGACGGCGAGCGAGGCGGCGCTCGTCGGCCGCCGCCGGACGGGCCTCTCCGAGCAGCGCCTCGGCGCGGGCGAGCGCGGCTGGCGGTGGCTCAAGGGCGCGTACGAGATCGCCCGGCCGTTCTCCTTCACCGCGTCGACCGTCCCCGTCGCCGCGGGCGGCGCGCTCGCCGCGGTGTCGGGCGCGTTCGACCCATGGCTCTTCCTCCTCGCGCTCGTCGGCTCGGTCTCGCTCCACGTCGGCACGAACGTCATCAACGAGATCTACGACGTGCGGAAGGGCGTCGACACGATCGCGTCGCCACGCGCGAGCCACGCGATCGTCACGGGGCGCATGAGCGAGCGCGGAGCGTTCACGATCGCGTTCGGCGCGTTCGCGCTCGCCGTGCTCGTGGGGATCGCGCTCACGGCGGTGCGCGGCTGGCCGGTCGTCGCGCTCGGCGTGGTCGGGCTCGTCGGCGGCTACTTCTACACGGCGCCACCGTTCGAGTACAAGTTCAAGGCGCTCGGCCTTCCGCTCGTGTTCCTCCTCATGGGGGTCCTCATGACGGTAGGCAGCAACTACGTCATCTCGGGCGCGTTCGACCCCCGCGCGCTCGTGCTGTCGGTGCCCGTCGGCCTCCTCGTCGCGGCGATCCTCCATGGGAACGAGTGGCGCGACATCACCGAGGACGGCCGCGTCGTCGGCAACGCGACGCTCTCGTCGCGCGCCGGGCGCCGCGTCGCGTACTGGCTCTACGTCTCGCTCATCGTCGGCGCGTACATGGCGCTCGCGGTCGCGGTCGCGCTCGCGCTCGTGCCCGCGTACACGCTCCTCGCGGTGCTCTCGCTGCCGCTCCTCGTGCGCATGATCCGCGCGGCGGAGCTCGGCGTCGCCGGTCAGCAGCGCGCGATCGCGATGATCGACCTCGAGACGGCGCAGCTCCACGCGGCGTTCGGCATCCTGCTCGTCCTCGGCCTCGTCCTCACGGCGCTCGCCCGTTGAGGGGGGCTGCAGGGGGTACTCCCGCTGCGATCGGCAGGGTGCCTCGCGCCGTCGACGCGCTCGCGGGCCTGGCGCTCGCGGCGGGGCTCTTCGCGCGCACGTTCCGGGGCGACCGCTCGAAGTTCTGGGAGCACATGACCGAGACCGGCGCGGTGCTGGGCGTCATGGCCCTCGCCGAGGACCGCCGCGCGCGGCCGAGCGGCTTCGGCCCGCGCAGCGTCGCGCTCGGCCTCGCCATCGCGGCCGGTCTCTACGGGATCTTCCAGGCCGGGGACCGGATGGCGCGGCGCGTCATGCCGCGCGGGAGCGCCGAGATCGCGGAGATCTACGAGCTGCGCACGCTCCGGCCCGAGCCCGAGATCGCGGCGCGCCTCGCGCTCGTCATCGGTCCCGCGGAGGAGCTCTTCTGGCGCGGGCTCGTCTTCCACGGCCTCGCCTCGCGCTACGGCCGCCTCGGCGGCTGGCTCCTCTCGAGCGCCGCGTACGGCGGCGTCCACGTCGCCTCGGCGAACGCGACGCTCATCGGCGCGGCGTCGGTCGCGGGACTCTGGTGGGGGGCGCTCGCGGCGCTCGGCGCGCCGATGGCGGCCCTCATCACGAGCCACATCGTGTGGGACATCTGGATCTTCCTCGTCCGGCCGACGGAGCAACGCGCCAGCGCCTGAGCTGGGCCCAGCTCACGCGTTCACGACGGCAGACTAGGACCCGCTATCGCGCCGCGAAGGTGTGGCGCCTCAGGGACGCGCCGACGGAACCGCCGTGGCGCGCGACCGAGCGCGCGCCACGGCCGTCGGATCAGGGGACGGTGAACGGTGAGTAGACGAAGCTCGTCTCGCTTCCGGAGGTGCATCGCACCACGTTGTGCCAGGTGCCGCTCGGCGTACTGAATGGCGGGTAGCTCGCGCTCATCTCGCCGGAGGCGTCGGAGATCGCGGTGATCACGTTCCTACGGAAGAAGTAGTCGTGCATTTCGCCGTCGGGCTGCGCGGCCCAGACCGCGCACGCGACCCCGGCCGCCGTCCGGGCGGCGACCGACCCGTTGCCGGACCGCGTGATCGTGGTCGTGAATGTCGGGGGCAGGACCGTGAAGCTCGCCGTCGCGGTGGTGCCGCCCGCGGTCGCGGTCACCGTCCACGTGCCGGGCATCGTGAGGGCGTAGTCGCCGGTCGTGGAGCCGTCGGCCGCGATCGGGGTGCCGGTCCCCGTCGTCGTTCCCGCCGTCGGGTGGCTGCGCGTGAACGTCACGGGCGACGCGCCCGGCGGCAAGCCATAGAAGGCGCAGTAGAAGGTCGAACCCGCGGGCGCCGAGCTCGGCGTGCAGCCCGTGAGCATGGAGCCCTGCTCGCGCGGCTGCACGAACCCCTCGTAGGCCATCGCGGAGTCGCCGCCCTGCGTGTTGAGCTCGGTGACGATGACGCTCACGCCGAACGTCGGCGCCTCGACGACGACGGCGTATTGCGTGTCGTCGGCGAGCGCGGGGATCGACCGCGGATCGATCCGGACGGCGGTCGCGCCCTGCATGCCGGTCACGAGATGACGGTGGACGAGCGCGCCGTCGGCGAAGCGGTACCACGTGAGGCGGGCCGTCGTGACCGCCGGCGCCGTGGACTGGATGATGATGGGCGTCGTCCAGCCGGTCGGTCCGCCGAGCGTTCGCGTCACGTTCGGCAGGTACCACCGCGTGCTCCGGCCGGGCGCCGTGTAGGCCATCGCGCTGTACGGACCGTACGTTGCCGCGAGCATCGTCACGTAGTTCGCCTCGCCTTC
>DASSSF010000031.1:0-78229 GCA_035708565.1 Candidatus Limnocylindria bacterium
GCGGCGATCGCGGCGAAGACGGCATCGCCGCTGATGAAGGCGCCGAGCGACGCGAAGCGGCGCCACTAGCCGGCGCCCTCCGACCGGACGGCGAACACCTCGGCGACGAACGGGCCTACGAGGAGGGCCGTGAGGACGAGCGCGATGGCCGTCCCGGCGAGCACGCGGGTCCCATCAGCCACCGTGGACGCGAGCAGCCCGTCGACGACCGCGGGCACGCCGAGGAGCACGACGCCGCTGACCGCGAGCACGTAGACGAGCGCCGCGACCGCGAACGCGAGGAAGCCCGCTTCCGCGCGCGTGCGCGGGCGCCGCGGCCGGTCGACGAGGTCGCGGAACACGAAGCGGAGCGCCTTGCGGCGGAGGGCGTTCGTGCCCGTGAGGTCCGAGAGGGCGTAGTAGCCGTCGAACTCGAGGAGCGGCGACAGGTTGAAGGCGACGCTCACGAGGTTGATGAACGCGAGCCAGATGAGCAGGTCCTGCGCGCCCCCGCGCGCGTACGTCGCGGCGATCGCGAAGACGCCGGCGGCCGCGAAGTTGAACAGCGGCCCGACGATGTTGATGAGCGCGCGGCGGCGCCGGTCGAGGAGCCAGGCATCCGAGGTGTCCACGTAGATGACCGGCGTGAACCACAGGAGGCCGATGCCCGCGCGACCCACGCGGCGGCCTTCGACCTTCGTCGCGATCGCGTGCGCCGCCTCGTGGCCGAGCCCCGCGATGAGGATGCCGACGAAGGCCACCGCGAGGCCGGCGATCCCGAACGTCGTGGGCGACGCCAGGCGGAACAGGCGGACGAGGAGCGCGAGGCCGACGAGCCCGAGCGCGATCGCGACGCACGCGCCCGCCGGCGTGAACGCCGGCGCGAGCGCGCGGGCGAGGGCTCCGGCGATCCGGTCGCCGCTCGAGACCTCGACGCGCGGCGCGAGGATGACGTCGGCGAGGCGCATGAGCCGAGCGTCCGGCGCGTCCGCGGCGATCCGCGGGGCCGACGCGAAGCCCGCCGCCTGCAGGGCGGCGACGGTGTCGAACACGCCCCGCGGATCGAGCGAGCCGGTGCGGGCGAAGTGGATGAGCGCGAGGTCGCGGAGCGTCCGGGCCCCGTCGAGCGCCTCGTAGATCGCGAGCGCGTCGCGCGAGAGCCGCAGGTACGTGCCGGTGCGCTCGTCGTGGAGGATGACGGCACCCCGGTCGTCGGGGGCGTCCTCGACGCGGGCGTCGCCGGTCCGCCGCGGCGCGTGCCGGGAGCGCATCGCGTCCTCGAGCCGGTCGATCGTTGCCCGGTGCCGGCGCAGCACGGCGCGCACGTCGTCGCCCGCCGCGCGGAACGCCTCGACGGCGCCGCGCGCCCGCACCGTCGCGTTGCGCGGCGCGCCGGTGAGCGCCGAGAGCTCGCCCACGAGCGCCCCCGCGCCCATCGTCGCGATGGCCTCCGGCGGCTCGCCGCGCTCGACGACGGCCTCGCCCGACCGCAGCAGGTAGACGTCGTCGCCGCGCTCGCCCTCACGCACGAGCGGCTCGCCGTCGGCGAAGCGCACGAGCCGGAGGCGCGCGGCGAGCTCGGCGGCGGCGTCGGACGGCATCTCAGCGAACGGGCTCTCCCGCCGCAGGAACGTGCGGACGGCGCGGAGGTCCGCGAACGCGCGCAGCTCGGCGGCGAAGCGCTCGTCGGCGGCGGCGGCGAGCCGGACCAGGTCGCCGGCGATGCGCAGGCCACGCACCGGCGTCCGAGCGATGACGGACGCGGTGCGCGGGGCGCGCTCGAGCGCCGCGATCTCGCCGACGAGGGCGGGCGCGGCGAGCTGCGCGACGGCGCGCTCGCCCGGCCCGACGACGATGCGGAGCCGTCCGCTCGTGACCGCGTACACGTCGTCGCTCGCGTCGCCCTCCCGGACGAGCGCCACGCCCGCGGGGATCGAGATCGGCCGCGCCTGCACCGCGAGCTCGGCCCGCGCCGCCTCCGAGAGGGCGAGGAAGGGCCCGAAGTCGAGCGGGGTCGGCACGCCACCGAAGGTATCGGCTCGCTCGCCCGCCCGGCGCCCCCTTGCTGGGAGCGAATTCCGAGCGATATGATCGGAAATGCCGTGGGGAGCATCGCCGTCCTGTACGAGAACGAGGCCTGGATGGCGCCGCTGTTCGCCGCGCTCGAGGCGGAGGGCGCCCCCTACGAGCGCTTCTTCGCGAACGCCGCCGCGTTCGACCCGGCGGCGCCCGCTCCCGATTGGTCGCTCGCGGTGAACAAGGTGTCACCCTCGTCCTTCCTGCGGGGCCACGCCGCGAGCCTCGCGTTCGCCCGGCAGTTCATCCCGTACCTCGAGGAGCGGGGGATCCCGGTCGTGAACGGGAGCGACGCGTTCCGCCTCGAGACGTCGAAGGCGCAGCAGCTGCTCCTGCTGCACCGCCTCGGGATCCGCGCGCCGCGCGCGCATGTGGCGACCGACGCGGATCGGATCGTGGACGCGGCGCTCGGGCTCCGCTTCCCGGTGATCGTGAAGCCGAACGTCGGCGGGTCGGGCGCGCTCATGCGGCGCTTCGACACGATCGACGGGCTTCGCGAGGGCGCGGGCGAGACCGCGTTCGGCCCCGACGGCACGGTCCTCGTGCAGGAGTACCTCGAGCCCGAGGGCGGCGCGATCGTGCGCGTCGAGTTCCTCGACGGCGAGCACCTCTACTCGATCCGCATCACGAACGACCGCGAGCAGGACTTCAACCTGTGCCCGGCGGACATCTGCCAGATCCCGACCGACCAGTACGGCAACGCGGTCGCGTCCGCCGCGGCGAAGAAGCCCTTGCGGATCGAGGCGTTCGACGCGCCGGCCGACATGGTCGACGCTGTCCTGCGCATCGCGCGCGCCGGCCGCCTCGACGTCGGCGGGGTCGAGTACCTCGTCGCGGCGCGCGACGGGCTGCCCTACGTCTACGACATCAACGCGCTCTCGAACTTCGTGACCGACGCGCCGGCGCTCGTCGGGTTCGACCCGCACGCGCGGTTCGCGCGATGGCTGGTCCGCCGCGCGCAGGCGCGCGCCGCCGCGTGAGCACCGCCTCCTTCGTCCGCACCGCGGATCCGTACCGCGACACGGCCGTCATCGACGTCCGCGCGCCGAGGACGAACCAGGCGATCGTCGGATCGCTCTCGCTCGTCGCCGTGCTGACCGGCTGGTGGCCGGTCTTCGCGCTCCTCGCGCTCCAGCTCGCGGTCGGCCTCGCGTTCGGGCGGCGCTACTGCGTCCCGTGCCTCCTCTACTTCGAGGTGATCCAGCCGCGGATCGGCGAGGGCCGCCTCGAGGACGCGCGCCCGCCCCGCTTCGCGAACGTCATCGGCCTCGTCTTCCTCGGCGCCGCGAGCGTCGCCTACGCGGCGGGCGCCGCGGCGATCGGAGCGGCGCTCGGGGCGCTCGTGGCGGCGCTCGCGCTCCTCGCCGCGGCCACGGGCCTCTGCGTCGGCTGCGAGATGTACCGGATCGGCGCGCGGCTCCGCGGCATCCGCGCGAGGGGCCTCGCCCGGTTCGACGTCGGCGACGTGGGCGAGCTCGCGGAGGGCACGATCGTCGAGTTCACGCACCCGCTGTGCTCCGATTGCGTCGAGCTGCGCGAGCGTCTCGAGCGCGCGGGCGAGACCGTGCGCACCGTCGACGTCTCGGTGCGCGAGGACCTCGCGCGCAAGTACGGCGTCGCGGTCGTGCCGACCGCCGTGCGGCTCGCGGCCGACGGCCGCGTCCTCGCGCGGATCGCCTGATGTCGCAGCCGCCGGCGGCCGACGACCCGCGCTCGCCGAGGCTCCGCCGCATCGAACGCGGCGTCGAGGAGCGCCTCGCGCGCATGGCCGAGGCGGGGGAGCTCTCGGGACTTCCGGGAGAGGGGAAGCCGTTCCCACCCGACGCGTACGACGCGGCCGGAGACCGCTGGGCCGCCTTCCACCTCATGTCGAACGCGAACGTCATCCCGACCTGGAGCGAGCTCAGGATCGGGATCGACCGCGAGCACGCGGAGATCGTCGCGCGGGCGCGCGCACACCTCGCGTGGGCGGAGCGCCGCCGGCGGCAGCTCCGCGACCTGCCGGCGGATCTGATCCTCGACGAGGCGCGCCGCTCCCGGGACCGCGACGCGCAGGTTCGCAGGGAGATCGCGGATGCCGTCGCCCAGCTGAACGCGAAGGTGCAGCGCTTCAACCAGGTCGCGCCGGTGGACTCGCTCCAGCTCGTGCCGTTCACGGCGGAGCGCGTGTTCGAGGAGGCCGCCCCGCCCTGCTAGGCCGCGCGGTCCCCCCGCCAGCGCCGGCTCGGGGGCGTGACCGGGCCGAGGCGGCGGAAGTTCGCGAACGCGTAGCGGTCGCACGCCACCTCGGCCGAGGTGCCCCACCCGTGGAGCAGGTAGAGCCACCAGTGGCAGAACTCGTGGAGGTAGAGGAACCGGATGACCTCGCGCCGGTTCCGGAAGAGCACGATCGGCGAGCCCTGCGAGCCGAGGTCGACGAGCTCGCGGAACGGCACGAACGGCTCCGGCACCTGGATGACGATCTCCGGCCGGTCCCAGAAGGTGAACGCCTGGAGGTGCGGGCGGGTCCGGTAGCGGAGCGGCTTCACCGTGGCCGTGTAGCCCGTCGCGGTCGGCAGGCCGCGCAGGATCTCGCGGATCCGGCCCGGCGGGTAGCCCTCGAGGACCGACCGCACAGCCATCGGGCCGAGCGGGCGGCCGGGTACGAGGGGAGCTCTCAGTGCCATGGGGCCACGATCCTACGAATGCCTCTTTCGCGCCCGTTTCCGGCAGCAATTACGGCGCTTGCTTGCTGGAGGGGCGTCACGGGCCCCGCTCATGCGGCCTCCTTGCCAGCCCGGAAAAACCGAAGAAAAAGCGCCCGCGGCGCGCGCGGCGCGGTACGATGCCCGGGAAGTCGTTCGAGCGGGGACGAGTAGGGCGCGCGAGGCCACCAGCGACCCGGCGGGCGGTGCGAGCCGGGGGCGGAGCGCGGCGCGAATGGACCCCGCGAGACGCCGGGGCGAAACCGAAAGAGGAGTAGTCCCGGCCGGCGGCCCTCCGTTACCAGGGGGCGCTCCGCGGAAGCGGAGGCTGAGGGCCGCGCGCGCCCAGGCGAGGATCCGGCTCCGCCGGTCCGCGCCGGTGGCGCGGCCGAGATCGGGTGGCACCACGAGCCCTCGTCCCGAGGTCGGGCGAGGGCATTCGTATCTCTCTGAGGAAGGTGCCGTGGACGCGAAGGAAGCGCTGGACCGGGTCCTGGAGCACGACACGCTGACGCGCGACGAGGCGCGCGAGGCCATGTCGCACGTGATGTCGGGCGAAGCGCCGCCGGCGGTGCTCGCCGCGCTCCTCGCCACGCTCCACCTCCGCGGCGAGAGCGCCGACGAGATCGCGGGCTTCGCGCTCGCGATGCGCGACGCCGCGGTGCGCGTCCACGCGCCCCCGGGCGCGATCGACACGTGCGGGACGGGGGGCGACCGCGCGAACACGTTCAACATCTCGACGGTCTCCGCGGTCGTCGCGTCGGCCGCCGGCGCCCGCGTCGCGAAGCACGGGAACCGCGCCGCGTCGAGCCGGTGCGGCAGCGCCGACGTCCTCGAGGCGCTCGGCGTCGCCATCGACCTCGGACCCGACGCGGTCACGACCTGTCTCGACAGGATCGGCATCGCCTTCATGTACGCGCCGCGGTTCCATCCCGCGATGAAGCACGCGGGGCCCGTCCGGCGCGAGCTCGGGATCCGCACCGTCTTCAACATCCTCGGCCCGCTCGCCAACCCCGCGGGGGTGAAGCGCCAGGTGCTCGGCGTGCCCACGTCGGCGCTCGGCGAGACGATGGCGCGCGTGCTCTCGGAGCTCGGGGCCGAGCGCTCGCTCGTCGTGCACGGCGCCGGCGGGATCGACGAGATCAGCCCGATCGGGCCGACGATGGTGTGGGACGTCCGCGGCACGCACATCCGCGAGGAGACCATCGAGCCGCGGGATCTCGGGCTCGCGCCGGGGATCATGGACGAGGTCCGCGGCGGTGAGCCGGCGCTGAACGCCGAGATGGCGCGCCGCGTGCTCGGCGGCGCGAGCGGCGGGATCCGCACCGCCGTGCTCCTCAACGCCGGCGCGGCCTGCTACGTCGCCGGTCTCGCGGACACGGTGAAGGAAGGCGTCGGCATCGCGGCGGAGACGATCGACAGCGGGAAGGCCGCGCGGCGGCTCGACGACCTCGTCGCGCTCACGACGCGCCTCGCGGAGGCCGGGGCGTGAGCGACTTCCTCGACCGGCTCGCCGAGGACGCGCGCAGGCGGCCGTTCCCGCCGAGGACGCGGGAGGCGGACGCCCCGCGCTCGCTCGCCCGCGCGATCCTGCGGCGGCGCGAGAGCGGCCATCGCCTCGCCGTCATCGCCGAGATCAAGCGGCGCTCGCCCTCGGCGGGGGCGCTCGCGCCGGAGGCGGACCTCGCGCGGCGCGCGATCACGTACGAGGCGGCGGGTGCCGCGGCCATTTCCGTCCTCACCGAGCCTCGTCACTGGGGCGGCAGCCTCGAGGACCTCGACCGTGTCCGCTCCACGGTGTCGATCCCCGTCCTGTGCAAGGACGTCATCACGACGGAGGCGCACGTCGCCGCGGCGCACGGGCACGGCGCCGACGCCATCCTCCTCATCGCGGAGGCGCTCGACGACGCGCTGCTGGCTCGCCTCATGCGGAAGGCGGCCTCGCTCGGGCTCGAGGTGCTCGTCGAGGCGCACGACGTGGCGGCGTTCGGGCGCGCGGTGCGCTCCGGCGCACGGCTCGTCGGCGCGAACGCGCGCGACCTGCGCCATCCCGAGACGATCGACCGCGGCAGGGCGAGGCTCCTCCACTCGTTCGTCGCGCCCGGGCAGCTCTTCGTCGCCGAGTCGGGGATCTCGTCCGCCGACGACCTCCCGGAGCTTCCCGCGCGGGTCGACGCGATCCTCGTCGGGACCGCGCTGATGCGGCTCGAGGATCCGGCGCCGCTCGTCTTCGCGCTCGCGCACTGGAAGGGCGCGCCGGTGTCGAGCCGGTGAGAGGCCGAGCGCCGCGCGGATCCGCCGCGCGAGCGAGGACGATCGGCCTGAGCATGCGGCGAGGCGATGCGGCGACGCTGCGGAGACGAGCCGCTTGAGCAAGGGAAGGTTCGGCGAGTACGGGGGCCAGTACATCCCGGAGACGCTCATGCCCGCCGTCCTGGAGCTCGAGGACGCCTACCTCGCGGCGCGCGCGGATCCGGCCTTCGAGGCGGAGTACGCGCGTCTGCTCCGCGACTGGGTCGGCCGCCCGACGCCCCTCACGGACGCGCCGCGGCTCGCGGCCGCGGTCGGCCTCCGCCGCGTCCTCCTGAAGCGAGAGGACCTCGCGCACACCGGCGCGCACAAGATCAACAGCGCGCTCGGCCAGGCGCTCCTCGCGAGGCGGATGGGGAAGCGGCGGATCGTCGCCGAGACCGGCGCGGGCCAGCACGGCGTCGCGACGGCGGCCGCCTGCGCGCTCCTCGGGCTCGAGTGCGTCGTCTACATGGGCGTCGAGGACATGCGCCGCCAGGCGCCGAACGTCTACCGGATGCGGCTCCTCGGCGCCGAGGTGCGCCAGGTCGACGCGGGCACCCGGACGCTCAAGGACGCGGTGAACGAGTCGATCCGCGACTGGGTGACGAACGTGCGCACGACGTACTACCTCCTCGGGTCGGCGATCGGCCCGCACCCGTATCCGACCATCGTCCGCGACCTCCAGTCGGTCATCGGCCGCGAGGCGCGCGCGCAGGCGCGGGAGCGGACGGGCCGCCTCCCGGACGTCGTCCTCGCGTGCGTCGGCGGCGGGTCGAACGCGATCGGGATCTTCGCCGCCTTCATCGCCGATGCGGGCGTGCGCCTCCGCGGCGTGGAGGCGGGCGGGCGCGGGGTCGCGACGCGCGAGCACGCCGCGTCGGTCGTCGGCGGGAGCGCGGGCGTGCTGCACGGCACGAGGACGCTCGTGCTCCAGGACGACGACGGCCAGATCCGGGGCACCCACTCGATCTCCGCCGGGCTCGACTACCCGGGCGTCGGCCCCGAGCACGCGGCCCTTCACGCGAGCGGCCGCGCCGAGTACGTCGCGCGCACCGACGACGAGGCCCTCGAGGGCTTCCGCCTGCTCGCGCGCACCGAGGGGATCGTGCCGGCGCTCGAGCCGGCGCACGCGGTGGCGGACCTCCCGTACGTCCGCGACGCGTACGGCGGCGAGACGGACGTCCTCCTCTGCCTGTCGGGGCGCGGCGACAAGGACCTCGACACCGTCATGCGGGCCGTCCCGTGACGGTGGTGACGCTGCCGGCCGCGGAGCGGATCGCGCTCGCGTTCGCGCGGGCGCGGGCGGAGGGCCGGCTCGCGCTCGTGATCTACCTGACCGTCGGCTTCCCCGAGCGCGGCAGCACGATCGACCTCGCGCGCGCGGCGCTCGACGCCGGCGCCGACGTGCTCGAGCTCGGGGTCCCGTTCAGCGACCCGCTCGCCGACGGCGCCACGGTCCAGCGGGCGAGCGAGATCGCGCTCGGGAACGGCACGACGCTCGCTGCGTGCCTCGCGGCCGCCCGCCCGATCGCGCCCGACGCCCCGGTGCTGCTCATGGGCTACACGAACCCGTTCCTGCGGCACGGGCTCGAGCGCTTCGCGGCGGAAGCCGCCGACGCGAGCGTCGCCGGCGTCATCGTCCCGGACCTGCCCGCCGAGGAGGCCGCGCCGTTCGACGCGGCCCTCGCCCCGCGCGGGCTCGTGCGCATCGACCTCTACGCGCCGACGACGCCCGACGAGCGCCTCGCGCGGCTCCTCCCGTCGGCGCGCGGCTTCGTCTACTGCGTCGCGCTCACCGGCGTCACGGGAGCGCGTGCGGCGCTGGGCGACGAGACCCCCGCGCTCGTGCGGCGCGTGCGGGCGCACACGCCGCTCCCGATCGCGGTCGGGTTCGGCATCTCGCGGCCCGAGCACGTCGCCGCGCTCCGCGGGGTCGCCGACGGCGTCGTCGTCGGAAGTGCCGCGCTCGAGGCGATCGCCGCCGCGGCGCCACGCGAGCGGTCCCGCGCGCTCGGGGCGTTCGTCGCCGCGATGCGCAAGGCGGGGCAGCGCTGATGGCCGTCGCGAGCGCGCCGACGACGCTCACGCCGCTCGTCCGTCAGCGGATCGCCGACCTCGAGACGCCGGTCTCCGCGTTCGCGAAGCTCCGCGGCATGGGCGGCGCGTTCCTCCTCGAGAGCGTCGAGGGCGGGGAGCGCGTCGGGCGCTACTCGTTCATCGGCGTCGCGCCGTTCGCGACGTTCACGTACCAGCGCGGCGAGGCCGTGGTCGTGGACCGCGGCGCGGCCTCGGCCGAGCGCACCGATCGGCCCTTCGACGCGCTCCGCGCGTTCGTCGCGCGCTACCGCCGGATGCGACGCGACGGGCTGCCACCGTTCTCCGGCGGAGCGGTCGGGTACGTCTCCTACGACGCGGCGCGGCGCCTCGAGCCGTCGCTCCCGGCGCACCGCCGCGACGTGAGCGGGCTGCCCGAGCTCCGCTTCGGCCTCTACGACACCGTCGTCGCCTTCGACCATCTGCGCCGGACGCTCGCGGTGATCGCGCACGACGTCGCCGGCCGTCCCGGCGGCGCGGAGAAGGCGGTCGCGAGCGTCTTCGAGCGGCTCGCGGGGAACGTGTCGCTCCCGCGCGCGCCCGCCGCGCCGCGGACCGTCGCCGCGAACATGACGCCGGACGAGTTCGCCCGGCGCGCCGCCGCCGCGCGCGAGCTCATCCGCGGCGGCGACTGCATCCAGATCGTCCTCTCGCAGCGGTTCGACGTGACGCCCGCGCCCGAGCCGCTCGCCCTCTACCGCGCGCTCCGCCACGTGAACCCGTCGCCGTACCTGTTCTTCCTCGACGCCGGGGAGGCGACGCTCGTCGGCGCGTCGCCCGAGCCGTTCGTGCAGGTGCGCGCGGGTCGCGTCGTCATGCATCCCATCGCCGGCACGCGCCCGCGCGGCGGCGACGACGCGGCCGACGCCGCGCTCGAGGCGGAGCTGCGCGGCTCGGAGAAGGAGCGGGCGGAGCACGTGATGCTCGTGGACCTCGCGCGCAACGACATCGGGCGCATCGCCGCGCCGGGCACGGTGACCGTTCGCGAGCTCATGCGTGTCGACCGCTTCTCGCACGTCATGCACCTCACCTCCGTGGTGGAGGGGCAGCTGGGGGACGGCCGGGACGCCCTCGACGCGTTCGCCGCGGCGTTCCCGGCGGGAACGGTGTCCGGAGCACCGAAGCTGCGCGCGATGCAGCGCATCGCCGAGCTCGAGGACGACGCGCGCGGCCCGTACGCCGGCGCCGTCGGCTACGTCGACTTCGACGGCGCGCTCGACACGTGCCTGGCCATCCGCACGGCGGTGGTGACGAAGGACGTCTGCCGGATCCAGGCGGGCGCCGGCATCGTCGCCGACTCGGAGCCGGCCGCCGAGGAGGCCGAGACGCGCGCGAAGGCCGGCGCGCTGCTCCGCGCGATCGAGCTCGTGCCCACGCTCGACGACGCGATGCGCGGCGGCGGCGCGTGATGCGGATCCTCCTCGTCGACAACCTCGACTCGTTCACGCACAACATCGCGCAGGCGCTCGCCGCGCTCGGGGCGGACGTCGACGTCAGGCGGATCGACGATCCGACGCTCGACGATGCGCTCCGCGCCGGCCCGGACGGCGTCGTCGTCTCGCCCGGACCGGGCCGTCCCGAGGACGCGGACGTGGCGCTCCGCGTCGTGCGAGAGGCGCCGGAGCGCGGCATCCCGACGCTCGGGGTGTGCCTCGGCCTCCAGTGCGCGGTCGTCGCCTTCGGCGGCCGCGTGATCCGGGCGCCCGAGCCGCGGCACGGGAAGACCTCGACCGTGACGCACGACGGGCTCGGCGTGTTCGCGGGCATCCACGGGCCGACCGTCGCGACGCGCTATCACTCGCTCGTCGCCGAGGAGGGCTCGCTGCCCGCGGATCTCGTCGTCACGGCGAGGAGCGAGGACGGGCAGGTGATGGGCATCCGCCATCGCGGCCTGCCGCTCGAGGCCGTGCAGTTCCACCCGGAGTCGGTGCTCTCGGCCGACGGGCCGCGGATGCTCGCGAACTACTGCGAAGCCGTGAGGCGCGGAAGCAGGACGGTCCCGGCGTAGCCGGGAACGCCTATCTCGAGGCGGCGTCCTCGCGGAGGAGCGCGACGAGGCCTTCGAGCGCGAGCAGGTAGGAGCGCCAGCCGAAGCCCGCGACCGTCGCCCGGCACGCCGTCGCCACGACGTCGGTCCGCCGGAACTCTTCGCGCGCCGCCGGGTTCGTGAGGTGGACGCCGATCGTGGGCAGGCGGACCGCGGCGATCGCGTCGCGGATCGCGACGCTCGTGTGCGAGTACCCGCCCGCGTTGATCAGGATCCCGCCGGCCCACGTCCTCGCGTCTTGGATGAGGTCGACGAGCTCGCCCTCGAGGTTGCTCTGCCGGGCGAGGACCTCGACGCCGAGCTCGGTGCCCCGCTCGATGACGCGCGCGTCGAGCTCGGAGAGCGTGAGGCGGCCGTACGTCTCGGGCTCGCGCTCCCCGAGGAGGTTCAGGTTCGGCCCGTGGAGGACGAGGACCTTCACGCGAGGTGCCCGAGCGCGTCGCGCGGCGCGATGCCGCTCACGAGCGCCGCGCCGCCGGCGGCCGGCACGACGAAGCGCACCGCGCCGCCGCTGCGCTTCTTGTCGGCCTCCATCGCGGCCAGCATGCGCGCGCGGTCGAGGTCGGGGGCACGCGTCGGGAGGCCGAGGGCGGCGAGCGTCCGGGCGAGGTCGTCGGCGAGGCGCGGCGGGCACGTGCCGAGCGCCGCGCCCAGCCTCGCCGCGGCCACGAGCCCCATCGCGACCGCGGCGCCGTGCGAGACACGGTGCTCGCTCGCGGACTCGATCGCGTGGGCGAACGTGTGGCCGAGGTTGAGCGAGCGCCGCACGCCGGCGTCGCGCGGGTCGGCCGCGACGTAGGCGGCCTTCACGCGCAGCGCCTGCTCCAGGAGCCACTCGAGCGGCGCATCCGCCGCGAGCTCGGCGACGAGCGGCGAGGCGAGGATCCCCGCCTTCACGATCTCAGCGAGCCCTTCGGCGGTCGTGCTCGGCCCGAGCGTGCGGCAGACGGCCGGATCCGCGAGGACGAGGCGCGCCGGGTGATACGCCCCGACGAGGTTCTTCGCGCCCGCGTGGTCGATGGCGACCTTGCCGCCGAGCGCGGCGTCCGCCATCGCGAGCGTCGTGGTGGGCACGTTCACGAGCGGTAGACCCCGCGCGTAGGTCGCCGCCGCGAAGCCGGCGGCGTCGAGCGCAGCCCCGCCCCCGACCGCGATCACGGCGCAGGACGGGTCGATGCGCTCACCCTGGAACCGCCGCCACAGGAGGTCGACGGTGGCGAGCGTCTTCGCCGCCTCGCCGGCCGGGATCGCGACGGGGCCGAGCAGCGAGAAGCCGCCCTCGCGGAGCGATCGCTCGATCGGCTGCACGTGGGCGAGGACCGCCGAGTCGGCGACGACGATCGCGCGCGTCACGTCGGGGGCCGCGGCGCCGAGCTCGCGCGCCGCGGCGGCGAGGATGCCGTCGCCCACGACCACGCGCGTCGTGACGTCGCCGATGCGCACGTCGAGCCGCAGCGGACCCGGCGCCGCGGCGCTGCGGTAGCGGCCGACGAGCTCGCGCGTCACGTCCTCCGCCGTCCGCGCGGAGGTGTCGAGCGCCTCGCCCGCGGCGGCGTACGCGTCGCCGCGCTCGACGGCGAGCCGCTCGAGGGTCGCGCGCGCGTCGCCGGCGAGGAGCGGCCTCGCGCTCGCGGCGCCGACCCGGCGGACGGCCTCCGCCGGCGTGACCGACAGGAGCGCGCTCACGCCGGTGCGGGCGAGCGAGGCGAACGACGCGCGGTCGGCCGGGGCGCCGCCGCCCGCCGCGATCACGGTCGACGAGAGCCGCGCGGCGTCGGCCACCGCGGCGCGCTCGAGCGCGCGGAACGCGGCCTCGCCGCCCGCCGCGAAGATCTCCGCGACCGTCCGGCCCGCCCGGCGCTCGACGACCGCGTCGAGGTCGACGAACGGGAGGCCGAGCGCGGCCGCGGCCGCGGCGCCGCACGTCGACTTGCCCGCGCCCATGAGCCCGCTCAGCACGAGGTTCGGACGGCCCGGCGGGAGCGGCGGCGCCGGGAGCGGCTCCGCGGTCACCGTGCCGGCAGCGGCCCGGGCGCGAGCCGCTCGAGCGAGGCCGCGATCGCCTCGACGCGATCGCCGCCGACGCGCTCGAGGAGCGCCTCGGCGAGCACCCACGCGACGGCGGCCTCGCCGACGACCGCGGCGGCGGGCACGGCGCATACGTCGGTCCGCACGTACGGCGCGTCCGCCGGAGCGCCGGTCGCGAGGTCGACGCTCTCGACGGGGGTGCGCACCGACGACAGCGGCTTCATCGCCGCGCGGAGGACGATGGGCTCGCCGTTCGTGACCCCGCCCTCGAGGCCGCCCGCGCGGTTCGAGCCCCGCACGAGGCCCGCGCCGTCGCGGCGGATCGGGTCCTGCGCGGCGCTCCCGCGCCGGCGGGCGATCGCGAACGCGTCGCCGATCTCGACGCCCTTGATCGCGTGGATCGCGCAGACCGCCTGCGCGAGGCGCCCGTCGAGGCGGCGGTCCCACTGCGCGTACGACCCGAGGCCCGCGGGGAGGCCGGTCGCGAACACGACGAAGACCCCGCCCACCGTGTCGAGCGCGGCCTTCGCCGCGTCGATGACCTCGCGCATCCGCGGCGCCGCGGCGGCGTCCGGCGTGCGCACGTCGCTCGCGTCCGCCGCGTCGGCGAGCGCGTGCAGCGCGCTCGCGTCGAGGGACCCGAGATCGGGGACGTCGGCCGCGACGTCGGCGATCGCGGTGACGTACGAGCCGATGCGGCAGCCCGCGACGGCGAGCAGCTGCTTCGCGATCGCGCCGGCGGCGACGCGCGCGGCGGTCTCCCGCGCGCTCGCGCGCTCGCGCACGTCCCGCATGTCGGCGTGCCCGTACTTGCGGCTGCCCGCGAGGTCGGCGTGGCCGGGCCGCGGCGCGGTGAGCGGCGGCTTCTCCGCCGGCTGGTTCGCGAAGTCGCGGTTCACGATCCGCATCGCGATGGGCGCGCCCGTCGTCCGTCCGCCCGCGAGGCCGCTCGTGAGCTCCGCGTGGTCGCGCTCGATCTTCGTCGACCGCGCCCCGCGGCCGTACCCGCCCTGGCGGCGCGCGAGGTCGCGGTCGATCGCCGCGCCGTCGAGCGCGAGGCCGGCGGGCACGCCGTCGACGATGACCGTCAGCTCGGGGCCGTGCGACTCGCCGGCCGTGAGGAAGCGGATCACGGCGCCACCGGCGGCCGCTCGAGGGCCGCGTACGCCGCGCCGCGCATGATCTCGAGCGGCGCCTCGCGACCCGTCCAGAGCGAGAAGGACAGGGCCCCCTGCTCGACGAGCATCTCGACGCCCTCGAGCACGGCGCACCCCGCCGCCTCGGCGCGCGCGAGGAGCGGCGTGCGGCGCGGGCGGTACGCGAGGTCGGCGACGATCCGGCCCGGACGCAGCGCGGACGCGATGTGGAAGGCGTCGCCGTCGCGCCAGGCCGTCGACGGGACCGCGCTCACGATGAGGTCGCTCCGCGACGCGACAGCGGCGGCCGACGCCTGGTCGATCGGTCGCACGCCGAGCGGTCGCATCGCTTCCGCCGCCGCGAGGTCGCGCGCGGTGACCGCGACCTCCAAGCCGGCCGACCGCAGCGCGGCGGCGATCGCGCGTGCCGCTCCGCCGGCGCCGAGGATGAGCGCGCTCCGCGGCGCGAGGCCCGCGTGGCGGAGCGCGCGGAGGAAGCCCGCCCCGTCCGTGGAGTGCCCCGTCGTCCTGCCGCCGTCGCCGACCACGACCGTGTTCACGGACATCGTGCCCCGCGCGCTGTCGGCGACCACGTCGACGAGCCGCGCGACCGCATCCTTCAGCGGGATCGTCACGTTCATGCCGCGCGTCTCTTGCGCGAGCTCGGGGAAGCGCCGCGCGACCTCGTCGCGCGTGACGCGCAGCGCGACGTACTCGAGGTCGAGACCACACGCGCGCAGCGCCGCGTTCTGCATGTCGGGCGACACGCTCTCCGCGACCGGGTCGCCGATCAGCGCGATGCGTCCCGTCACCCGCCGAGCCTCCGCGCGAGCGCGGCTTCGTCCGCGACGAGGCCCTCGTAGTCCTCGAGCTGCCGCGCCAGGAGCCGGAGCGCGGGCCGCACGTCGCCGGCGGTCGCCGCGGCCCACTCCGCGACCGAGGCGGGGTCCGCCGCCGCGAGCCGCGTGGCCCCGCGGTAGCCGGGCCCGGCGAGCCGCTCCGAGGCGGGCAGCGCGGCGAGCGCCCGCGCCATGAGGTGGGGAAGCACGACCGTGACCGCGACGGCCGCGTCGTGCTCGTCCGCGTCGAGCACGATCGGCACCGCGCCGAGGGCGACGGCGAGCGCGCGCGCCCGTTCGAGCGCGACCGGGTCGTCGCGCACGGGGCACAGCGCGAACGTCGCACCGCGCAGCGAGGCCGGGTCCGCTCCTTCGGGTCCCGACCGCTCCGTACCCGCGACCGGGTGGCCGCCGATCGCGTGGACGGCCGGCGCGAGGGCCCGCATCGCGCGCACCACGGGCCGCTTCACCGTCGCGGTGTCGATGACGAGGCTGCCGGGACGGAAGCGCGCCCCGCCGAGCGTGGCGACGAGCGCCGCGAGCGGCAGCGCGAGCACGACGGTGTCGCTCGCGATCGCGTCGTCGAGCGAGGTCGAGCGCCGGCCCGCGCCGCGCGCGAGGCTCCGCCGCGCGGCCTGGTCGTCCCGGTCGTGGAGCACGACCTCCGAGGCGGCGCCGGAGGCGCCGAGGGCGCAGCCGATGGCCGTGCCGATCTGGCCCGTGCCGACGATGCCGACGCGCCCGAGCGTCACGCGACCCGCCGCCCGATGGCCGCGGCGACGCCGGTGAGCTCGTCCATCAGATGCCGGAATCCCCGCGGGTCGAGCGACTGGGGCCCGTCGGAGAGCGCGCGCGACGGATCGGGGTGCGTCTCGATGAGCAGCGCGTCGGCGCCGCACGCGACGGCCGCGCGCGCGACCGGGCCGACGAGCTCGCGCCTTCCGGTCGCGTGGCTCGGGTCGACGACGACCGGCAGGTGGGTGAGCTCCTTCAGGACGGGCACGGCGTTGATGTCGAGCGTGAAGCGCGTCGACTGCTCGAACGTGCGGATCCCTCGCTCGCACACGGCGACGTCCTCGTTGCCGTGCGCGAGGATGTACTCGGCCGCCTGGAGGAGCTCGTCCACGGTCGACCCGAGGCCTCGCTTGAGGAGGATCGGCCTGCCCGCGCCGCCGGCCGACCGGAGCAGCGCGAAGTTCGTCATGTTCCTCGCGCCGATCTGGAGGATGTCCGCGTGCTCCGCGACGAGCGCCACGTCCTCGGGCGTGACGACCTCGGTCACGACCGCCATCCCGTGCTCGTCCGCGACGGTGCGGAGGAGGCGGAGCCCTTCGGCGCCCAGGCCCTGGAACGAGTACGGCGACGTCCGCGGCTTGAACGCCCCGCCGCGCAGCACCTTCACGCCCGCCGCCGCGACGTACGCGGCGGTCTCGCGGAGCTGCGCCTCGCTCTCGACCGCGCACGGCCCGGCCATCACGAGCACGTCCGGGCCTCCGAGGCGCGCGCCGTTCGCGAGCGTGATGACGCGGTCCGCCGGATGGAAGTCGCGGCTCGCGAGCTTGAACGGACGGAGGATGCGCACGACGCGCTCGACGCCGGGAAGCTCCTCGAACATCTCGGGCTCGTACCCGCGCTCGTCACCGACGATCCCGACGACCGTGCGCTCGACGCCGCGGGACAGATGCGCCCGGAACCCGAGCGAGCCGATCCGGTCGAGCACGACCTCGAGGTCGTTCTCGGTCGCGTCCGAGCGCATGACGATCACGTCGCGCTCCCGGCGAGGTCGGGCCGCAGCGCCGCGGCCCGCCCGAGGTAGGCGTGCCGGATCTCGCGCTGCGTGCGCGCGGTGTTCCAGAGCACGAGGACGCGGATGCAGCGGGGGAGGACGTGCTCGTCGGTGTGCTCGCGGACGACGAGCATCGGGACCGTCTCCCAGCCGTGCGCCCGCGCGGCCGCCGCCGGGTTCGCGCCGTCGAGGTCCCCGGTGACGGTGAAGATCGCGGCGGCGATGTCCGAGACGTCGCAGCCGTTCGCTCCGACCACGGCGTCGAGGAGCGCGACGGTGGCGCGCTCCACGCCGGCCTCGCCGACGTCGGTCGCGCCGCGGATCCCGCGACAGGCCTTCTCCGTGACCGTGCCCCCCTTCTCCGCTAGAAAAACGGAACGCGGAGCCTTCGCTCCGCGTCCTGCGCCCGGTGCCAGTGGATCGGCTGCTAGCCCGACACGGCTCCCTCGGCGGACGCGGCGGCCCACGCCCAATAGGCGTAGGCGAAACCGAACCGCCGATACGTGGTCCGCATCGCCGTCATGCTCGCCCCCGCGCGGCGCCGCGTCAAGGGAACGCTCTCTAGGGGTCGATGACCGTCGTCGCGGCGGGGTAGGTGCCGATGACCTGGACCCACGCGCACGCGTGGCGCATGAGGGCGAGCGCCTCCGCGGCCGGCGCGACGGCGGGGTCGCCCTCGAAGTCGACGTAGAAGACGTAGTCCCACGCCGCGACGCGGCTCGGACGGGACTCGATGCGCGAGAGCTGCACGCCGGCGGTCGCGAACGGCTGGAGCGCGCGCACGAGCGCGCCGGGGACGTTGAGCGCGGTGAACGCGAGGCTCGTCTTCGGCGGTCCGGCCCGGAGCGCGGCGGGGACACCGGCGGCGTGCGCGGCGTCCCGCGCGACGGCGAGGAAGCGCGTGATGTTGTCCGCGGCGCTCTCGATGTCCTCGGCGAGCACGGTGAGGCCGTAGCGCTCGGCCGCGCGACGGCTCGCGATCGCCGCGATCGCCGGGTCGCCGCGCTCCGCGACCTCGGCCGCGGCGCCCGCGGTGTCGAAGGCGATCTCCGCGCGGATGCCGCGCTCGCGCAGGAAGGCGTCGGACTGCGCGAGCGCCTGCGGATGCGAGCGCGCGGCGCGCACGCCTCCGAGGGTCGCTCCCGGAGGGCCGAGGAGGCAGTGGCGCACGCGGACGAGCGCCTCGGCGAGGACGCGGATCCGCTCGTCGCCGCGGAGGAGGTCGAACACGTCGGCAACGGGCCCCGCGTACGAGTTCTCGACGGGAACGACCGCGGCATCCGCCGCCGCGTCGCGAAGGGCGGCGAACGCGGCGTCGAAGCTCGCGTGCGGGAGGAGCGTCGCCGACGGGAACAGCGCCGCCGCGGCGGACTCCGAGTACGCGCCTGCGACGCCCTGGAACGCGACGCGCAGCGCGGTCACGCGAGTTCGCGGAGCATGTCGAAGAATCCGGGGTACGTCTTCGTGACCGCGTCGGCGCCCTCGATCGCGACGCCGGGCACCTGGAGCCCGAGCACCGCGAACGCCATCGCGATGCGGTGATCGCCGCGCGCGTCGACGACGCCGCCGGCGAGGGGCGCGGGCTCCACGCGGATCGCGTCGGCGTACTCCGTCACGCTCGCGCCGAGGGCGCGGAGCCCGGCCGCGACGGCGGCGACCCGGTCGCTCTCCTGCCGCCGCGTGTGCCCGATCCCGGTGAGCTCCGTGGGCGTCGACGCGCAGGCGCCGATCACGGCGAGCGTCGGGAACACGTCGGAGCAGTCGCGGACGTCCGCCGTGACGCCGAAGAGCGCGCCGGTGCGCCTGACCGTCACGCCGAGGCCGCCGAAGGCGGACGCGTCGACCGCGCAGCCCGCCGCGCGGAGCAGGTCGAAGAAGCGCGCGTCGCCCTGCGCTCCCCGGCGCGTCGACGCGTCCACGTTCTCGACGGTCACCGACCCGCCGAGGATCGCGGCCGCGGCGGCCGGGTAGGTCGCGGCCGTCACGTCACCGGGGATCTCGACGTCGCGCGCGCGGACCTCCTGTGGCCGCACCTCGAAGGTGCGCGGCGCCGGGCGCGCGACCTCGACGCCGCGCGCCTCGAGCGCCGCCACGGTGAGCTCGACGAACGGCTCCGAGACGAGCGGACCGGTGATCCGCAGCCGGACCCCGTTCGCCGTGCGCGGCGCGGCGAGCAGGAGCGCCGACGCGAACTGGCTCGACTCGGCCCCCGACACCGCGACCTCGCCGCCGGCCAGCGGGCCGGACACGGTGATCGGCAGCGCCTCGCCCTCGGCCGTGGCGCCGAGCGCCCGCAGCGCGTCCACGAGCGCGGCGATCGGCCGCCGGCGGAGCTGGGGGCTCCCGTCGACGGTCACGCGGCCGCCGCCCAGCGCGGCGAGGGCCAGGCCGAAGCGCGCGACGGTCCCGCCGTCCCCGGCGTCGACCGTGACGCTGCGGCCGGGCGGGGTCGGCGAGCCGCGCACGACGATGCGCTCGGCGTCGCGCGAGACCTCGTAGCCGAGGTCCACGAGCGCCTGCTGCATCGCGCGGACGTCGTCGCCCGGGTCAAGCGGGCCGATCTCGAGCCGCGACCTGCCCGCGGCGAGCGCCGAGAGGACGAGCTCCCGGTTCGTCACGCTCTTCGACGCGGGGACGCGCACGCGCTTCTCGATCGGGTGACGGATCGGGGGGATGGGTCGCGGAGCCACGGACGAGCGATCATATGGGAAGTGACACGCAACGGCGGCGCCGGCCCGCTCGTCCTCGTCGCGGTCGCGGGCGTCCTCGCGGCCGGCGCCTACCTGTTCCTGTTCGGGGCGCCGTTCGCGGATCCCGCGACGTCCGCCCCGCGCGGCGGTGCGCCCTCCGCCTCCGCCTCGCCGCGCGCGACGCCCGCGCCGAAGCCGCCTGAGCTCAAGATCGCGCACGACACCTGCTGCACGCAGGCAGCGCGGTTCCTGAGCGTGACCTGGACGTCGTCGGAGCCCGTGAGCGAGGCTGCCGTGGCCGTCGCGCCGGACCCCGGGTTCGCGTGCGCCGCGACGGTCGACGAGAGCCGCGTCAAGGGCACGTTCGGATGCGCCGGGCTCCTGCGCGGCGGCGTCGACCACACCGCGACCCTCACGGTGCGGACGGCCGCCGGATCGTTCCCGGTCGCGCACCGGTTCAGGACGATGGGCGACCGCCTCACGGACGTGAGGTGGTTCACCGAGTTCGAGGACCCGCGCGGCGACCCCCTCGCGTGTGCCGCCGCGAGCGTGCGGATCGTGCAGAACTACACGACGGGCCAGGACAAGGCGACGGCCGAGCAGATCCTGCGACAGGGCCAGGGCCTCAACCGCAGCCGCGACCCCGGCATCGACCCGGTCGCGATCGCCGCGGTGCAGCGCGCGCTCGATCCGCGGAACGCCTACCACTACTACCGCTTCGACACGCGCGAGGACGCGACGTACGCCGCGGTCTACTGGCTCCTGCGGAGCGGCAAGCCGGTCCACGTGATCACGCTCGCCGGGCAGCACGATCCGCTGCTCATCGGTTTCATGGGGACGTTCGGCACGCACTTCGGCGACCCCGCGAACGACGTCACCGGCGTCGTGGTGCAGGACCCGCAGCGAGGCGACATGCGGCCGGAGACGCTGAGCCGCCGGCCCGACAAGTACCGCACGCCAGAGTTCCAGACCGGGCGCCTGCTCCTGCCGGGCGAGTGGTACCGCGACGAGTGGTGGCTCGGCTTCGCGTACGCGGCCGTGGTCGACGGCGTGAACATCGACCGGAACGACGGCGCGTACCCGCTGCCGCACTGGGCGGGGAAGTTCGTGATCGTCGTCGACGATGCCGACCCTCAGTGGCCCGCCGACCGCGAAGGCAGGGTGAGGTTCCGATGACTCCGCCGCGCCGCGACCGCCCCCAGCTGCCCGACGGGTACATCTCGCGCGCGCCGAAGGGCATGCTGACGTGGCCCGCGGTCGAGCGGCTGCTCCGCACGTTCACGTACCTGTGGATCGCGACCGCCGGCCCCGACGGCGCCCCGCATCTCGTCCAGCAGTGGGGCGTGTGGGTCGACGGCGTCCTCTACTTCGAGGGCAGCGAGCGCACGCGCTGGGCGCGCGACCTCGCGCGCGAGCCGCGGCTCGCGTTCGGCACCGGGGTGGGGGACCGCGCGGTGTACGGCGAGGCCGTCGTCGACGTCGTCCGCGGCGTGCCGCGCCCGCTCGCGCGAAAGATCGCGGCGCGCTACGCGGCGAAGTACGGGCCCGGCTTCGGCTACCGCCCGAAGGCTGACCAGTACGAGAAGGGGAGCGTGTTCCGCGCGCGGCCGGCGAAGCTCATCGCGTTCGACGTCAAGAAGTTCAACACCTCGGCGGCGCGCTTCACCTTCGGGCGCTAGCCGCGGAGAGCCGGTGCGGCGTGCCTAGCGCCGCATCAGGAGCACCGCGTTCGGCAGCTGCCGGCCCGGGCCGACGCGGTACGCGCCGCCGAAGTGCATCGCCGCGGTGCCGCCGCCGTCGAGGTTCATCGCGTCGTGGACACCGAGCCCGCGCAGCACGTACGCGGACTCCGTGACGCTCGCGCTCGCCACGAGCGCGAGGAACACGTGGGTGCCGTCGGACCCGATCGACCCCTTCGTCCCGCGCGTCTTCTGTACCGCGGTCTGCTCGGCCTCCGAGTCCACGATCGTGCCGGCCGACAGGAGGAGCGGGAAGTTCGAGATGCCGGCGGTCACGGGGTAGGGGCTGCGGCCGAACGTCTCCGCGCGCCGGTAGAAGCGCGGGGCGGTCCCCGTGAAGGTCACGAGCGCGTTCACCGAGATCAGCGCGTACGAGTTGAGCCAGCGGCCGAGGTTCGAGTTGTACACGGCGTAGTCGTACGTGTTGACCTTCCCCGCGCACCACGAGTAGTCGGGCGGGCAGAGGTAGGTGCCGTTCATCCCGGCGTACGCGCCGTTCTCGGCGACGTACTGCGCGAGCGGCTTCACCGGGCAGGCGTCGCGGCAGTCGACCGCGTTCGCGGTCACCGTGCGGACGGTGACGTCCGAGAGCCGCTCCTTGATGAGGTGCACGTTGAAGGTGCCGACCGGCGTCGGCACGGCGAGGCTGCTGTAGCCGAGCGGGCTCTCTACCGCGGGCGGCGGCGGAGGCGCGGGCGGCCGCGAGCCGTCCGGGTTGAGCACGACGACGTTCCAGAAGACGCCGAAGTCCTCCATCCACGTCGCGCCCTCGATGAGCGGGCGGAGGTAGAGGCGGTAATGGCCGGGGGTCGCCGGCGCCAGGATCGAGAACTGGAACCACGCGACCTGGCCGGGACCGACGTAGGGCGCGGGCTGCATCGCGATGCGGTCGTAGCGGGGCCAGCCCGTGTTCGGCGAGCCCCACGCGCCGTCCCCGCCGAGGATGCTCGCGCGGTCCTGTCCCGGCTCGGGCCCCCAGGTGCCGAGGTACGCGACCTCGCCCATGCGGCCCGCGACCCAGCCGAGCGAGCCGCTGTTGTAGTAGGCGACGGTCGCGGCCGAGCGCTGTCCGGGGCACAGCGTCGGGTAGCCGCTCTGTCCGTACCAGTGCGCGTGGAACCCTGGGATCCCGGCCGGCACGGAAGCGGGCGGCGGGATGCCCGGTCCGACGCTCGCGACGCACCCGGTCTGGGCCGCCGCGGGCGCGGGGCCCGCGAGCAGCGCGGCGGCCGCGAGGAGAACGCTGAGGGAGCGCGCGACGATACCCACCGAACGGTCAACGGCGTGCGCGCCAGGCGCGTTGCGTCCCCTCGGGGGGATCAACGGGGGTCGCACCTCGCCATGTCGCCCGTCTGCCAGCCGACCGTGAACCACTGCTGGCGCTGCTCGGCTGAGCCGTGGGTCCAGCGCTCCGGAGCGACGCGCCCCTCCGTCTGCTTCTGGATGCGGTCGTCGCCCACGGCGGCCGCGGCGTCGAGCGCGGCCGCGATGTCGGACTCGGAAGGCCGCTGCAGGTAGCCGGTGGCCGTCGCGTGATGCGCCCACACGCCGGCGAAGCAGTCGGCCATCAGCTCCTGGCGCACCGACCCGCTGCCGGGACCGCTGTCCTGCGAGCGGGAGAGGAGGCCGAGGAGGTTCTGCACGTGATGGCCGTACTCGTGCGCGACGACGTAGCCCTCCGCGAACGAGCCGCCGCGCGCGCCGAGGCGGCCGAGCATGTCGCGGAAGAACGACAGGTCGAGGTAGATGCGCTGGTCGAGCGGGCAGTAGAACGGCCCCACCGCGCTGCTCGTGCTCCCGCACTCGGCCTGCACGTAACCCGAGTAGAGGACGGTCTTCGCGGGCTCGTACGCCCGCCCGCGGTCCGGGAGCTCCGCGGCCCAGTACGCCTCGATGCTGTTCACGTACCCGACGATCCGGCAGTCGTCCCGCGCGTTCGCGTCCGCGCCGGTGCGGCACTCGGCGGCCTTCTGCTGCGCGTCGACCGGCGCCTGCTGCTGGCCGAGCACCGAGGGATCGAGGATCGCGCCGGGGTCGACGCCGAGGAGGAGCGACGCGATGAGGATGAGGATCCCGATGCCGCCGCCACCGACGAGCACCGGGCCGCCCATCCGGGAGCCGCGCCGGTCCTCGACGCGTGAGGGGTCGAGCCTCGCGTTCGGATCGAAGGTCACAGGCCGCCTGAGCGCAAGACGCACGCCATGGGGCGGGGGCATGCTTGCGCGCGTGAGCGCGATCGTGACGGCGGCGTAACGGCGCGTGGCCGGCCTCGTACTGCGCGGAGGGACGATCCACGACGGCCTCGGCGGCGAGCCGTACACGGGCGACGTCGCGATCGAGGGCGACCGCATCAGCGCGGTCGGGCGTGTCCCTGACCGCGGCGCCGTCGAGATCGACGCGCGCGGCCTGGCCGTCGCGCCGGGCTTCGTCAACATGCTGAGCCACGCGTGGGCGAGCCTCATCGAGGACGGTCGATCGCAGAGCGACATCCGCCAGGGCGTCACGCTCGAGGTCTTCGGCGAGGTCTCGATGGGGCCGCTCAACGACGAGATGAAGAGGGACCGGCGCGAGCGCCAGGGCGACGTGAAGTTCGACATCGTCTGGACCACGCTCGGCGAGTACCTCGACCATCTCGTGTCGCTCGGCGTCTCGTGCAACGTCGCGTCGTTCGTCAGCGCGACCACGGTCCGCGTGCACGAGCTCGGGTCGGACGATCGCCGGCCGAGCGCGGACGAGCTCGCGCGGATGCGCGCCCTCGTGGACGCCGCGATGCGCGAAGGGGCGCTCGGCGTCGCGTCGGCGCTCATCTACGCGCCCGCGACCTTCGCCGACACCGACGAGCTCGTCGCGCTGGCGGAGGCCGCCGCGCGCCACGGCGGCATGTACATCTCCCACATGCGGAGCGAGGGCGACCGCTTCCTCGAGGCTGTCGACGAGCTCGTCACGATCGCGCGCCGCGCCGGCGCGCGCGCCGAGATCTACCACCTGAAGCAGGCCGGCCGCGACAACTGGGGCAAGCTCGACGCCGCGGTCCTGCGGATCGAGGCGGCGCGGCGCGAGGGACTGGGCGTCACCGCCGACATGTACCCGTACACGGCGGGAGCGACGGGCCTCGACGCGTCGCTGCCGCCGTGGGTGCAGGACGGCGGGCACCGCGCGTTCATGGCGCGGCTCCGCGACGGTGCGGTGCGCGCGCGGCTCATCCGGGAGATGCGCCGGCCGGGCGTCGGGTGGGAGAACATGCTCCATCTCGCGGGCTCCGCCGAGCGCGTGCTCTTGTCGGCGTTCACGAGCGAGACCCTCAAGCGCCACACGGGCATGACGCTCGCGCAGGTCGCGGCCGAGCGCGGCACGGCGCCTGAGGAGACGATCCTCGACCTCGTGCTCGAGGACGACAGCCGCGTGGGGGCGATCTACTTCGTCATGTCCGAGGAGAACGTGCGCCGCCAGGTCGCGCTGCCGTGGGTCTCCTTCGCCTCGGACTCGGCGTCGCTCGCGCCCGAGGGCGTGTTCCTCCGCTCGACGCCGCATCCGCGCGCGTACGGCTGCTTCGCGCGCGTGCTCGCGAAGTACGTACGCGACGAGCGCGCCCTCCCGCTCGCCGAGGCGGTGCGCCGGCTCACGAGCCTCCCGGCGGAGACGCTCCGGATCCCGGGCCGCGGCCGCCTCGCCCCCGGCTACTTCGCGGACGTCGTCGCGTTCGACCCCGCCTCGGTCCAGGACCACGCGACGTACGCCGAGCCCCACCGGTACGCCACGGGGATGGAGCATGTCGTCGTGAACGGCGTGCGCGTCCTCTCGCACGGCGAGCACACCGGGGCGAGGCCCGGCCGCGTCGTCCGCGGCCCGGGCTGGCGCCCGGGGTGAGCGACCGCTTCGACCGCGTCGCCGCGTCGCTCGCGGAGGCGATGGACCGCTGGACCGTGCCCGGCGCGGCCCTCGGCATCGTGCACGAGGGACGCCGCCAGACCGCGTGCTTCGGCGTCACGAGCGCCCTGGACCCGCTTCCCGTCCACGACGACACGTTCTTCCAGATCGGGTCGACGACGAAGACGATGACGGCGACGGTCGCGGTCCGGCTCGCGGCCGAGGGGCGTCTCGACCTCGACGCGCCGCTCCGCCGCTACGTGCCGGAGCTGCGGCTCGCCGACGAGGACGCGGCGGCGCGCGTGTCGATGACCCACATCCTTACCCACAGCGGCGGCTGGCTCGGCGACTTCTTCGAGAACACCGGCCGCGGCGACGACGCGCTCGCGACGGCGGTCCAGCGCCTCGCGGACCTGCCGCACCTCACGCCGGTCGGGAGCGAGTGGCACTACCTCAACTCGGGCTTCTACCTGGCGGGCCGCGTGATCGAGATCGTCACGGGCATGACGTTCGAGGCGGCGATGCGCGAGCTCCTCTTCGAGCCCCTCGGCATGCGCATGACGAAGTTCTTCCCGGAGGAGGTGATCGCGTACCGCGTCGCCGTCGGCCACTACGTCCGCGACGGCGTCCCGGAGGTCGTCCGGCAGTGGGCCCTGCACCGCTCGGCGCACGCGGCGGGCGGCGCGATCTCGACGGTGGGAGACCAGCTGACGTACGCGGAGCTCCATCTCGGCGACGGGATCGCGCCCGACGGCCGGCGCGTCCTCGAGCGCTCGGCGGCGCAGGCGATGCGCGCGCCGGTCGGCCCGCGCGGCGCGGTCGGGCTCTCGTGGTGGCTGCGCACGGTCGACGGCACCACGCTCGTGAGCCACGGCGGGACGACCGCCGGGCAGCAGTCCGCGTTCGTGCTCGTCCCGGAGCGCGGCTTCGGGATCACCCTGCTCACGAACTCGTCGCAGGGCCACGCCGCGCACCGCGCCGCGGTGCGGCTCGCGCTCAGGGAGTACTGCGGCCTCGACGACCGCGATCCGGCGAGCCGCCGTCCGACGCTCGAGGAGGCTCGCCCGTTCCTCGGCCGCTGGATGATCGCCCGCACGATGCTCGAGCTCCGGAGCGAGGGCGATGAGGTCCTCCTCGTCCCCGGGCCGCGTCCGGGCGTCCCGCCGCCGCCGAACGGGTGGCCCCCGTACGCGCCGCCTGCGCGGTGCGGCATCGTCGACCGGGACACCCTCGTCGTGCTCGAGGGGCCTGGCCAGGGGAACCGCGTCGAGCTCGTGCGCGGCACGAGCGGCGCGCCGGAGTGGCTCCGCTTCGGCCTCCGCCTGTACGCGCCCGAGGAGCGCGCCGACCGGTATCCGGCCCGGGGCGGCGGGCTCGTCTCGTAGCGCGCGTCCAGGAGTACAACGTTCCCATGGAACGCGTCCCTCGACGCCGCCGCTGGCGCTGGGGCTGGTTCGTCGCGGTCCTCGGGCTCGGGCTCGGGTCGCTCAGCGTCGCGACGTCGGCCGCCGCCTCCTCCGACGCGGCGTGGCGCGCGGCGCCGGCGGCGGCCGCCGAGGGGGGCCGTGTGGTCGTCGGGCACATCCGGGGCGTCATCAACCCGATCACCGACCGGTACGTCGAGCGCGTCCTCGGCGGCGCCGAGGGCGCGAGCGCGATCGTGTTCGTCATCGATACGCCCGGCGGCCTCATCGACTCGACGTACCGCATCACGGGCCGTTTCCTCAACGCGCGTGTCCCGATCGTGACGTACGTCGCGCCGTCCGGAGCCCGCGCCGCCTCGGCGGGCGCGTTCATCACGCTCGCCGGCCACGTCGCGGCGATGGCGCCGGCGACGAACATCGGCGCCGCGCACCCGGTGAACGCCTCGGGTGGCGACATCGAGGGCGACCTTCGCGCGAAGGCCGAGAACGACGCCGTCGCCCAGATCACGAAGATCGCGCTCGCGCGCGGCCGGAACGCGCAGTGGGCCGAGGACGCGGTGCGCAAGAGCGTCAGCATCCGCGACGACGAGGCCGTGAAGATCGACGTCGTCGACCTCGTCGCGACCGACGTCGGCGACCTGCTCCGGAAGATCGACGGGCTCCAGGTGGCGCTGCCGCACGAGACGGTGCGGCTCGCGACCGCGGGGGCAAGGGTCGAGGAGGACGCCCAGAACATCATCGAGACGATCCTCCATCTCATCACCGACCCGCAGATCGCGGTGCTCCTCTTCACCCTGGGGACGTACGGGCTGATCTTCGAGCTCTCGAACCCGAGCCTCATCTTCCCCGGGATCGTCGGCGTGATCGCGATCGTCCTCGCGCTGTTCGCGTTCGGCACGCTGGACGCGAACGCGGCCGGCATCGCGCTCATGGTCTTCGCGGTGATCCTCTTCGTGGCCGAGATCTGGGTCCCGAGCCACGGGCTCCTCACGGTCGGCGGGCTCGCGGCGCTCGCCCTCGGCACGATCGTCCTCTTCCCGCCGGTCCGGCCGACCCTGCCCGGCTTCCGCTGGACCGTCGAGCCGTGGGTGGTGCTGACGACCACCGGGCTCTCGGCGCTGTTCTTCGGCTTCATCGTCCGCGAGAGCCTGCGCTACCGGGCGCTGCGGACCTCGAGCGGCGCGGAGACCGTGATCGGTGCCGTGGGCAGGGCGCGCACCGCGCTCGAGCCGAACGGCATCGCGTACGTCGGCGGCGAGGACTGGACCGCGACGTCGGCCGCGGGCGCGATCCCGGCCGGCGCCCCGGTCCGCGCCGTCCGCGTCGAGGGCGTACGGCTTATCGTCGAGCCCGTCGCGCCGCAAGAGGAAGGGGAGCAGTCGTGATCGAGCAGTTGATCGTCCCGATCATCGTCGCCGCGATCCTGATCTTCGTGATCAGGAACGTCGTCCACATCGTGCCCGAGTACCAGCGCCTCGTCGTGCTCCTATTCGGACGCTTCCAGGCGATCAGGGGGCCGGGCCTGGTGATCCTGCTTCCGCCGCCGATCCAGTCGTCGCAGACCGTGGACCTCCGCGAGTTCGTCGTCGAGATCCCGGAGCAGACCTGCATCACGAAGGACAACGCGCCCATCTCGATCGACTTCCTCATCTACCAGAAGGTCGTCGAGGCGGCGGACGCGGTCCTCAAGGTCCAGAACTTCCGCGCCGCGGTCCAGGGCATCGCGACCACCACGCTCCGCGCCGTCATCGGCGACATCCCGCTCGACGACGTCCTCGCCAAGCGCGAGCAGATCAACGAGGTCCTGCGGGTGAAGCTGGACGACGTCACCCAGCGCTGGGGCGTGAAGGTGACCACGGTCGAGATCCGCGAGATCACGCCGCCGCGCGACATCCAGGAGGCCATGAACCGCCAGATGTCCGCCGAGCGGAACCGGCGTGCGGCGATCCTCGAAGCGGAGGGCCAGAAGCAGTCGGCGATCCTCGTCGCCGAGGGCCAGAAGCAGTCGGAGATCCTCAAGGCGGAGGGCGCCCGGCAGGCGGCGATCCTGCGCGCGGAGGGGTTCTCGCTCGCGCTCCGCAGCATCAACGAGACCGCGGCGACGGTGGACGCGCGCACGATGGCGCTCCAGTACCTCGACGCGCTCGAGAAGATCGGCTCGTCGCCGTCGACGAAGTTCGTGATCCCGACCGAGCTCACCGCCCTCGCCGCGCCGTTCGCGGCGTACTCCGCGACGCTTCGCGACGAGGGCGGGAAGGCCCGGAGCTAGCGGCGCGAGCCCGGAAGGCCTGGGATCCGGGCCGCGTCCGCGCGCTGCGGGAGCGCCATCGCGCGCGGCCTGCGCCGCGCGAAGGGGGAGTAGACGCGCGGCGGCAGCCGCAGGGCGGCCGCGACCGCCGCGCGCGCGTCGTCCCGTGGTGAGGGGGAGTGGGCGGTGGGAACGCGGACCAGGACCGCGGTCGCAAGGGCCATCGCTTCACCTCGGCGCTCTTCTGGAGCGGGCTCCGGACCTACGCGCAGGTCCCCTGCGTCTCGTCGGGGACCCACCCGGCGTCGGGGTGGCCCCGACGCAAGGGCGCTACAGAACGGGCGTTCGCATCTTAGAACGGATGTTCAGACTGTCAAGGGGCTCCCCGCGCCCGCCGTAATGGGCATCCGCTCGGCATACTCGGCATGCTTGGTGGAAGCCCTTCTCGGCACGTCGCTCGCGCCGCAGCGCCCTCGGTACGTCCGAGAGAAGGCGGAGCCCGACGCGTACATCCTCGAGCCGGAGTGGTCGGGGACCCGGGCGCTCGCGAGGATCGGCCACGACGGACCGCGGTTCATGGGCTACGAGGGCCCGCTCGACGGCCCGCGCGGGCTGCACGAGGCGATCGCGGCCGACGCGCGCTGCGAGACGGCGATCATCGACGGCGTCCTCGTCCCGGACTGGCAGGACGAGACCGAGCTCGAGCTCGATGCCGAAGGGAACCCGCTCGTACGGCCGCAGGGCGGCCGGCGGATCTTCGCCGCGTTCGACCTGCTCGAGGTCGACGGCGAGCCGCTCATCGAGGTCCCGCTCCTCGAGCGGAAGCGGCACCTGGAAGGCATCCTGCGGCCGAGCCAGAACGTGCGCCTCACCACCTTCGTGACGCGGGGCCTCCGCGCCTGGCGCGACACGCTCCAGATCCAGGGCTTCCGGCGCGTCGTCCTCAAGGCGTGGAACAGCGGGTACTCGCCGGGTCAGACGAACGACGACTGGCTGGTGGTCGAGAAGATCGGGCCACCCAGGGAGAGAAAGTGACCACTCGGACGTCCGCGGTCATCGACCACACGCAGCGCGATCCGTGGGAGGTCGCGATCGAGCAGTTCGACCTCGCCGCGGACAAGCTCCACCTCGACCCGAACATGCGGGGGATCCTGCGCGAATGCCAGCGCGAGCTGACCGTTCACTTCCCGGTGAAGCTCCACGACGGCACGGTGAAGGTGTTCACGGGCTACCGCGTGCAGCACAACACCACGCGCGGCCCCGGGAAGGGCGGCATCCGCTATCACCCGTCCGTGACCCTCAACGAGGTCAAGGCGCTCGCGATGTGGATGACGTGGAAGTGCGCGTGCGTGGGCATCCCGTACGGCGGAGCGAAGGGCGGCGTCGTCTGCGACCCGAAGCACATGACGCAGCAGCAGCTCGAGACGCTCACGCGCCGGTACACGACGGAGATCGAGCTCCTCATCGGCCCGGAGCGGGACATCCCCGCGCCGGACGTGAACACGAACTCGCAGACGATGGCCTGGATCATGGACACGTACTCGATGCACCAGGGGCACACGTCCCTCGCCGTCGTCACCGGGAAGCCGCTCTCGATCGGCGGGAGCGAGGGGCGCAACGAGGCCACCGCCCGCGGCGCGGTCTACACGATCATCGAGGCCGCGAAGCACCTCGGCATCGACCTCGAAGGGTCGCGCGTCGTCGTGCAAGGCTTCGGCAACGCCGGCTACTTCAGCGCGAAGTTCATGCACGAGCTCGGCGCGGTCGTCGTGGGCGTGTCCGACACCGGCGGCGGCATCCACAACCCGAAGGGCGTCGACCCCGTGAAGGTGCACGCGTTCAAGCGCGAGCACGGGACGGTCACCGGCTACCCGGGCGCCGAGAAGGTCGACAACGCCGACCTCCTCGAGCTCGACTGCGACATCCTCATCCCCGCCGCGATCGAGAACCAGATCGGAGAGCACAACGCGCCGCGGATCAAGGCGAAGATCGTCGCCGAGGCGGCGAACGGTCCGACGAGCCCCGAGGCGGACAGGATCCTCTTCTCGCGGAACGTGTTCCTCATCCCCGACATCCTCTGCAACGCCGGCGGCGTCACCGTCTCGTACTTCGAGTGGGTGCAGGACCTCCAGAACCTCTTCTGGCGCGAGGCCACGATCAACGCGCGCCTCAAGGAGGTCATGGTGAAGTCGTTCGCCGACGTGCTCGAGATGGCGAAGAAGAACAAGGTCGACATGCGCACGGCGGCGTACATGGTGGCCGTGCACCGGGTCGCCGAGGCGACGCTCACCCGCGGCATCTACCCGTGAGCGAGGCCGTCCGGCGACCGAGTGCGGTCATCGGCGGCCGAGCGACACGGGGTACGAAGCATCCGTAGCTGACACCCGCCGCGCGAGCGGCGGCTAGAAGGACCCGGCGTGCAGCTCGTCGCGATCGACCTCGAGACAACGGGATGGGAGCCCGCGTCCGACCGGATCGTCGAGATCGGGGCGGTGCGGGTCGAGCTCGCGGACGACGGCGCGGTGCGGCTCGGGCGCGCGTACGCGACCCTCGTGGACCCGGGCCGCGCCCTCGACCCGACGATCACGCGGCTGACGGGCATCCGGGACGAGGACCTCGTGGGCGCGCCTCCCGTGGGGGAGGCGATCGCCGGTCTCGCGGCGTTCCTCGGCGACGACGCCGTCGTGGGGCACAACGTCCGCTTCGATCTCGGGTTCCTCGCGCACGCCGGGCTCGAGCCCGCCGGCGCGCTCGACACCGCGGAGCTCGCGTCGATCCTGCTCCCGACCGCCACCTCGTACGCGCTCACGCGCCTCGCCGCCGATCTCGCGGTCGAGGCGCCGGTCGCGCACCGCGCTCTCGCGGACGCCACGACGTGCGCCCTCGTCCTCGGCCACCTCGCGCGGGCCGCCGCGGACCTGGCGCCCGACGTGCTCGACGAGCTCGCGGCGACGGCCGCGCTCCTCGGGCCCGCGGCGTCGCGGTTCTTCGGCGCCGCGCTCGCGCGGAGCGTGCGCACGGCGTGGGACCGGCGGGCACCGGTGCGGCCCGCGCTGCCTCCGCGCGCCAAGGATCCCGCGAAGGCGGCCTCGCTGCGCGCCGCTCGCGCCTTCGCGCCGGGCGGGCCGCTCGCGGCGGCCTACCCGGCGTACGAGGACCGGCCGGAGCAGCGCGCGCTCGCCGAGGCGATCGAGCGGACCTTCGACGCCGGCGGCGTGCTCGTCGCGGAGGCCGGCACCGGCGTCGGCAAGTCGCTCGCGTACCTCGTCCCCGCGCTCGCGCGCGCGCTCGGCGGCGAGCGCACCGTCGTGAGCACGCACACGCTCCCGCTCCAGGACCAGCTCGTCCGGCGCGACATCCCGTCGCTCCAGGCGGCGCTCGGCACGGACGTACCGGTGGCGGTCCAGAAGGGCCGCTCGAACTATCTGTGCCCGCGCCGCTGGCAGCAGCTCCGGGCCACGGCCGCCACGCCGGAGGAGGCGCGGCTCGTCTGCAAGACGCTCGTCTGGCGCGCGTCGACGGTCGCGGGCGAGCGCAGCGAGCTGAACCTGCTCGGTCCCGAGGGTGCCCTGTGGGCGCGCATCTCCGCTGACGACGAGTCGTGCACGCAGCGGCGCTGCGCCGCGACCCGCGGCGGCTGCTACCTCGAGCGCGCCCGCACCGACGCCGCCGCCGCCGACGTCGTCGTGGTGAATCACGCGCTCCTCCTCCACGACGCGAGGGCCGCGGGCTCGCTCCTTCCCGACGCCGAGCACGTCGTCGTCGACGAGGCCCACCACCTGGAGGACGTCGCGGCGGACGCGTTCGGCCACCGGCTCGAGGACTGGCGGTCGCGGCGCGACCTCGACCGCGTCGCGCGCTCGCCGCTCGTGCTCTCCGCGCTGCGCTCCGCCGACGTCGCGCGGGTCCAGCGCGGCGAGGGGCTCCGTGAAGAGGTCGCACGCGCGCACGAGCGGGCCGGCGAGACGTTCGCCGCGCTCCGCGCGCTCGTCGTGCCGCCTGAGGAGCGCGTGCGGGTCACGGCGGGCGTGCGGCTCGCCGAGGAGACGTGGCTGCCGGTCGAGCTGGCGGCGGAGCGCTTCGACGACGCGCTCGGCGGCGTGCAGCTCGCCGCGCAGCGCCTCATCGACGCCGGCGGCGACGACGACGAGGTGGGGGAGCTGACGAGCGCGACGAAGGAGCTCATCGGCGCGCGGATGGCGATCGCGCGCGGCATCCACGACCCGCGCGCCGTCGAGATCGCGTGGCTCGAGGCGACCCGCGAGGCGGTCGGCCTGTACGTGGCGCCTTCCCACGTCGGCGGCGCGCTGCGGCGGCTCCTCGTCGACCGTCATCGCTCCCTGGTGCTCACCTCGGCGACGCTCGCCGTCGCGGGATCGCTCCGGTTCGCGACCGAGCGCTTCGGCGTCGCCGACATCGCCGACGAGCTCCTCGTCGGCTCGCCGTTCGACCACGCGACGCGGTCGCTGCTCGTCGTCCCCGCAGACATCGCCCTCCCGCACGAGGAGCAGCACCCGGCCGACGTCGCGTACGTCGTCGAGGAGGTCGCCCGCGCGCTCGGCGGCAGGACCCTCGTCCTGTTCACGGCGCACACCGCGATGCGCGACGTCGCCCGGCGTCTCGAGGGGCTCGCCGATGCCGGGATCGCCGTCCTCACCCAGGGCGTCGACGGCTCGCGCCGCGCGCTCCTCGACCGCTTCGCCGCTGGGTCGAGCGTCCTCCTCGGCACGCGTTCGTTCTGGGAAGGGGTCGACCTCCCCGGCGACCTGCTCCAGTGCGTCCTCGTGACGCGCATCCCCTTCGACGTGCCGGACGACCCGCTCGTCGAGGGCCGGGCCGAGCGGTACGACGACCCGTTCAACGAGTACCAGCTGCCGCAGGCCGCGCTGCGCCTCCGTCAGGGCGCCGGCCGGCTCATCCGCACCGCGACCGACCGCGGCGCGATCGTCCTCCTCGACCGGCGGATCGTCGCCCGCGACTACGGGCCCACGCTCATCGCGTCGCTGCCGCCTGCGCGTCTCGTGCGCACCACGGTCGACGAGGTCGCGAGCGTCGTCGCTCGACACGTGGCCGCGTCCTAGCATCGCGCCGTGGACGAGCGGCAGCGTGCGGCGCTCACCGCGTGGGTCGACGGCCTCGCGCCCGACGCGCGCGTGCTGCTCTACCACCTCGCGAGCGAGCTGTGCGGTGGGATGGACGTCACGCGCCACAACGACTTCGGCTTCCTGCGCCTGCGCGCGGAGTTCGAGACCTCCGGCGAGCTCTTCGGCTGCTCGCTCGAGGATCTCCGCGACGCGCTCGGCGCGGCGCTCGGCCCGGAGGAGCGCGCCGCGGACCGGCCGCAGAGCGCTCTCCAGATGCTGCGCGCGAGGGTCGCGCGGGAGGGTCACCCGGACTTCCGGTAGCGCCGATCGTCGCGAACCGCGACGCAGCGGGCGAGAGACGCGGCCGAGAGGGCTAGTACGGCTTCGCTACGGTCGCAATAGCGGATCAGCCCTTTGCCTCCGAGAGTGCCCACCGTAAACTCGCGCTCGGACCTGAGGGTCGGAAAGGGGGTGTTCCGGATGCTCGCTTTCTTCCGTGAAGAGGACGGCCAGGGCCTCGTCGAGTACGCACTCATCATCGCAGTCATCGCCATCGCCGTCATCGTCGCCATGATCTTCCTGCGTGGTCAGCTGCAGAACATCTTCAGCAACATCGGCAACAACCTCACCTAGCAGGAGCGACCGGACGGGCGGAGGCGCCTTCGGGCGCCTCCGCCCGATCTCAAAGGAGGCGAGATGCTCGCGTTCTTCCGTGAGGATCAGGGGCAGGGTCTTGTGGAGTACGCCCTCATCATCGCCGTCATCGCGATCGCGGTCATCGTGGCGATGATCTTCCTGCGCGAACAGATCTCGAACATCTTCAGCAACATCGGGAACAACCTGACCTAGCACGACCCGAGCGGCTGACCCGAGGGGCCCGGCCGGACGGCCGGGCTTCTTCGTTCTAGGCGGTGCGCCGGCGGCGCCGGCCCGTGACCGCGTCCGTGGCCTCGAGCAGGTCCGTCCAGATGCCCTTGGAGACGCTCGAGCGGGCGACGATGCGCTGGCCCGGCCGCACGACCTCGGTCCCCTCCGCGAGGAAGTTCGCCCGGCCCGGATCGTGGAGGTCGAGGTACTCGCCGTAGCGCTTGAGCTGCGTGCCCTCGGCGACGAGCGGGATGGCGGCGAGGTCGTCCTCGGCCAGGTCCTGGAGGATCCGGTGGTCGCTCCGCACGTCCAGCGCCGTCAGCGACCGCGCGGGCTCACGGCCGGGCTCCTCGTCGGCGAGCACGACCTCCCAGCGGCCGCTCGTCCCGCGGGGGACCGGGGTCTCGTCGTATCTCGGCATCGGGGAGCGCCAACCGCACTCGCCGTGCCACGGCCGGAACGCGGCGTACACTGGTCGTGGACCGCGCCCGCGCGGTACTTCACACGCTCGCCCGACGGCCGGACTCCCTGGACCGAGGCAAGGGTGGCGAGCGGAGGAACAAGGGAGCCGAACATGCCCGTCGTCACGATGAAGCAGCTGCTCGAGTCCGGCGTCCACTTCGGGCACCAGGCGCGGCGCTGGAACCCCAAGATGAAGCGCTTCATCTTCATGGAGCGCAACGGCATCCACATCATCGACCTCCAGCAGACGCTCGCGCGCGTCGAGGAGGCCTACGCGTTCGTCCGCGACCACGCCTCGAACGGCGGCCAGATCCTCTTCGTGGGCACGAAGAAGCAGGCGCAGGAGTCGATCTCCGAGGAGGCGAAGCGAGCCGGCATGCACTTCGTGAACCAGCGGTGGCTCGGCGGCTTCCTCACGAACTTCGTGACGATCCAGAAGCGGATCCACCGCCTCAACGAGCTCACGGAGCGTAAGGACCGCGGCGACCTCCTCACGATGCCGAAGAAGGACGCGCAGCGCCTCGACGACGAGCGCGTGCACCTCGAGCGCTACTTCTCCGGCGTTCGCGAGCTGCGCCGCCCGCCGACGTGCCTGTTCGTGGTCGACCCGCACCGCGAGCACATCGCGGTGGACGAGGCGCGCCGGCTCGAGATCCCGGTCGTCGCGATGGTCGACACGAACTGCGATCCGGACCTCATCGACGTCATCATCCCGGCGAACGACGACGCGATCCGCGCCGTGAAGCTGATCTGCCAGAAGATGGCCGACGCGATCATCGAGGGCCGCCAGCAGTGGGACGCGACGCACAAGGACGCCGTGCCCGAGACGCCGGGCTACCAGCCGATCCCGATGGAGACCTACGCCGAGGGCGGCGAGCCCGGTGCGGCGAAGGCGCGCCGCACGCCGCGCGTGTACGAGCCCGAGGAGGACGAGTACCCGATCGGCGGATACGAGCAGCCCGTGCCGGCGGACGACACCGAGAGCGAGGGTGCGGCCGCCGCGGGCGACGAGTCGCTCGCGAAGCCGGCCACGGACGCGCCCGGCACGGAGCCGCGGCGCGCGCCCAAGACCAAGCGCGGAGAGGACGAGTAGCCATGGCAGCGAACGCGAAGGAAGTCGCACGCCTCAGGGCCGAGACGGGCGCCGGGGTCATGGAGTCGAAGCGCGCCCTCGACGAGGCGGGCGACTACGACAAGGCGAAGGAGCTCCTGAAGCAGTGGGGCGCCGCCCGCGCCGAGAAGAAGTCCGAGCGGGCGGCGAACCAGGGCCTCATCGAGGCGTACATCCACGCGGGCGGCCGGGTCGGCGCGCTCGTCGAGCTCAACAGCGAGACGGACTTCGTGGCCCGCAACCCCGAGTTCCAGAAGCTCGCGAAGGAGCTCGCGATGCAGGTCGCCGCGATGGAGCCGGAGAGCGTGGACGCGCTCCTCGCGCAGCCGTACATCCGCGACTCCTCGGCCACGGTGAAGGACCTCGTGACCCGGCTCGCGGCGTCGACGGGGGAGAACATCCAGATCCGCCGGTTCCAGCGGTTCTCCCTCGGCGCCGCGGACTAGGATCCTGCGAGGCATGGGCGCCGCCAGGTACGACCGCGTCCTCCTCAAGCTGAGCGGCGAGGCGCTGCTCGGCGAGCGGACCTTCGGCATCTCGCCGGAGTACGTGCGGTACCTGTCGGGCGAGATCAAGTCGGTGCACGACCTCGGCGCGCAGGTGGCCATCGTCATCGGCGGCGGCAACTGGCTGCGCGGCGCGGCCGTCGCCGAGCAGGGGATCGAGGAGGCGACGGCCCACTACATGGGGATGCTCGCCATGGTGATCAACGCCCTCGCGCTCCAGTCGCAGCTCGAGTCGATCGGCGTGCCGACGCGCGTGCAGTCGGCGCTCCGCATCGAGGAGGTCGCGGAGCCCTACATCCGGCGCCGGGCGATCCACCACCTCGAGAAGGGGCTCGTCGTCATCTTCGCTGCGGGCACCGGCAACCCCTTCTTCACGAGCGACACGGCGGCCGCGCTCCGCGCCGCCGAGATCGACGCGAACGTCATCCTCATGGGCAAGAACAACGTGGACGGCGTGTACGACGCGGACCCGCGCCGCACGAAGGGCGCGCGAAAGTTCGACGAGCTGACGCACCGCGATCTGCTCGAGAAGGACCTGAAGGTGATGGACGCCACGGCCGCCGCCCTCGCGGGCGAGCGCGACATCCCGATCATCGTGTTCGATCTCTCCGCGGCTGGATCGATGCTGCGCGCGGTGCGCGGCGAGCAGATCGGCACGCTGGTGCGCTCCTGATGCTCGAAGAGATCCTCGCCCAGGCCGAGGCCCGCATGAAGAAGGCGATCGATGCGCTCAAGCGCGAGGTCGCGAGCGTGCGCACGGGCCGGGCGTCGCCGGCGCTCGTCGAGTCGCTCGAGGCGGAGGCGTACGGCACGCCCACGCCGCTCATCCAGCTCGCGGCGATCAGCGCGCCCGAGCCGCGCCTCATCGTCATCCAGCCGTGGGACAAGAGCCTCATCAAGGCGATCGAGAAGGCGATCATGGCGAGCGACCTCGGGCTCACCCCGCAGAACGACGGCGTCCACATCCGCCTCCAGATCCCGACGCTCACCGAGGAGCGGCGCAAGGACCTCGTGAAGCAGCTCCACAGGAAGGTGGAGGAAGGGCGCGTCGAGGTCCGCACGCTCCGGCGGACGGCGCATGACGAGATGCGGAAGAAGGAGAAGGAGACCGGCGTCCCGGCCGACGAGTTCAAGCGGCTCGAGACGCAGCTCCAGAAGCTGACCGACCGCTACATCCTCATGTGCGACGAGATCGGCCACGCGAAGGAGAAAGAGATCCTCTCGGTCTGATGGAGGGGAGCGCCGTCCCCCGCCACATCGCCTTCGTGATGGACGGCAACCGGCGCTGGGCGAAGCGGCGCCACCTCCCCGCGATCGCCGGCCACCGCGCGGGCGTCGAGACCATCAGGCGGACCCTGCGCGCCGCGCGCGACCGCGGCGTCGAGCACCTCACCCTCTACTCGTTCTCGACCGAGAATTGGAAGCGCGACCGTGAAGAGGTGAGCGGGCTCCTCGACCTCCTCCACGAGACCATCCTCCGCGAGACGCGGACGCTCGTCGAGGACGGCGTCCGGCTCGTCGTGATCGGCAGGCTCGCCGAGCTGTCGGAGCGCACGCGGCGCGCGATCGAGAGCGCGACGGCGGCGACGGCGGGCGGGACGAACGGCACGATGACGATCGCGTTCAACTACGGCGGCCGCGCCGAGATCGTCGACGCGGTGCGGCGGATCGTCCACGAAGGGCTGCCGGCCGACGGGGTCGACGAGCGGGCCATCGCCGACCGCCTCTACGCGCCGACCCACCCGGACCCGGACCTCCTCATCCGGACCGGCGGCGAGCTGCGCGTGTCGAACTTCCTCCTGTGGCAGGTCGCGTACGCGGAGATGTGGGCGACGGACGTGCTGTGGCCCGACTTCAGCGTCGCCGACCTCGACCGGGCACTCGCGTCGTACGCGGCGCGCGAGCGGCGTTTCGGCCGATGAGCGACCTCGGGCGGCGCACTCGCACGGCGCTCGTCTACGGCGGGGTCGTCCTCGTCGCGCTCGTGCTGCCGCCGCTCTTCTTCTTCGCCCTGCTCGCCGCGCTCGGCGCGCTCGCGCTCCGCGAGGTCCGCGATCTCGTCGGCGCCCGGGCGCCCGAGCTCGCCATCGGCGCCGCGTACCTCGTCCTCGGGCTGGGCGCGCTCGGCTACCTCCGGACGCTCGGGCCAGAGTGGGTGCTCGTCGCGCTCGCGCCGACGTGGGCGATGGACGTGGCCTCGTACCTCGTCGGCTCGCGGTGGGGCACGCGCAGGATCGCGCCGCGGATCAGCCCGGGGAAGACCGTCGAGGGCACGGTGGGCGGCGTCGTCGCCGCCATGCTCGCCGGCTTCGCGGCCTGCGTCGCGCTCGGCGTGCGTCCGGCCGCGGCGTTCCTCGTGCCGCTGCTCGCCGGGCCCGCCGCGCTCGCGGGGGACCTCCTCGAGTCCGCGGTGAAGCGCGCGGCGGGCGTGAAGGACTCCGGAACGCTCTTCCCGGGGCACGGCGGCGTCCTCGACCGGATCGACAGCCTGCTGCTCGTCGCGCCCCTCGTGGCGGCGGCCTCACGTCTACCCTGAAGTGGTGATCAGGGTCGCGATCCTCGGCGCGGGCGGCTCCATCGGCCGGCAGGCGCTCGACGTCGTCGCCGCTCATCCGGACCGGCTCGCCGTGACGCGCGAGGCGCGGCGCGGCGACGACCTCGTGGCAGTGGCGACGGCGGCCGACGTCGACGTCGTGCTCGTCGCGACGCCCGGCGTAGCGGCGCTCCGGGCCACCGTCGCGGCGCTCCGGGCCGGCAAGCGCGTCGCGCTCGCGAACAAGGAGGTCCTCGTCGCCGCCGGTCACCTCATCGCCGAGCTCGTGCCGGGCGCGGGCGACCGCCTTCGTCCGGTCGACAGCGAGCACAACGGCCTCTGGCAGTGCCTCGCCGGCGAGCGCATGGACCAGGTCGCGCGCGTCGCGATCACCGCCTCGGGCGGCGCCTTCCGCGGCCGCTCGTACGCGTCGCTCGACGGCGTCACGCCGGACGAGGCGCTCCGCCACCCGACGTGGAAGATGGGGCCGAAGGTCACCGTGGACTCGGCGACGCTCGTGAACAAGGGCTACGAGGTCGTGGAGACGCACTGGCTCTACGGCATCGCGTACGACCGGATCGACGTGGTGTTCCATCCGGAGAGCGTCGTCCACGCGCTCGTCGAGTACGTAGATGGGAGCGTGAAGGCGCAGCTCGCCGAGCCCGACATGCGGCTGCCGATCCAGTTCGCCCTCCTGTGGGACCGCGCTCCGTCACCCGCGCCGCGGCTCGACCTCACGCGCGAGCGCGACCTCCACTTCGGGCCGATCGAGCGTGGCCGGTACCCGTGCTTCGACGCCGTCCTCGAGACCGCGCGGTCGGGCGACCTCGGCGCGATGATCGGGCTCTCCGCCGCGGACGAGCTCGGCGTCGACGCGTTCCTCCGTGGCGAGCTCGGCTTCACCGCGATCGCCGGGCTCCTGCGGCGCGGCGCCGAGCTCGGCGCGCGCGAGGGCGCGGGGGAGCGCCCGGACCTCGAGCGCGTCATCGAGATCGACCGCGCCGTGCGCGCGGCGCTCGCGCCCGCGGCGGTGGGGGCCTAGGTGGACCTCGGCCAGCTCCTCACCGACGTGCGCACGATCGTGATCTTCCTCGTGACGTTCACGCTGATCATCGCGATCCACGAGTTCGGCCACTACGCGAGCGCGCGCCTGCTCGGGATGCGCGTCCTCGAGTTCGCTTTCGGCTTCCCGCCGCGCGCGGTCGCGATCCGCCACGCCGGCATCGACTACTCGATCAACTGGATCCCGTTCGGCGGCTTCGTGCGCATCCTCGGTCAGGACGACTTCTCGATCAGGCAGCAGGGCGAAGGAGAGCCGGGGTCGTTCACGAGCAAGCCCTGGTGGGCGCAGGCCATCGTGCTCGCCGCCGGCGTCGCGATGAACTTCGTCCTCGCGCTCGTCGTGCTCACCGCCGCGTTCATGATCGGCACCACCGGCCCGACCGGCGACGTGAAGATCGTCGACGTCGCCGCGGAGTCGCCCGCGGCGGCGGCGGGCCTCCAGAAGGGCGACGTCATCGTCGCCGTCGACGGCAGGCAGCCCGGATCGACGCGGGAGCTCGTCCGCTACACGCAGCGCAACGCCGACCGGGAGGTCAGGCTCGACGTCGTCCGGAACGACCGGCCGATCCCGCCGGTGAGCGTGTACGCGCGCCCCGAGCCGCCCGAGGGCCAGGGCCCGCTCGGCGTGAAGATCGAGGACGTGACCGGGCCGGTCACCGTCGCGCCGGGCGCGGCGGTCGTGATGGCGTGGAAGCTCTCGGGGGAGGTCGTCGAGCAGATCGTCGCGCTCCCCGGCCAGATGCTCGGCGGACGGAGCGCCGGCCCCGCGCCGGAGGTCACCGGGCCGATCGGGATCATCCAGGTGACGGGGCAGGTCGCCGAGTTCGGGCTCTCGAGCGTGCTCAAGCTCATCGGCGTCCTCTCGCTCAACCTCGGCGTGCTCAACATCATCCCGTTCCCCGGCCTCGACGGCGGCCGGCTGTCCTTCGTGCTCGCCCAGGCGGCGATCCGACGGCGCATCTCGCCGCAGCTCGAGGCAGCGATCCACGCGGTCGGCTTCGTCATCCTGCTCGGGCTCCTCGTGGTCGTGAGCATCGCGGACATCCGGAGGGTGCTCGGCTAGCCGGGCTCCCGCGCCGAGGCGAACGTCGCGCAGTTGACGCTCCGCCGGTAGACCGCTCCGCTACGCTCCGCGTCCCGTGAGCGAGGCCGTCGTGGAGGTCCGCGACCTCCGCAAGATCTACAAGGTGCACGAGCGCCAGACCGGCCTCGGCGCCACGGTCCGCTCGCTCTTCAAGCGGACGTTCAAGGAAGTGCCGGCGGTGAACGGGATCACGTTCGGGATCGAGCCCAGCGAGGTCGTCGGCTTCCTCGGGCCGAACGGGGCGGGGAAGACGACGACGCTCAAGATGCTCTCGGGGCTGCTCCACCCGACCTCGGGCGAGGCGCGCGTCCTCGGCTACGTCCCGTGGGAGCGCGACGACGCGTACCTCCGCCGCATGACCCTCCTCATGGGGAACCGCACGCAGCTCGTCTGGGACATCCCCGCGGCGGACTCGTTCCTCGTCCTCAAGGAGATCTTCCGCATCGACGACGCGACCTACCGGCGCCGGCTCGACGAGCTCGTCGAGCTCCTCGAGCTCCAGCCCCTCATCCACAAGCCCGTGCGCCAGCTGTCCCTCGGGGAGCGCATGAAGGTCGAGTTCGCCGCGGGCCTCCTGCACGGCCCCGAGGTCGTGTTCCTCGACGAGCCGACGCTCGGGCTCGACGTCTCGATGCAGTCGCGCATACGCGCGTTCGTCCGCGAGCTGAACCGCCGCACGGGCGCGACCGTCCTCCTCACGAGCCATTACATGGACGACATCGTCGCCCTCTGCCGGCGGGTCGTCGTCATCCACCACGGCCGGCTCCTCTACGACGGCGCCCTCGCCGATCTCGCCGAGCGCATGGCTCCCTACAAGCTCGTCGCGGCAACGCTGCGGGACGGCGCCACCGGCCGCGACCTCTCCCTCTACGGCGAGGTCGTGTCCCGCGAGAGCGGCCGCGTGCGCCTCCGCGTCCCGCGGGCGGAGGCCGCCGAGCGCACCGCACGCATCGTCGGCGACCTCGGCGCCGACCTCGCCGACCTCACGCTCGAGGATCCGCCGATCGAGGAGGTCATCGACCGGGTCTTCTCCGGCGACCACCCCTTCGGCGAGCCCGCGCGCGAGCGCGAGGCCGCCCTCACGCGATGACCCTCGTCCGGACATACCGCGCGCTGCTGCTCGCCGGCTTCCAGCAGGCGGCGCAGTACCGCGTCCAGTCGCTCCTCTGGATGCTCTTCTCGATCGTCCGGCCCGTGATCTTCCTCGCGGCGTGGGTCGCGGTCGCGGTCGCGCAGGGGGGCGACATCGGCGGCTACCGCGTCGGCGACTTCGCCGCGTACTACGTCTGCATGACCTTCGTGAGCCAGCTCGTCATGGCGTGGAACTCGCACGAGTTCGAATGGGAGGTGAACCAGGGTCGCCTCTCGGCGAAGCTGCTACGGCCGCTGCACCCGCTCCACTACAGCGTCGTCGACAACGTCATCTTCAAGCTGAACACGCTGCCGGTGCTCGTCATCATCCTCATCGCGATCTCGCTGTCGTTCGGCGCGCGCTACCGCACCGAGCCATGGCACGTGCTCGCGTTCATCCCGAGCGTCATCCTCGCGGCGGCGCTGCTCTTCATGTTCAACTGGGTCATCGCGTCGCTCGCGTTCTGGGCGACGCGCATGCGCACGGCGAACACGCTGTTCCAGCGCGCCGCGTTCGTGTTCGCGGGCCAGATCGCGCCGATCGGCCTCATGCCCGGATGGCTCCAGGCGCTCTCGTTCGCGCTGCCGTTCTGGTACATGATGGGCGCGCCGACCGAGATCCTCCGCGGCGCGGTCACGCCCGAGCAGACCTGGCTCATCCTCGGCGGCCAGGCGGCGTGGCTCGCGGTGACCTACGTGGCGTTCCTCTCGATCTGGAAGCGCGGCCTCCGCGCGTACCAGGCGGTAGGTGCATAGCGGATGACACATCCGCTATGCGTCCTGCTCCTCACTGCTACGCAGTTCGGAGTAGGTGCTTGATCCGCTACCTCCGCATTGTCCGCACCTTCATGGCGGCCGAGCTCAAGAACGAGATGGCCTACCGCCTCAACCTCGCGCTCGGGATCTTCGAGATGCTGCTCGTCGTCGGGACGAGCCTCGGCGCGGTCCTCGTCCTCTTCACGCACACGTCGTCCCTCAATGGCTGGACGCTGCCGCAGATGATCGCGCTCACCGGTGTCTACTACCTCATCCAGGGCGGCGTGAACATCGTGTTCTCGCCCTCCTTCGAGAAGCTCATGGAGCACGTGCGCATGGGCACGCTCGACTTCACCCTCCTCAAGCCCGCGAACGCGCAGGTGCTCCTCTCGACGCGCCACTTCGCGATGGTGCGGATCGCCGACCTGTTCATCGGCGCCGGCGTCGTCGCGGCGGGCCTTTACATGCTGAGCGCGAGCGTGACGCCTTGGTCGCTCGTCTCGTTCGCCGTGACGCTCGCGTGCGGCGTCATGCTCGTGTACGCGCTCCTGCTCACCCTCGTGACGCTCTCGTTCTGGTTCGTGCGGATCGACAACATCATGGCGATCTTCTGGGCGTTCACCGACGCCGGCCGCTTCCCGATCGACCTCTATCCGGGCTGGCTCCGTTTCACGCTCGCGACGGTCGTCCCGATCGGCATCGCGGTCACCGTGCCGTCCGAGGCGATCTCGGGCCGGATGGCGCCCGAGACGTTCGTCGGGATGCTCGCGGGGACCGCGCTCGCCGTAGGCTTCGCGTCGTGGTTCTGGCGGATCGGGCTCAGGAACTACACCGGGGCGAGTGCGTAGCACGAGCCACGTTGCACGACGTGCACGGACGTGGCGTCCGAGCACGGATACACCGGGGCGAGCGCGTAGCACGAGCCCGCCTGTGACGATGAGCCGTCGCGTCCTTCTCCTCGCGCTCGCGCTCGCGCTCGTCGCGTCCGTGCCGGCCGCGGCCGCCGGGCTCATCGCGGCCAAGCAGCAGCTCCGCGGTCATCTGCCCGAGCTCGGCACGAGCGCGTCGATGCGCGTGTTCACGACGGCCGCCGCGTACGACGACTTCCGGCGCACCTCGGGCCTCGGCGACGTGTTCCCGCCCTCGTCGTCGCTCTTCATGTCCTGGGAGCGGGAGATCCTCGCGCTGTACGCGCGCGGCGCCGACGAGGGCGGCCGCTGCCTTCGCGTCGCCGGCCCCGCGTCGCTCTCCGGGAGCGAGGTCTCCCTCGACCTCGCGTGGGACGCGGGCACATGCGGGGCGCCGATCACCGCGCGGCACCCGTTCGTGATGGCGTCGCTCGCGCGCACCGACGATGCGGGCACGTCCTGGATCGCGCCGGGACGCTCCGTATGCGCGACCGCGCCCGGCACGAACGCGCGCGCGTGCGCGCCCGCGGACGCCGCCGCGTCGCCGTCGCCAACGCCTGCGCCGGCCCCGGCACCGACCCCAACGCCGACGCCCGCGCCCGCGACCTCGACGCCGTCGCCGTCTCCGAGCCCGCGGCCGTCGCCGATCGCGTCGCCGACACCCGTCGCGACGACCGCGGCGCCGACCACGCCGGCGCCGCCCGCGACGCTCGTCACGACGCGTCCTGCGACCACCGCGTCGCCGAGCGCGGCCGCGCTGCCGCCCCTCAACGAGGGACCGGACCTCCTCATCGCCGGCGCGTTCGGCGTGTTCGTGGTGCTGCTCGCGATCGCCGTCATCCTCGCGTGGGGGCCGCGCCGCCGCGGGTGACCCGCCTCACACGCCGCGCGCGCACGCGTCTTGCCGCGTTGACGCGGTGTGAGGAAGGCAGGCGTCCTCGTCGCGCTCGTGCTCGCGCTCGCGGCGGCCGCGCTGCCGCAGGGAGGCGCGCGCGCCGCGACCTGCACGAGCTTCACCGGGCCCGGCATCGCGGCGCCCGCGCGCGTGCCGAGCGGCCTCCCCGGCTTCCACGCGGCGTGGTACGGACAGAGCGGCTACATGTCGCTCTGCCCGGGCGAGCGGGCCACCGCGACGGTCGCGTACTACAACAGCGGATCGCGCGGCTGGATCGCGTCGCGGATGGGCGAGGCCGCGTACCTCGGGACGTGGGAGCCCGAGCCCGGGCAGGATCGCGCGAGCGTGCTCGGCGGCGACGGCACGGGCGGCTCGCCCGCGACCGGATGGCCGCGCGCGAACCGGCTCGCGCAGCAGCCGGCGGCGTACGTCGGACCGAACCAGGTCGCGTGGTTCCAGTTCACCGTGCAGGCGCCGCTCGTGGCCGGCACCTACCGCATCGCGCTGCGCCCGGTCATCGAGGGCGCACAGTGGATGGAGGACTACGGCGTGTTCTGGGTCGTCACCGTCCTCAACGCCGACGGGACGCCTCCGCCACAGGCGACGCCCGCGCCCACGCCGACCGTGACGACGGTGCTCGCGTCGTACTTCGGCCCCGGCCTCTACGGCAACCGCACGGCCTGCGGGCTCACGCTCACGACGACCCTCGAGGGCGTCGCGCACCGCACGCTCCCGTGCGGCTCCCCGGTCCGGCTCGCGCACGCGGGCCGCGAGGTCACGGTCCCCGTCGTCGATCGCGGCCCGCAGATCGCGGGACGGGAGTTCGACCTGACCTACGCGACGAAGAACGCGCTGGCGTGCCCCGATCTCTGCACGCTCCAGTGGATCCGCTGATCGTTCACGCGTAAGACGCCTGCGCGCGTTGCGCGAGCCATAGACTTGATGGCGTGAGCCTCGCTCCTCTCGACGTCACGCTCGTGCCACCGGGCGACCAGGCGGGCCCCCGGCCGCGCCGCAAGAGCAAGCGGGTCTGGGTCGGCGGTACCGCGATCGGCGACGGCGCGCCCATCGCGGTGCAGTCGATGTGCACCACGCTGACGCACGACCTCGAAGCGACGATCCGCCAGATCGAGCGCCTCCAGGAGGCGGGCTGCGAGATCGCGCGGGTCGCGGTCCCGGACAAGCGCGCGGGCGAGGCGCTCAAGGAGCTCGTACGGCGCTCGATCCTGCCGCTCGTTGCCGACATCCACTTCGACTGGAAGCTCGCGCTCATGGCGCTCGACGCGCGCGTCCACAAGCTGCGGCTCAACCCCGGCAACATCCACGACAAGGACGGCGTGCGCACCGTCGTGAAGCGCGCGAAGGAGCAGGGCACGCCGATCCGCATCGGCGTGAACCACGGCTCCATCGGCGACCGCCAGCCGGGCGACACGCGCGACGAGGCGCAGCGCATGGTCGACCTCGCGATGAGCGAGATCAAGATCCTCGAGGACCTCGACTTCGACGACATCGTCGTGAGCGTGAAGGCCTTCGAGGTCCCGGTCATGGTCGCGGCGTACCGGAGGCTCGCGAAGCTCGTGCCGTACCCGCTCCACCTCGGCGTGACCGAGGCGGGCACGCTCCTCTCCGGATCGATCCGCTCGACGGCCGGGATGAGCGTCCTCCTCTACGAGGGCATCGGGGACACGATCCGCGTCTCGCTCTCCGAGGACCCCGTCATGGAGGTGAAGGCCGGGTTCGACATCCTGAAGTCGCTCGGCCTCCGCGACCAGGGCCTGACGCTCGTCGCGTGCCCGTCGTGCGGCCGCGCGGACATCGACCTCATCCCGCTCGCGAAGGTGGCGGAGGAGCGCCTGCGCGCGCTGCCGGTCCCGATGAAGGTCGCGGTGATGGGCTGCGAGGTGAACGGGCCCGGCGAGGCGAAGGACGCGGACGTCGGGATCGCGGGGGGCGTGGGGAAGGGCGCGATCTTCCGCAAGGGCAAGGTCGTGGGCGTGTACCCCGAGGCCGACCTGATGGATGCGCTCCTCATGGAGATCGACAAGATCCTCGTCGAGAACGGCAAGGAGCCCTACTCGGACAAGGCCCCGAAGCTGAGCCACGAGGGGCAGCTGACACCCGGGAGATCCGTACCGGCGGGACAGCGCACCTAGCGGGTGACGCCCTCACCCTCCGCGCGGTGGCGTCCCGTCGCCGTCTTCCTCGCCGCCGCCGCGGCCGCCTTCGCTCTCGGCGCCGCGCTCGGGGTCTACCACCTGCACGCGAACGATCTCTGGAGCATCTGGTCGGGACCGCGAGCGCTCGCCCTCGGCCACGACGTCTACGATCCCGCGGCCTGGGACGCTGCCCTACGCGCGGCCGGCGCCAAGAGGGAGAGCCCCGTGTACGTGTACCCGCCGTGGACGCTCGCGGTCCTCGCGCCGTTCGGGCTCCTCACGTTCGACGCCATGCGCGTCGTGTGGACGGTCGGCGGCGCGCTCGCCGCCGTGGCCGCCGTCGGAGCGCTCGTGCACCGCCTCCGCGCGCCGGCGGCCGCGGCGGCGGCCGCCGGGATCGCGCTCGCGCTCTCCGCGCCCGCGATCACCGCGTACTTCAACGGCCAGTGGGGCTTCGCGCTCACCGCGGCGCTCGCGGTCGCGGTCCTCGGCGCGCGCTCGAACGCTCCGGCCGGCGCGGCGGGCACGCTCGTGCTGTTCCTGAAGCCACAGCTCGTGGCGCTCGCCGCGCCGGGTCTCCTCGTGCACGCCTGGCGTGCCGGATCGCGGCGGTTCGTCGTCGCGTCGGTCGCGACGGTCGCGATCGTCGTGCTCGCGGGCGCGGTCCTGTCCGGCCCGGGGTCCGTCGAATGGCTGCGCCAGGTCCCACCGTTCATCGCCCGGAACGAGCTCAGCGACGCGACGATCGCGGGCCTCCTCCGCGCGGACACGGCGGCGGAGACGACCGCGATCGGCGCGATCGCGCTCCTCCTCGGCGCGGTCGCGCTGTACCTGCTGGCTCGCCGCGCCGAGTGGCTGCCGACCTGCCTCGCGGCCTCCGTGGCGCTCGCCCCGCACGCGCGCTCGTACGACCAGCTCGTGCTCGTCGTGCCGCTCCTCCTCGCCGGGGCGTCGCGGACGGCCCGCGCGCGGTCGTTCGCCCTGGCGGGATGGGCGGCGCTCGTCGCCGGATCGCTCCTCCTCTACGCCGTCGCGCTCGCGCGCGGCGACGAGTCGTGGAGCGTCGTGACCCCGCTCGCCTGCACGGCGGCGGTCGCCGCCGCGGCCCTCGCCGACGGCCGTCGCGGGCCGCCCCGCACCGCTTGACCGACGGAGCCGTTGCACACAAGGTGACCCTCGTGGCAGCCGACGACCGCGAACGCGGGCAGATCGTGCTCGAGCGAGGCACGATCGAGGGCGTCGACTTCCACAAGGCGGCCTTCGAGCAGATCACGCCGACCGCTTGCTTGTTCGTCGACTGCGACTTCAGCGGGCTCGTCTTCGACGCGCGCTACGCGGCCCTCTTCGGCAGCCGGATGCAGAGCGTCTTCCGCTCCTGCCGTTTCGACGGCGCGGACCTACGGAAGAGCGGTCCGGGCCAGTCGCGCTTCGAGGGCTGCTCGTTCGACGAGGCGATGCTCGACGGCTGGACGTCGCTCGCCGGCGAGTTCATCGACTGCACGTTCTCCGGGACGATCCGGAAGGCGAAGTTCCATGGGCGGCCGCACGGCGCGCTCGCCAGCGCGCTCGCGCCCGCCCGGACGCAGAACGAGTTCCGGGGGAACGACCTCTCGAGGGTCCGTCTCGTCGACACGTCGTTCGTGCACGGCATCGCGTTCGACGGGCAGCGCTGGCCGGAGGGAGGCGAGGAGCGCCTCGACCACATCCAGCAGCGTCTCGAGCGGGCGCGGCTCGAGGTGATGCGGCAGAGCGCCGAGGCGCGTGCCCCCGCCGTCGCCCTGCTCATGCACCTCGGATCGGTCTACGGTGAGCAGCGCGAGCTCCTGCGGGCGCAGTACGACGGTTCGACGTCGACCGTGCCGCCCGAGCTTCGCTCGTCCGTGTGGGCGCTCCTCACGCGGACGCCCTAGCGGGCCGTATCGCGCGGGCGCAAATGGCGTTGGAGCAACGCGAGAAGGGAGCCGGGAATGCTGCGAGGGATCGGCGGACGACGTGACCAGGAGCCGGAGCGACAGCCGCAGACGGCACCGGCCGAGCAACGACAGGAGGCAGTGACCATGCCCGAGACACCGAGACGCGACGACCGTGTGCCGGCGGCATCCGCGCCGGAGCAGCAGCTGAACGCCCTCCTCGGACGCGGGTCCGAGTTCGACGGGAAGCTGAAGTTCGAGGGCACCGTCCGCATCGACGGCACCTTCAGCGGCGAGATCACCACGGGCGACACGCTCATCGTGGGCGAGGGCGCGAAGGTCGCGGCCGAGATCGCCTGCGGAGCGATCACCGTGCGCGGCGAGGTGACCGGGAACATCCGGGCGAGCCGCTCGGTCGAGCTCTTCGCGCCGGCGCGCGTGCGCGGCGACATCGCCACGCCGTCACTGTCGATCGAGAAGGGCGTCGTCTTCCACGGCCAGTCGAAGATGGAAGAGGCCGGGGCGAAGCCGGCCGCGACGGCGAAGGACAAGGCCGCCGCCAACAACGTCTTCCGCCTCGGCGAGCGCGAACGCACGGAGACCGCGGCCGAGGCCTAGACCGGCGTCCCGGCGGCGGTAGGCTGCCCGCGTGCCCGACATCGAGGGCGAGTGGCGGTCGCGCCTGCTCGGCACGAACCCGGCGCTGCGGGCCGGCCGGAACCTGTTCCGCCGGCTCCCGGCGCCGCCGCGCTGCGATCTGTGCGCGGCGCCGTTCGCGGGCCCGATCGGACGCGCGCTGCGGCCGTTCGGGAAGGCGCCGTGGCCGAAGAACCCGCGCTACTGCGTCGGCTGCTGCGCGGTCCTCCTCAAGCACAGGGGCGGCGCCGAGGTGCCGCTGTCGATGCTCTTCGCGGACGTGCGCGGCTCGACACCGCTCGGCGAGCGCATCGGCCCGCGCGCCGTGCACGACGTCATGGACCGCTTCTACAACGCGGGGATCGACGAGCTCTTCCGGTACGGCGCGATCGTCGACCGGTTCATGGGCGACCAGGTCGTCGGGTACTTCACGCCGGGCTTCGCCGGACACCGGCACGCGCGCCAGGCGATCCTCGCCGGGCTCGGGATCCTGCGCGCCACGGGACACGACCGGCACGAGCCGTGGATCCCGGTGGGCGTCGGCGTGAACACCGGTGTGGCGTTCGTCGGCGCCGTCGGCAAGGACGAGGACATCGCCGAGCTCACGGCGCTGGGGGAGGACGTCAACGTCGCGGCCCGGCTCGCCTCCGTCGCCGCGGCCGGCGAGCTCGTCGTGTCCGAGGCCGCCTTCGACGCCTCGGCCCTCGAGGCCGTCTCCGAGCGGCGCACCGTCGAGCTGAGGGGCGTGAGCGCGCCGGTCGCGGTCCGTGTCCTCCGTGTGAACGCCCTCGCCGCCGCGCCCGCGTAGACTTCGCGCACATGCGGACCGAGGGACGCGCGCGCCGATACCCGCGCTAGCCGGTGCCGCCCGGCACCGGCGTGACCGCGCGCCTCTAGAACTCGCCCTCGGAGGAACGCCATGAGGCAATCGACCCTGTTCGGCCGCACCCTGCGCGAAGCGCCCACCGACGCTCAGACGCCGGGGCACCAGCTGATGCTGCGCGCCGCCCTCGCGCGGCAGACCGCCGCCGGCCTGTACACGCTCCTCCCGCTCGGCAAGCGCGCCGCGATGAAGATCGAGCGGATCGTCCGCGAGGAGATGGACCGCATCGGCTGCCAGGAGATGGAGATGCCGGTGATCACGCCGTCCGAGCTCTGGAAGGAGACGGGCCGGTGGGACCTCATGGACGCGATCCTGTTCAAGTTCCGCGACCACAACGAGCACGAGTACCTCGTGTCCTACACGCACGAGGAGGTCGTGACGCACCACGGCCGGAGCGAGATCCTGTCGTACCGGCAGCTGCCGATCAGCGTCTACCACTTCCAGCCGAAAGGGCGCGACGAGGCGCGCCCGCGCGCGGGGCTCCTCCGTGCGCGCGAGTTCGTGATGAAGGACGCCTACACGTTCGACGCCGACTGGGAGGGGCTCGACCGCTCCTACGAGGCGCAGCACGGCGCGTACGCGCGCGCCTTCGCGCGGATGGGCCTCGACGCGGTGAGCGTGGAGTCCGACGCGGGGCTCATGGGCGGCGACATCGCGCACGAGTTCCAGGTCTTCACCGACGTGGGGGAGGACCGCATCCTCGTCTGCGGGAAGTGCGACCACATGGCGAACATGGAGATGGCGACGCGGCGGGTCACTCCCGCGAAGCCGCAGGACGGCGCGGCGCCGAGGAGCGAGATCGCGACGCCCGGCGTGACCACGATCGAGGCGCTCGAGAAGAGCCTCGGCCGCCCCGCGTCCGCGTTCCTCAAGACGGTGCTCGTGAAGGGGAAGGACGAGGTCGTCGCGGTCGTGCTGCCGGGTGACCGCGAGGCGAACGAGCCGAAGCTCCGCAAGCTCCTCGGCGTCGGCGACGTCAGGTTCGCGGACGACGCGGACCTCAAGAAGGCCGGAGGCGTGGCGGGCTTCGTCGGTCCCGTGGGCCTCCGGGCGCGCGTGGTCATGGACACGTCCGTGGAGCCGCGCGCGTACGTGTCGGGCGCGAACAAGAAGGACACGCACTTCGACAACGTCGTCCCCGGCCGCGACTTCAGCGGCGAGGTGGCCGACGTGCACGACGTGAAGGAAGGCGACGCGTGCCCGAAGTGCGGGTCGCAGGTCTCGCTCAGGCGGGGTGTCGAGGTCGGCAACATCTTCAAGCTCGGCACCTACTACTCGAGCAAGATGGGCGCGACCTACCTCGCGGCCGACGGCACGCGGAAGCCGTTCATCATGGGCTCGTACGGCATCGGCATCGGCCGCTGCCTCCAGACCATCGTCGAGACGAGGCGCGACGAGAAGGGCATCGTGTGGCCGATGAGCGTCGCCCCGTTCGAGACCCACGTCGTCGCGCTGCCCATGACCGATCCCGCCGTGAAGGCAGCCGCCGAGGAGCTGGTCGCCGCGCTCGAGGGCGAGGCGGTCGAGGTGCTGTTCGACGACCGCGAGGAGTCGGCGGGCGTGAAGTTCGCCGACGCGGACCTCATCGGGAGCCCGCTGCGCGTCACGGTGAGCAAGCGGAACCTCGCGGAGGACAAGGTGGAGCTCCGCTGGCGGAAGGACGGCGCGACCGACTTCGTCCCGCGCGCGTCGGCGGCGCCGGCGATCGCGGCGCTCGTGCGCAGGGCGCGTGGCGAAACAGTCGCCTAAGGAGCGTCCGGTCGCGCCGCAGGCGCGCGAGGAGGAGCGGTCGCTCGAGGCGTCGCTCCGCCCGCGGCGCCTCGACGACGACGACTACATCGACCAGGAGAAGGTCAAGGCGCAGCTCCGGGTCCTCATCGCCGCGGCGAAGGGCCGAGGCGACCCGCTCGAGCACGTCGCCCTCTACGGCCCTCCCGGGGTGGGGAAGACGTCGCTCGCCGGCGTCATCGCGAACGAGATGGGCGCGCCGATGCGGACCACGAGCGGCCCGGCGCTCGAGCGCGCGGGGGACCTCGCCGCGATCCTCACGGACCTCGAGCCCGGGAGCGTCCTGTTCGTCGACGAGATCCACCGGCTGCCGCGGGTCGTCGAGGAGGTCCTGTACCCGGCGATGGAGGACCACCGGCTCGACATCGTCATCGGCAAGGGCCCGGGCGCCCGCACGCTGCGGCTGCCGCTCCCGCGCTTCACGCTCATCGGCGCGACGACGCGCCAGGGGCTCATCTCGTCGCCGCTCCGCGACCGCTTCGGCGCGACGTACCGGCTCGACCTCTACCCGCCGGAGGCCCTCGAGCTCGTCGTGCGCCGCTCGGCGCGGATCCTCTCCGTCGCGATCGACGAGGCCGCGGCGCGGGAGATCGCGAAGCGGGCGCGGGGCACGCCGCGCATCGCGAACCGGCTCCTGAAGCGCGTCCGCGACCACGCGCAGGTGAAGCACGACGGCACGGTGACGCTCGCGGTCGCGCGCGAGGCGCTCGCGCTGCTCGAGGTGGACGAGTCGGGGCTCGACGGCGTCGATCGCATGCTGCTGCGCGCGATCTGCGAGAAGTTCGGGGGCGGCCCGGTGGGCCTCGACACGCTCGCCGCCGCGGCGAGCGAGGACCCCGAGACGATCGAGGACGTGATGGAGCCGTTCCTCCTCCAGGAGGGCTACCTCAAGCGCACGCCGCGCGGCCGCGTCGCGACCGAGCGCGCGTACCGCCACCTCGGGCTCGAGCCGCCGCGCGGAGGCGGGACGCTCTTCCCGGAGTGAGCGCGGCACGCGCCGTGCGCGTGCCGTCGGCGTGGAAGCGCTGCCGGTGGTGCTCGTCGTCGCGGGCGTGGTGCTCGTCCTCGCCGGCGCGCTCATGCGGCTCCCCGGGTGGCGGCCGCTGCCGGGCGACGTGCGCGGGCGCCGCGGCAACGTCGTGTTCGTGGCGCCGCTCGGGACCGGGGTCCTCATTAGCCTCCTGCTGACGGTGGCGCTCAACGCGGCGCTCTGCGGGATCGCGCGATGAGCGGGATGCTCATCGTCGCCGGGCTCGTGCTCATCGCGCTCGGCCTCGCGTTCGCGTTCGTCCCCGGAATGGGCCGGCTGCCCGGCGACGTTACCCTTAGTGGCGACGGCTGGACGGTGTACGCGCCGATCGGCACGTCGATCGTGCTGAGCGTGCTCCTCACGCTCGCGCTGGCGCTCTTCAGGAGGACCCGATGACCGACGAGACGAAGCCCGACAAGGCAGACGCGATGCCGATCGTCGCCGACGCGGAGAAGCAGGAGAAGGTGCTCAACGCGCTCCAGGCGGTCCTCGACCCCGAGATCGGGCTCTCCGTGATCGACCTCGACCTCATCCGAGAGGTGAACTTCACCGAGGAGGAGGGCGAGGTGAGGATGGTCCTCACGACGCCGTTCTGCCCCTACGGGCCGATGCTCATTGGCCAGATCCAGTCGGTGGCCGAGACCGCCGCCGAGATGCCGATGAAGGTGACGGTGCTCCCGGACAAGTGGGAAGCGCCGCCCTGGCTGCGCTGATCTAGAGGACGAGCCGCGCGGTCCGGAGCTGCGGCGAGTCGTCTTCGGTCTCGCCCGCGGAGAGCGGGAGCCCGAGGTACGCGCCGCGCACGATCGCCCACTCGCGTATCCGCGCTGGGTCGAGGCCGATCGCGGCGAACGCGGCGGTCCATCGCTCGATCCGCGCCCGCGTGGGGACCGAGCCGATCGGGTTCCAGAAGAACGTCGGCACGTCGAACTCGGGCTCGCCCGCCATGGCCTTCGCGTCGATGACCACCCACCGGTCGCCGTGGCGGAGGACGTTGTGGTGGTGCAGGTCGCCGTGCACGAGCGTGCCGTCGCGCACGTCCATCTTCTCGAAGGTCTCGCGCGCGATCCGCAGGAGCTCGTGCTCACCCGCGTTCTCGATCCACCGCGGCACGTGGCCGCGGAGCGAGCGGAACGGATGCCCGTGCGGGAGCGGACGCCAGATCCGGCGCGCGACCGAGAGAGCCGCGGCGAGCGCCTCCTCCTCGCCCACGGCGGCGGCCTCGGTGCCGGGCACGGCGCGCTCGACGAGCATCGCCCGGCGGGCGCGGTCGTGCCGCAGGAGGCGCACGGCGCCGTCGCCCGCCCAGAGCGCGAGCGCGTCGGCCTCGTGGTCCGCCTCGTCGTCCTCGACCGGCGTGACCTTGAGGATCGCGTCAGGGCCCGCGTAGGCGACGAACGAGTAGCGCCCGGTCTCGATCGTGGCGCCCAGCGCGACGCCCCACTCGCCGGCGACCTCGCGGGCGGTCGCCTCGAGCCGCCCCCTGACCCGCCCGGTGAGCCCCCACGGCGGCCGGTCGAGCCAGGCGCTTTCAGGCACTTGCGCTCGCTAGAACGTCTGTTCTATCATTCGCCGGCATGGACGGGCCGGCGGATACCCAGCGGTCAGCGCGCGGAAGCGGGTCGCTTCCGCGGCTCGACCGAGCGCGCGAGGACGAAGACGACGTCCGAGAGCCGGTTCATCCAGGGCACGAGATGCGTGCCGTCGACCGTGCCCGCGTCCGCGAGCGACACGACGCGCCGCTCGGCGCGGCGGACCACCGTGCGCGCGAGATCGAGCGCGGCGCCGAGCGGGTCCTCGCCGGGGATGACGAACCGTCCCTCGATGTCGGCCGTCGCGCGGAGCGCGGCGGCGCGCTCGTCGATCGCCGCGACGGCGACCTCGTCGATCCGCTCGTGGAGACGGGGGAGGTCGTCGCGCGGGGTCGCGACCTCGGCCATCGCCACGTAGAGGCCCCGCTGGAGCTCGAGGATCGTCTCGGCCACGGCGCCGCTCGCCTGCGCGCGTGCCACGCCGAGCGCGGCCTGCGCCTCGTCGAGGTCGCCGAGCGCGTCGATGCGCGGATCGGATTTCCGCACGCGCTCTTTGCCGAACAGCGACGTGTCGCCGCGATCGCCCGTGCGCGTCGTGACGCGTGCGCCGCGCTGTCCGGCCACGCGCGCATCATAGTGAGCGATATCCTCGCGGCCTGAGAGGGAGGTGGCGCGATGCCAATGGGTGGCGGCGATCCCCGACACAAGAACGAGAAGAAGAAGTCCAAGAAGGAGCTCGAGAAGGAGCTCAAGAAGAAGCAGTTCGTGCAGCCGGTCCAGCCGATGAACATCGAGATCGTGCCGCCCAAGCGCAAGCAGAAGGACTGGTGAGCGCGGCGCGCACGCAAGGGCGTGCCGATGGAGGTCGCGTGAGCGAGCGCTCGAAGGCCATCGACCAGGCGATCCTCCAGATCGAGAAGCAGTTCGGCAAGGGCGCGATCATGAAGCTCGGCGCGTCGACGGAGGAGCCCGTCGAAGCGATCGGGAGCGGGTCGCTGCCCCTCGACCTCGCGCTCGGCGTCGGCGGCTACCCGCGCGGCCGCGTCATCGAGATCTTCGGCCCGGAGGCGTCGGGCAAGACGACGCTCGCGCTCCACGCCGTCGCCTCGGTGCAGCGGAGCGGCGGCACCGCGGCGTTCATCGACGCCGAGCACGCGCTCGACGCGGCGTGGGCGAGGACGTGCGGCGTGAACACCGACGAGCTGCTCATCTCGCAGCCGGACAACGGGGAGCAGGCGCTCGAGATCTGCGACACGCTCGTGCGGTCCGGAGCGGTGGACCTCGTCGTCGTCGACTCGGTCGCGGCCCTCGTGCCGAAGGCCGAGATCGAGGGCGAGATGGGGGACGCGCACGTCGGCATGCAGGCGCGGCTCATGTCGCAGGCGCTGCGGAAGCTGACCGGCACCGTCTCGAAGACGAAGACGACGATCATCTTCATCAACCAGCTGCGCGAGAAGATAGGCGTGATGTTCGGGAACCCCGAAACCACTCCTGGTGGCAAGGCGCTGAAGTTCTACGCGTCGATGCGCCTCGACGTGCGGCCGATCGAGCCGATCAAGAACGGCACAGAGGTCATCGGCCGGCGCGTGCGTGTCAAGGTCGTGAAGAACAAGGTCGCGCCGCCTTTCCGGCTCGCCGAGCTCGAGATCCTCGCCGCCGAGGGCATCTCGCGCGAGGGCGGGCTCATCGACATGGGCCTCGCGACGGGGGTTCTCTCGAAGTACGGCGCGTGGCTCAACTACGGCGAACAGCGGCTCGGCCAGGGCCGCGAGAACGCGAAGCAGTTCTTCCGTGACCACGAGGACGTCGCGGCGGAGGTCGAGGCGAAGGTGCGCGAGCAGACGCACCAGGTGCCCGCGGCCGCCGGTGCGGAGGACTAGCGCCACGCCGACCGGCGATGGCAGGGCGTAGCCGCTCCGCGGAGCCCAGCGGTACCGCGTACGAGACGGCGGTCCGCTACCTCGGAGCGCGTCCGCGCAGCGTGGCCGAGATCCGCCGCCACCTGCGCTCGAAGCGGTTCGGCGACGAGGACATCGACCGCGCGATCGACGAGCTCCGCGCGCAGCGGTACGTGGGCGACGAGGACTTCGCGCGCTACTGGGTCGAGCAGCGCGCCGAGCATCGGCCCAAGGGCGACCGCGCGCTCGTGAGCGAGCTCCTGCAGAAGGGCGTCGCGCGGGACGTCATCGACGTGGTGCTCGGCGCGCGCGATCCCGAGGCCGAGGTGAAGCAGGCGCGGAAGGCGATCGAGCGTCCGCTCATGCGCTGGCTGACGCTCGACGAGCCCGAGCGGAAGCGGAAGCTCCACGCGTACCTGGTGTCGCGCGGGTTCTCGTACGACACGATCGAAGAGGTGCTCGCGCGGCCGACGGCCGAGGACGGGGCCTAGTCGGCCGCCGGCGCGCCGACGTGCGCAGGGCTCCCCGCCGCCTTCGCGATCCGCGCGAAGCCGACGCCGAACACGAGGCCCCCCGCGACGTACATGAGCGCGCCGAGCACGAGCGGCAGCGTGAATGCGCCCGCGCCGAGGAGCGCGCCGCCGACCGCCGGGCCGAAGGCGTTCGTCGTGCCCCACACCGCGAACCCCGCCCCGACCGCCGTCGCGCGCTCCTCGGGCACCGTCGCGCCCATGAGGAGCGACTGGTGGAACGGCCATGAGAGGTTCGTCACGAAGGAGCGCACGAGGAACAGCGCCGACGCGGTCTCGAAGCTCGGGGCGGCGACGATGAGCGCGAGGCAGATCCCCGCGGTCGTGAGGGCGGCGAGCACCGTGCGCGCCTGCCCGAGCGTCCGCTCGAGGAACGGCACGATCGCGACCGTGCCGAACGAGAGCAGCTGAGCGGCCGCGAACCACGGCGCGAGGTCGGCCTCGCGGGCGCCGAACCGGAGGTTCAGCCAGAGCGGCATCAGCTGCACGGCGACGCCGAGGCCGAACCCGAGGAACCCGATCGCGAGCGCGTACGTCGCGATCGCGCGCCGCGAGCGCTTCGGCCACCAGCCGGCCGCGACGCGCGCCGCCCGCACGGCCGCGTCGTCCTCGACCGGCACGAGGAGCGCCGCGGCGACGACCGTGACGACGACCATCGCCAGGAACAGGGAGCGGTACACCTCGACCTCGCTCGCGCCCGCGAGGCCGCGGCGCAGCACGTCGGGCAGCGCCGCCGCGAGCGAGCCCGCCGCCAGCGCGAGGCTCCAGAGGGCCTGGCCGGCCGCGAAGACGCGCGTGCGGAACGCCTCGCCGGCGCGCTCCGCGAGGAGCGCGTCGAAGCTCGCGATCGTGAGCGCGCCCGCGGCGCCGTTCGCGAGGCCGACCCCGCCGAGCATCGCCGCGACGACGAGCCACGCCGGATCCGTGGTCAGCGAGAGGATCACGTACGACGGGATCGGCGCGAGCGTCCCCGCGAGGAGGAAGCGCCGCTTGCCCCAGCGGTCGGCGAAGACCCCCGAGAACGCGACGAGCGCCGCCGAGACCGCCCCGGAGACGGTGTAGAGGAGGCCGATGAACGCGGGCTCGAGCCCCGACCGCGCCAGGTAGAGCGGCAGCACGACGATGAGGAAGCCCATCGGCACCGTCGCGAGGAACATGCTCGCGAGGAGCAAGCGGGTCCCGCGCGGGACGTACGAGCGGACGAGGTCCAAGACCGCTAGTAGACCGCGATGCTGGCCGTCACGTCGCGAGCGCGTCGATCCTCCGGGCGAGGTCGATGTCCGCGAGAGAGATGCCGCTCGCATCGTGCGTCGTGAGCACGATGCGCACGTTCCGGTACCGCTCGACGTGGATGTCGGGGTGGTGGTCAGCGACGGTCGCCGCCTCGGCAACGGCATTCACGAAGGCGATCGCGTCCTTCCAGCCCTTGCGCCGGTACGTCTTCACGATCGTCTCGCCCAGGCGCTCCCAGCCCTCGAGGCCGGCCAGCGCGGTCGCGAGACGCTCGTCGTCGATCCGTCGCTCGTCCTCGCGCATCGTTCCTCGCCGAGACTAGCGGCCGCTGTCCGGTCGCCGAACGGGTGTACCATTCCGGGTCGAACTGACTTTGTGAACTCCCGGCTGTCGGGGCACGCCGCGCTGACGGCCGATCGTGCGTAGGGGCTTCGCCCCGCTCGGCGTCGCTTCCGCGCACGCGAGCACGGAAAGGAACTTTCGCCATGCCCGACATCGTCGTCGTGGGCCTGGTGGCCCTCGTCGCGGGTCTGGTCGGCTTCGGGATCGCGCTCTTCCTCCGCCGCTCGCTCGCCCTCTCGAGCGAGGCGACCGCCCGCGCCAACGGCGAGCGGCTCGTCGCGGAGGCCCGTGCCAAGCAGAAGGAGCTGATCCTCGAGGCCAAGGACGAGGCCCTCAAGATCGCGCGTTCCCAGGAGGCCGAGGCCAAGGAGCGGCGCGCCGAGCTCCAGCGCTACGAGAGCCGGCTCGACAAGAAGGACGAGCAGCTCGAGCAGAAGATCGCGCAGGTCGAGGCGCGCGACCGCCGGCTCGACGAGCGCGAGAAGTCGCTCGAGGCCGAGCGCGCGAAGATCTCCAGCCTGCAGGACGAGCAGCGGGCCGAGCTCCAGCGCGTCGCCTCTCTGTCACAGGAGGAGGCGCGCGAGGTCCTCCTCCAGCGGACCGAGGAGGAGATGCGGGGCATCCTCGACCGGCGCGTCCGCGAGATGGAGCTCGAGGTCCGCGAGCGGGCGGATGAGAAGGCGCGCGCCCTCATCACGATGGCCATCCAGCGGTACGCCGCGGAGGCGACCGCCGAGCACACGGTCACGGTCGTGACGCTGCCGAGCGACGACATGAAGGGACGGATCATCGGCCGCGAGGGCCGCAACATCCGCACCCTCGAGCAGCTCACCGGCGTCGACCTGATCATCGACGACACGCCCGAGGCGGTCGTGCTGTCGGGCTTCGACCCGATCCGCCGCGAGGTCGCGAAGCGCGCGCTCGAACGGCTCCTCGTCGACGGGCGCATCCACCCGGCGCGGATCGAGGAGATGGTCGCGCGGGCGAGGGTCGAGATCGACCAGTCGGTGAAGGAGGCGGGCGAGGCCGCGACCTACGAGGTCGGCGTCGCGGGCATCCACCCCGACCTCGTGAAGCTCCTCGGACGGCTCCACTTCCGCACGTCGTTCGGCCAGAACGTGCTGCGGCACTCGATCGAGGTCGCGCACGTCGCGGGCATGCTCGCCGCCGAGGTCGGGTTCGACGTGCAGACGATGAAGCGCGCGGGCCTGCTCCACGACATCGGCAAGGCGCTCGACCACGAGGTCGAGGGCGCGCACACCGTCATCGGCGGCGAGCTCCTCAGGCGGTACGGGTTCTCGCAGCAGGTCATCGACGGCGTCGTCGGCCATCACGGGGACGTCGAGCCCGTGACGCTCGTCGGCACGTTCATCTCGGCCGCCGACGCGATCAGCGCCGCGCGGCCCGGCGCGCGCAGCGAGATCGTCTCGAACTACATCCAGCGCCTCACCGAGCTCGAGAACGTCGCGAACTCGTTCAACGGCGTCGAGAAGTCGTTCGCGATCCAGGCGGGCCGCGAGGTCCGCGTGATCGTGAAGCCGGACCAGGTCGACGACCTCACTGCGGCGCGGCTCGCGCGCGACGTCGCGCAGAAGATCCAGGACACGCTCCAGTACCCGGGCCAGGTGAAGGTCACGGTCGTGAGGGAGACGCGCGCGGTCGACTACGCGAAGTGAGCTGATGCGCGTCCTCTTCGTCGGTGACGTGGTGGGCCGTCCGGGTCGCGAGGCGTTCACGCGCCTCGCGCCGGAGATCCGCGCCGAGCGGAAGGTCGACCTCGTCATCGTCAACGGCGAGAACGCGGCCGGCGGCGCCGGCCTCACAGCCGCGATCTACGAGGAGCTGCGCGCCGCGGGCGCCGACGTGGTCACGAACGGGAACCACGTCTGGGACCAGAAGCAGTTCCGCGCGGAGATCGAGGCCCTCGAGACGGCGATCCGCCCGCTGAACCTGCCGCCGAACAACCCGGGCAGGGGCTGGATCGTCGTCCGGGGCGCGCTCGTGATGAACGCGATCGGGCGCACGTTCATGGCTCCCGCCGACGATCCGTTCCGCGGCGTCGACGCGGTCCTCGCGGAGCTCGGCGACCGCGCGCCGAAGGTCCGCATCCTGGACTGGCACGCCGAGGCGACGAGCGAGAAGATCGCGATGGGCTGGCACCTCGACGGCCGCGTCTCCGCCGTCGTCGGGAGCCACACGCACGTGCCGACCGCCGACGCGCGCATCCTCCCGAACGGCACGGCGCTCGTCGCTGACGCCGGCATGGTCGGGCCGCGCGACTCGGTCCTCGGGATGAAGCCGGAGATCATCGTGGAGCGGTTCCGCACCGGGATGCCGCAGCGCTTCGAGGTCGCGGACGGCGCGGTCGTCTTCAACAGCGTCGTCATCGACGTCGACGACGTGACGGGAAAGGCCCGCTCGATCGAGCGCCTCGATCGCGAGATCGCCTGATGCCCCTCGCGTGGCCCGTCGACCTCCACACGCACAGCCTCCGCTCCGACGGCGCCCTCGAGCCGGCGGAGCTCGTCCGCCGCGCCGGAGCGCGGGGCGTTCGCGTCCAGGCGCTGTCGGACCACGACACGCTCGCGGGCGTCGCCGAGGCGGTCGAGGTGGGGAAGCAGGCCGGCGTGCGGATCGTCCCGGCGACCGAGCTCAACACCGAGTCCGAGTGGGGCGACGTGCACGTCCTCGGGTACTTCCTCGATCCCGCCGACGAGGCGCTCGAGCAGCGCCTGCGCTGGCTGCGGGACAACCGCGGCCGGCGGGTGGAGCTCATGGTGGAGCGTCTCAACGCGCTCGGGTACGCGATCTCGCTCGAACGGATCCTCGAGATGGCGCAGGGAGGGGCGCTCGGGCGCCCGCACCTCGCGGCCGCGCTGTTCGAGAAGGGCTATGTGCCCACGTACGACGCGGCGTTCGATGCCATCCTCGCGAAGGACTCGCCCGCCTACGTCGCGCGGGTCGGCCTCACCCCAGTCGAAGCCGTCGATCTCGTCCGTAAGCACGGCGGCGTCCCGTCGCTCGCGCATCCCGGCACGGCCGTGGGGCTCGCCGCGCTCCTCCCGACCCTCGTTACGCACGGCCTCGCGGGCATGGAGTGCTACTACGGCTCGCACACGCCCGACGAGACGGCCGCGTACCTCGCCCTCGCGAGCCGGCACGGGCTCGTCCCGACCGGCGGCAGCGACTTCCACGGCCGCGGAGAGCACGGGGCGGATCTCGGCGGTGTCTTCGTGCCGCCGGAGTGTGTGGAGGCGCTCGAAGGCCGCCGCTAGGCGGATAACATCGCCTCCGTGGGGATAGGGGATTAGGTGGCTGGCGCCCTTCGGCCGGTCGTCTTCCTCATGGCGCTCGCCTCCGTCCTGTTCTTCGTGGACGGCATCCTCGACGGCGCCTATCCGGGCGGCGGCTCCTGGTTCGGCGAGCCGCTCCACTACGGGATCGGCTGGATCTCGTACGTCTTCGCGGTCGCCAACGCCGCGATCGCGGTCTTCATCGCGCGCGGGAGCGAGGGCACGCTCGTCGCGCGCATCGGGCTCTCGCTCTTCTTCCTCATCGAGCGGCCGGTGACCGCGGTCGCTCTCGGCCCGAAGACCTCGGCCGCGATCGCCATCCACGGCGCGACGGCGGTCGTCGAGCTCGTCATCCTCCTCGGCGCCGTTCGCGTCTGGCAGCTCGGCCGGAGCGTGTCTTCGCTCGGCGTCGACGAGGCGTTCGACCTGGACGCGCCGAGCCCCGTCGTGATCGACGCCGAGGACGACGCGCCGCCCTCGACGGGCATCGGCTCGCGCACTTCGTGGGTGATCGGGCTGCTCACGCTCGTCCTCGCGGGGATCCTCGTCGCCGACGGCATCGCGGCCGGATTCATCCCCGGCGGCCGCGTGTGGGGCCTCGCCGGCGACCAGACGGGCTGGCTCGTGTACCTCTTCGCGATCGTCGCGCTCTCCGCGGCCGTGCCCGCCGTCCACGGAAGGACGCTCGGCCTCCGGGTCCTCCTCGCGCTCGCGCTCATCTTCTTCGTCGAGCGTGCGCTCACGCCGTTCGTCCTCTCGCTGCGCGACGTCACCGGCCTCGCGCTGCACCTCCTCGGCGCCTTCGCCGCGCTCGCGGTCGCCCTCGCGGCGGCGGGCGCGATCCGCGGCGCCGGCGGCCGCCGCCACGAGCGCTCGGCGTCGCCGCAGGCCGCGTGACGTGAAGCGATACCGGCGCCGCTCGCTGGCCGTCCGGTGAACGTCCGCGACGCGACCGCCCGGCTCGTCGAGCAGGTCGGCCGGGTGATCGTCGGCAAGTCGGCGCAGGTCGAGCAGGTCTTCGCCGCGTTCCTCGTGGACGGGCACGTGCTCGTCGACGACGTGCCGGGCGTGGGCAAGACCACCCTCGCGCGGGCGATCGCGCGGTCGCTGGACCTCGAGTTCCGCCGCGTGCAGTGCACGCCCGACCTCGTTCCCTCGGACATCACGGGCGTCGCGGTGTACGACCAGCGGGAGGGACGCTTCGAGTTCCGGCAGGGACCGATCTTCGCGAACCTCGTCCTCGTCGACGAGATCAACCGCGCGACGCCCCGCGCGCAGTCCGCGCTCCTCGAGGCGATGCAGGAGCGGCAGGTGACGGTCGACGAGCGCACGCACCGCCTGCCCGAGCCGTTCCTCGTGATCGCGACGCAGAACCCGATCGAGCTCGAGGGCACGTTCCCGCTGCCGGAGGCGCAGCTCGACCGCTTCCACTCGCTCGTGAAGCTCGGCTACCCGGACGCGGACGAGGAGGACACGATGCTCCGCGTGCACGGCGCGAGGTCCGTCGAGCCCGAGGCGCTCGCGGCGCTCTTCGACAGCGCCGCGCTCGCGGACCTCCGCGCCCAGGTGCGCGCGGTGAAGGTGGGCGACGCGGTCCGCCGGTACGTCGTCGACCTCGTCCGCGCGACGCGCGCGGCCGCGGGCGTCGAGCTCGGCGCGAGCCCGCGCGCCGCGATCGCGCTCTTCCGCGCGGCGCAGGCGCATGCCGCGATGCGGGGGCGGGATCACGCGCTCCCCGACGACGTGAAGTCGCAGGCGGCCCACGTGCTCCGGCACCGGATGTTCCTGTCGCCCGACGCCCAGCTGCGCGGCCGCACGACCGCGCAGGTCGTGTCCGAGGTCCTCGGCCGCACGCCCGTGCCCGCGGAGCAGCACGCGGCGCACGCGGGCTGATGCCGCGAGCGCGTTCCGGCGCGTTCCCGTTCGCGGTCGCGGCGGCGCTCGTCGTGGCCGCCGCGGTCACCCGCGCTCCGGCGCTGATCGTCGTCGCGGCGGGCGCGGTCGTGGCGTGGCTCGTCGTGGAGGCGACCGGCCGCCTGGCGCTCTTCGGCGTCGAGGCGGAGGTCCGGCTCTCGCCGACCCGCATCGTCGCGGGCGAGAGGGTCGAGGCCGTCGTCGTGGTCGTGAACCGGAAGCCGATCCCGATGCCGTGGATCGACGTACGCCTCGTGCTCCCGGATGGCATCGAGTCGGCGGAGGCGCTCCCGGGCACGCCGAAGCAGTACGTCACCGCCGGCTACGCGCCGCGCGGTCACGAGCGGGTCACGCTGCGGTTCGAGCTCCTCTCGACGCAGCGCGGCGCGTACACGCTCGGGCCCCTGCGCGTCAGGGCGGGGGACTGGCTCGGCTTCACCTCCGAGGAGAGGACGACCTTTGAGATCCCCGAGATCGTCGTGCATCCGGCGCCGGTCGCGGCGCGCGACCGGCGCTTCGCCGCCCTGCGGCCCCTCGCCGAGACGCGCGCGCGCCGCGGGCTCCTGCCCGACCCGCTCCGGTTCCGGGGCGTGCGCGAGCACCGCCACGGCGACCCGCGCAAGGAGATCCACTGGAAGGCCTCGGCGCGCCTGCGCGCGCTCCAGACGCGCCTGTACGAGCCCGCGTCGAGCCTCGATGCCGTGTTCCTCGTGAACGTGGCCTCCTACGAGCAGTTCTGGATCCAGGCCGATCCCGAGGCGAGCGAGCTCGTGATCTCCGCGGCCGCCGAGCTCATCCGCGTCGCCGCGACCGCCGGCCGGCAGGTGGGGCTCATCACGAACGGCATCGATAGCATCACGCACGAGCCGCCGCGCGCCGCTCTCGGCCGCGGGCCGAAGCCCCTCCACCGGAGCCTCGAGATCCTCGCCCGGCTCGGCCCCTACGCCGCGTCGTCGCCCGAGTGGGCGTTCCTGCGCGAGCGGGGCCGCCTGCCGTGGGGCGCGACGCTCATCGTCGTCACGCCGCGGATCGGTCCCGGGCTGGCGTCCGCGTGCATCGCGCTCCACCGCGCGCAGCACCGCGTCGCGGTGCTGTGCGTGATGGCGGCCGACGAGGCGGTGTCGTCGCAGCTCCGCGCGGCGGGCATCACGGTCGACGACCTCGGCGCCGCGCGCTTCGCGGCGGCGGTCTAGTGCGCGGCGCGCTCACCGCGCTCCTCGTCTCGCGCGCGATCGTGGAAGGCCTCGCTGTCGCGTGCCTCGCGGCGACGCTGCACGCTGTCTTCGGGGCCCGGCCGCCGCTCCCGATCGGCGACGCCGTGCTCGTTTCATGCGGCGGGGCGCTCATGCTCGTCGCGCTGCTGCGGGAGCAGCGCAGCGACCGGGGGAGCCGGATCCTCACCGCGACGGTCATCGGCGGCGCGGCGCTCCTCGGCGTCCTCGCGGCGCCCGCGCGCGCCGACGGGATCGAGCGCCTCGGACGGCTCGTCGGGTTCGGCATCCTCGGCGAGATCCTCCTGTGGCGGACGCTCACGATCTCGCGCGGGCTCTCGTCATGGCAGCAGGCACGCGGCGCCGTGTCGCTCGCGGCCCTCGCCGTCGTCCTCGCGAGCGTCGTGCCCGGCGTCGACGCCGGGGCGCTTCCGCCGTTCGTCCTGCTCGGCATCGCGGCCGCGGGCGTCGCGCTCTCCCTCTCGCGGTCCGCGGAGGAGCTCGAGCTCGCGGGCACGCGCGCCCGGGGCGGCCCGAGCGCCCGGTCAGCGGCGTCGGCCGCTCTCGCGCTCGGCGCGCTCGCGCTCGCGGCCGCGGCGTTCGCGCCGTCGCTGCGCGCGCTCGCGGCGGCGGCGACCGAGGCCGTCGCGCCGGTCCTCGGCACGATCGCGTACTGGCTCGTGCTGCCGTTCGCGTACCTCGCGGCCGCGCTCGTCTACCTGCTCGAGCCGCTGTTCCGGCGGATCGCGGAGATCATGTTCAGCCGCCCGCTCGTCCAGACGCCCCCGGTCGACGTCGAGGAGGAGCGCCGGATGCTCGAGGCGGTCCAGGCGACGCGCCCGATCGTGGTCGGCGCCGTCGAGATCGTCGTCATGGTCGCCGCGCTGATCGTCGCCGTGATCATCGTCGAGCGGATGACGCGCGAGCGCCGCTCCCATCTGCCGGCCGGCGCGACCATCGAGCGCGAGGCGGCCGCGGGCTTCGGCCTCGGGCCGCTCCTGGGCGCCCTCCGGCCCCGCCGCGGCGGCCGGCGCCGCGCGCCGCGCGACGACGGCACCGCCTCGTCGAAGGTGCGCGTCCTCTACTGGCGCTTCCTGGAGGCGGCGGAGCGCGCGGGCGCGGGCTGGCGCGCGACCGCGGAGACGCCGACGGAGCACCACGCGCGGATCAGCGCCGCGGACGCGCGGTGGGCCGGCGCCGAGCCGATCGTCCGTGCGTTCGAGCGCGTGCGGTACGCGGAGGAGGAGCCCGCGCCGGCCGCCGTCGCGCGGGCTCGCGCCGCGCTCGAGGGGCTCGCATCGCGCTGAGGCTCGTCGCCATCGTCGGCCCGACGGCGTCGGGCAAGACCCACCTCGCGCTCCGCGCGGCCGAGCGCCTGGGCGCGGAGATCGTGTCGGCGGACTCGCGGCTCGTGTACCGCGCGATGGACATCGCCACGGCGAAGCCGACGCGCGAGGAGCGTGCCCGCGTCCCGCACCACCTCATCGACGTCGCCGACCCCGGGGAGCGCTACGACGCGGCGCGCTACCAGCGCGAGGCGCGCGCCGCGCTCGACGCGATCGAGGCGCGCGGCAGGCCCGCGCTCCTCGTGGGCGGAACGGGGCTCTACGTCCGCGCGGTCCTGGACGGCCTGGACCTCGCCTCCGTCCCGACCGACCCCGACGTCCGAGCCCGGCTCGAGGAGCTCGCGGCGCGCGGGGGCGAGGCCGCCCTCCGCGAGCGCCTGCGCGGCCTCGACGCGGCGGCGGAGGCGGCGGTGCCGAGGGGCAACGTGCGCCGTCTCGTGCGGTACCTCGAGATCGCGATGCTCCGCGGCGCCGTCGCGTCGGCGCGGCGCAGGGGCGAGGGCATCGCGTCGCGCCGCATCGGGCTCGCTCCGCCGATCGCGGCGATCGACGAGCGCATCGTCCGGCGCGTGCGGGCGATGGTGGATGCCGGGGTGCTCGACGAGACGCGCGCGCTCGTGGAGCGCGGGATCGACCCGCGCCTTCCGAGCATGACGGCGCACGGGTACGTCCACTGGGCCGCGCACCTGCGCGGCGAGATCTCGCTCGACGACGCGATGGATCGCACGATCCGCGATACGCGGGCGTACGCTCGACGGCAGATGACGTGGTTCCGCGCCGACCCGCGCGTCGAGTGGGTCGACCCGACCGAGCGCGATCCGCTGCCGCTCGTCGCGGAGGCCGCGTGAGGTTCACGAAGATGCACGGCTGCGGGAACGACTTCATCCTCGTCGACGGCCCATGGTCGCCGGACGCGTCGCGCGTGCGCGCGCTGTGCGACCGGCGGACGGGCATCGGCGCCGACGGCGTCATCGTCGTCGACCCCGTACGGGACGGGCGCTGGCCCGTGACCGTCCACAACAGCGACGGCTCGATCGCCGACGCGTGCGGCAACGGGTACCGCTGCGTCGGCCGCTACCTGCTCGAGCGCCACGGCGGCGATGCCGTCGTGCTCGGCACGCCGGCGGGCGACGTCCGCGCCTGGCGTGAGGACGGCGCGTACGCGCTGCTCCTGCCGCCGCCCAGGGTCGAGGACGCCGTCACCGTCGAGCACGACGGCGCCACGCTCGCTGGACGCTCGGTGCGGGTCGGCAACCCGAACGTCGTGCTGTTCGTGGACGAGCCCAACGACGTGGATCTCGAGCGGGTGGCCGACGCGGCGCGAGCGCTCAGGGGACCCGCGAACGTCGGCGTGGCCGCCGTCCGCTCGCGCGACCTGCTGAGCCTGCGCGTGCACGAGCGCGGAGCGGGGGAGACGCTCGCGTGCGGCACGGGATCGTGCGCCGCGGTCGCGGCCGCGATCGCCGAGCGCCACGTCGCGGCCGCGACCGTCGCGGTCGACGTGCCCGGAGGGCGCCTCCGCGTGACCCCGCGCGACGACGGCTGGGTCCTCCAGGGGCCGGCTGAGCGCGTCTTCGAGGGCACGCTCCCATGATCGAGACGCACCAGCCCGCGGAGCGCGCGTTCCTCATCGGCCTCGACCTGCCCCGCGCGCGCTTCGACCCCGAGGATTCGCTCGACGAGCTCGCCACGCTCGTCGCGGCGGCCGGCGGGGAGGTCGTCGGGCGCGCCGTCCAGCGGCGCGGCGCGCCGGACCCGCGGACGTGGATCGGCAAGGGGAAGGTCGTCGAGATCTCCGGCGCGGCGAAGCGGGAGCGGGCAGACCTCATCGTCGCGGACGAGGAGCTCACGCCGGCGCAGCAGCGCAACCTCGAGAAGGAGCTCGGCGTTCGGGTCGTCGACCGCTCGGGCGTGATCCTCGACATCTTCGCGAGGCACGCCCGCACGAAGGAGGGCAGGGTCCAGGTCGAGCTCGCCCAGCTCCAGTACATGCTCCCGCGCCTCCGCGGCATGTGGCAGCACCTCGAGCGGCTCGGAGGCGGCGTCGGGACGCGCGGTCCCGGCGAGACGCAGCTCGAGAGCGACCGCCGCGTCGTCGAGCGCCGCCTCATGGACCTCCGGGGCCGTCTCGCCGAGGTGCAGAAGCAGCGCGCCGCCGCGCGCCGGTCGCGCGCGCGCGACGCGCTCTTCCTCGCGTCCCTCGTGGGCTACACGAACGCGGGGAAGTCGACGCTGATGAACGCGCTGTCGGGGGCCGGCGTGCTCGTCGCCGACCAGCCGTTCGCCACGCTCGATCCCACGACGCGGCGGGCGCAGATGCCGAACGGGACGGTCGTGCTCCTGTCCGACACCGTGGGCTTCGTGAACAAGCTGCCGCCCGCGCTCGTCGCGGCCTTCCGCGCCACGCTCGAGGAGCTCGACGACGCGAGCCTGCTCGTGCACGTCGTGGACGCCGCGCACCCGAACGTGCACGAGCGGATCGCGGTGGTCAACGAGACGCTCGCCTCGCTCGGGCTCGCGGACCGCCGCACGCTCCTCGTCCTCAACCAGGCCGACCGGCTGCGCGGCCCCGAGGGCGAGGCGCTGCGCGAGGCGCTCTCCGCGGAATTCCCGGCTGCGGTCTTCACGTCGGCGAAGACCGGAGAGGGCCTCGAGGCGCTCCGCACCCGCATCGCGGCGGAGGCGACCGCAGGGTGGCGCACCGTGAAGGTCCTCGTACCGTACGCCGCGGGCGGGCTCGTGCAGCGGGTGCGCGAGCGCGGCGCCCTCCATCGCGAGGAGCACACCGAGCACGGCATCAGGATCGAGGCCGAGGTGCCGCCGTCGCTCGCGGCGGAGCTCGACGGAGCGCGCCTCGGCTAGCCTGCCCGCCGCCGAGCCGTGATCTAGGACCGGCCGACGGTGATCGGGAGGGATGGGTCGTTGCCCCATTCCTCCCACGACCCGTCGTACGTGCGCACGTCGTCGTGGCCGAGCGAATGGAGCACGAGGTGCGTGAAGGCCGCGCGCACGCCCGCCTGGCAGTACGTGATCGTGCTCGTCTCGGGGCCGAAGCCGGCGTCGGCGTAGAGCCGCTCGAGCTCGTCGGCGTCCCTCAGCATCCAGTCGTCGTCGAGCGCCGAGCGCCAGAGGATGTTCACCGACCCCGGGATGTGCCCGCCGCGTGCCGCGCGTACCTCCTCGCCCGAGTGCTCCGCGGGTCGCCGGACGTCGAGGATCCACGGATCGCCCTTGCGCACCGCCGCGAGCACCTCGGCCTTCGTCGCGATCACACCCTCACGCGGGCGCGGCTCGAAGCGCGCCGTCGCCACGCGTACCTCGCCGCTCTCGAGGGGCCGGCCTTCGCGCTCCCACTTCTGGATGCCGCCCTCCATGACGCCGAAGCGGTCGTGGCCGTAGCGGCGGAGCGCGAGCCAGAGCCGCGCCGCGTGGTGCCCGCCCTCGGCGTCGTACGCGATGACCTGCGTGTCGTTCGAGATCCCGAGGCGAGCCATGACGCGCGCGAACCCGCTCGCGTCGATGAGCATGTGCTGCGGGTGCCCGGACGGCGGCGGGGGAGCGCTGAGGTCCTTCGACCAGTCGACGTGCACGGCTCCCGGGAGGTGGCCGCGGAGGTGCTCCTCGTGCGCGTCGTGGTCGAAGGCGAAGCGGCAGTCGACGACGCGAACGAGCGGGTCCGAGAGCGCCTCGGCGACGCGGTCGGTCGACCAGAACAGGTCGGGTCGCGCGAGCGGGGACATCCAGCGAGACTCTAGCGATGCTCCGCGGGAACCTCCGCCGCGCGCTCGCCCTCGCGCGGAGACGCACGTACCGCGGCGAGCCGCTCCGCGTGACGCTGTACGAGCGCGCGGGATGCGGACTCTGCGAGGAAGCACATCGTGCGCTCCGTCGGATCGCGCTCGACCGCGCGCTCGACATCGCGCGGGTCGACCTCGAGGCCGATGCGACGCTCCACGACCGTTACGCCCCGCGCATCCCCGTGCTCGCGGCCGCCCGGAACGAGCTCGACGCAGCCGGGCTCGACGACGCGGCGATCGCCCGCTGGATGGAGGACATCCGGCCGAGCACTCGCTAACCTGTCCGGTGGTGGGTGGGGAGCGCGGTCCCGACAGCGGGTCGGGACCGTCCGGAGGCGCCGGGCGGTCCGCGGCCGACGCACGTCGCGAGCACGAGCGGATGCAGCGCGAGGCCGAGGCCCGCCAGGGCGTGCCGGGAGGCGTGACCGGCCAGGACGCGGAGAACCTCGCCGGGCAGCAGCAAGAGGACCACCGCCGCGAGCTGAGTGAGCGATGGGCCGACCGCGAGCTCGAGGGGTCGCGCCGGCCGTTCGAGGCGGAGCCGCAGCCCGCGGAGTCGATCATGGACGAGATCGACCACACCCACGCCAGCACCGGGCCTATGGGCCTCGCGCCCGAGCCGCAGCCCGTCATCACGGGCGGGATGCTGGACGCGCTCAAGAAGCCCGAGAACATGATCCGCCTCGCGGGCATGGGCCTCGGCCTCATCGGCCTCCTGCTGCTGCTCGCGGGCCTCCGGGCCGAGGCCGGGCAGGTCTCACCGCCGTCGCCCGCGTCGCCGGCGCCGACCGCCGCGGCGACGGGCACGCCGCTGACACAGGCGACCCCGGCGGTGAACGGCACCGCCACGGCGACGGCGTCGTTCGTCAAGGTCAGCGGCCCGTGCAGCCTCGCGGCGCGCTTCACCGACCGCTACTCGTTCGCGGCGACGAACGGCGCGCTCACGCTCACGCAGCTGTCGAACGGCCACGTCTCGCGCGGGACGATCGCCCCCGCCGGCGACTTCACGACGAGCGCCGAGGGGCAGGGCTACCGCGGGAAGATCACCGGAACGGCGGTCGAAGGACAGCACACGTACACGGCCCAGGGCTGCAACGAGGTCTACAGCTTCACGATGCAGCTCTCCGGCCCGCTCCTCGCCGGCGGGACCGCCCCCGCGGCGAACCGGCCGCCGGAAGCGGGCCCGATCGTCGCCCGGCAGGTCGACACGACGACGACGTACACGGTGCAGAACGTCCGCGACCCCGACGGCGACACGCTCCGCTACCGCTGGACGACCACGAACCCGTGCGGTCCGCCCAGCGGCGAGACGACGACGACGACGTTCACCTGGCCCCATCCGCACACGTCGCTGCCGGGCTCCTGCCCCGAGGAAGCGTTCCATCCCGCCACGATCACCGTGACGATCGACGACGGGCGCTTCTCGATCAGGCGCGAGTACGTCCAGGGCTCGCGATCGGGCACCGGTAGCGTGCCGCTCGCGGGCGTCGGCATCTCGACGATCGCGCCCTCGCCGACCGCGGTACCGACGGCGATCCCGACGACGGCGGCGCCGACGGCGACCGCGACGGTCGGTGGAGCGAGCGGCGGCGGACCGAACGTGCCGCTCGCCGGCCTCGGGCTGCTCCTCGTGCTCACCGGACTCGGCACGGTGCTCCTCGGCCCTCGCCTCGCAGGCGGACCGCTCGTCGCGCAGCAGAAGGACGCGGAGGAGGACCCCTGCGCCCGCGAACGCGCCAGGGAACGGGCCGCGGCGCAGGCGCGTGACGCGGCCGACGAGAGGAGCCGGAGGATCCAGGATCTCCAGCAGAACGCGCGGTCGACGTCCCGGGACGCGCAGGCGAAGGAGCAGGCCGCCGCGGACGCCGCACGGGGCGCCTCGTCGTACCAGGGCAGCGACGGCCGGACGGTGTACACGAACCCGCAGCAGCGGGCGCGCATCGAGGCTGCGCAGGCGGAAGCGGCCGCCGCTCGGAGCGCCGCCGATGCCGCGCAGCGTGCTTTCGACGCCGCCGGCGGGGCGGGGGAGATCCAGGCCGCGGGCGACGAGGTCTTCCGCGCGCATCGCGAGCACCGCGACGCGAAGGCGTCGCTCGATGCGTGCCTGCGCCTCGTGTCGATGGCGACGCCGGCACCGGCGCCGACCGGCGGCGGCGCGGCCTCGACAGGTGGCGCCACGACGGCGGGCGGCGGCGTTGCTGTGGCGCCGGGCACGCAGGACGGCACGCAGACCCGGACCCGGCCGTGTCCGCCGGGCTCGCCGCCGCGCAACGAGGTCACGACCGAGCTCACGTTCGACATGCACGACATCGGCAACGCCCAGATCGTGGTCGAGGGCACGCGCCACAACACCGACGACTCGCATGCGCGCGGCTTCCTCGGGCACCTCGAGAGCATCAACGAGAACTTCGATCGCGCGAAGATCGGCCGCGGCCTCGCGGAGGGCGAGTACGTCGGCGCGGGGCTCGACGCGCTCGAGTTCCCCGACTTCCTCACGTACTTCGGCGGCATGAGGGAGCGGCTCGACGCCGGGATGAACGACCTGCTCGAGCGCCTGCGGCAGCACCGCCGCCAGGGGACCTACACGGTCGAGTTCACGACCCACACGTTCAAGATCACCTGCCGGAAGTGGGAGGAGTGCGTCGACGGCGAGTGGGTCGCGCGCAGCCAGGCGACGCTCGCGCTCATCCGCTCGCGCAACGGCACGAGGGGACCTGAGGTCATCTCGGATGAGAACGCGCGGCGGCAGTGGATCAACGGCATCTTCGCCGCGCTCGAGCGGAGCAATGCTTCGGCGCAGGAGCGCGCCGACCGGTTCCGCCAGCAGTGCCAGTAGCCGACCTCGCGATCCTCGCGCTCATCGGCCAGCAGGCCTGGACCGGTCGTCGCGTCGGCTTCGTGATGGGGGTATTCCAGCTCGTCGTCACGGTCGCGTCGATCGTCGCGGCGCTCGTGTTCGAGGAGCCCGTCGGCCTTGCGCTCGACGACGTGATGCCCCTGGATGCGGGCACGCGCCGGCTCGTCGTCTTCGCGATCATCAGCACCGCGGCGTCCTACGGCTTCGGCTTCATCGGCGGCCGGATCCTCGGGCCGCTCATGGCGCGCCAGGCACGCTCGCGCGCGACCGTGGCGCTCGACCGCGCCCTCGGCCTCGTCCCGGCCGCCGTCCGCGGCGTCGTGTACGCCGGCAGCATGGTGTACATGGCGCGCATCGCCCTCCCCGAGGATCACGACGTCCGCGTGCAGCTCGCTACGTCCGTCCTCGCGCCGATCGCCGAGGCGGTCTTCACCGCGGTCACCCCGTTCGCGCGCGCGCTTTGATCCGCGCGGTCGTCTTCGACCTCGGCGGGACGCTCGTCGAGTTCCCCGAGTGGGACGAGCGCGCGGGGGAGAAGTGGAGCGCGTCGTACGACGCCCTCGAGGCGCTGTCGCTCGCGCCACCGCGGCGCGACGCCTACGTGCGATCGATGCGTGAAGCGGAGCTCGACCACTGGCGGCGCGTCGAGACGGAGCAATGGAGCGGTCCTCCGACCGGGATCGTCGCGGAAGGCTTCCGGCGCCTCGGGGTCCATCCGGAGGAGCGCCAGCTCCTCGTCGCGCTCGACGGCTACGTGTCCGCGATCGCGGGCTGGTCGCGGCTCTTTCCCGACACCGTCGAGACGCTCGTCATCCTCCGCGAGCGCGGCTATCGCCTCGGGCTCCTCTCGAACACCTGGTGGGCCGCGGAGTGGCACAACGCCGACCTCGCGGCGCACGGCATCGGCTCGCTCCTCGACGAGCTCGTCTACACGAGCGACCTGCCGCATTCGAAGCCGCACCCCGACGTGTTCCTCGAGGTCCTCGGCAGGCTCGGCGTCGGGCCCGACGAGGCGCTCATGGTCGGCGACCGCATGATCGACGACGTCTCGGGAGCGAAGGCGCTCGGCATGCGCGCCGTGTGGAAGCGGAACGCCGCTACGCCGGTCCGCGACGACATCGAGCCGGACGCGGTCATCGACGCGCTCGCCGAGGTGCCGCCGCTCGTGGAGGCGTGGCGCCGCGGATAGCGGTCGGCAACGCGAGGAGCAGGCCAACGCCGACCTCACCCGCGACGAGCGCGTACGAGCCCGAGCGACAGGGAAGCCCGCACCCGGGAAGAGCCTCTTGACGGGCGCGCTAGTTTTTCCGGTGATGTCGCACAACGCACATACCGCGACTAGTGAGGGAGGTGGACTGCGGCGGCTCGTCGCGGACTATCTCGAGGATCTCGAGATCTCCGGCAAGGCGGAGGTGACGGTCAAGCATTACAGCGCGTACCTAGACGCGTTCCTGCGTTGGGTCTCGGCAAGCACGGGCGTACCGGTAAGCGCGCTCCGACCGGAGCACCTGACCGCCGACGGGCTGCGTCGGTATCGGCTCCAGCTGGCGCGACGCCAGGACCCGAAGACCAAGAAGCCGATCGTGGCGGCCACGCGCAACCTCTACCTGATCGCGCTACGCAACTTCCTCCGGTACTGCCGGCGACGACGCAAGGTCGATGTTCCGGACCCCGACGAGACGATCGAGCTCGCGAAGCACCGGCAGCAGGAGATCCGGCACCTGCAGCGCCCGGAGGTCGTACGGATCGCCGAAGCAGTGAAGCTCGACGGGCCCAACGGTCTGCGCGACCGGGCGATCATCGAGACCCTCTTCGGGACGGGGTGTCGTGTGTCGGAGCTGGTCGCCTTGCGGGTCCGTCAGCTCGACCTCAAGCGCCGAGGGGCCGAGGTCATCGGCAAGGGCGGTCGATCACGCCTGGTTCTCCTGACGGAGGACGCGGCTGGCTGGATCGAGCGCTACCTTCGCTCGCGCGCGGACGACTCGGAGTACGTCTTCGTCTCGAGCCGGAAAGCGGACGGCGCCCCCGCCCCGCTGACCACTCGCCAGGTCCAGCGCATCGTCGAGCAGGCGACGATCCGTTCGGGCGTGCCGCTCAAAGTCTCACCCCATTGGTTCAGGCACTCGCGTCTCACCGCGCTCGCGCGTCATGCCGGGGTGCAGGCGGCTCAGCGTATCGCTGGTCATGCCTCACTACAGACGACAGCACGCTACCTCCACGTGACCGACCCCCAGCTACGGCAGCTCTACGACAGGGCAGAGGAGGCCGATCGCGAGGCGCCGACCTAGTCCAGGCCTCTGTGCCCGTCCGCTCGCCGATCGATCTGCTCTGCAGGGACGCGATCGCAGGACCGGCACTGCACCGTTCCGGTCATCGGGTTCACATAGGGCTGTGGCGTGCGTGTAGACATGACCCTGCGGGCAATGCGTCTTTCCGCGACGGCTCGTGATCGGCGCGTCCGGGTCCTCGAATTGGTGGCGTCGTCCTGGACGCATTAGAACAGATATTCTAAGCCGGGCGCCGTTCGAGGGCAACGGAGTGCAAGTCGTCGCGGCGGATGGCGCCCACTCGGATCCGCCAGTACTCGCGCGACGGCGCTACTCGCGGTCGGTCGCCGGTCCCTCCGCGGCGGCGATCGCCGGCACCGGGTTGAGCGGCTCGCGCGTGCGGTCGCGCCACGACGGCTTGTCGATCAGCACGGGCTTCCGCTCGAACACCCGCGTCTTGTCGGCGTTGGCCTCCTCGGCGTAGGCGAAGAGCTCCTCGAGCTCCTGGCCGATGAGCTCGCCGCGCTGGATGAGCGCGCTCGCGAGGGCGTGGACCGCGTAGTCCTTCTCCTTCACGAGGCGCTTGGTCTCGTCGTAGAGCTGGTCGAGCAGGCGGTCCGCCATCTCGAGGGTCGACGGGTTGTAGCCGCTCGACCCGACCGTCTGGTTGACGGTCACGAGGCTCGGGCCCATGCCGTGCATCCCGACGTACGCGAGGGCGCGCGCCGTCGCGTGCTGGAGGTCGCTCGCCGCTCCGGTCATCTTCGTGCCGAGGAAGACCTCCTCGACGGCCCGCGATCCGAGCGAGATCATGATGTCGACCTCGATCTCCCGCGCGTGCGTCGTGTGACGTTCCTCGCGCTCGGAGTGCTGGACGACGCCGAGGGTCTCCCCCCGCCTGATGATGCTCGCCTTGAGCGCGCGGTGGTCGGGCCGCAGGTAGTGGAGGACGACCGCGTGGCCCGCCTCGTGGTACGCGATCGCGCGCTTGTCGTCGGCCGTCATCGTGGCCGGCTGCTTGAGGCCGAGGGTGCGCTGGTCGGCCGCCGCGAGCCAGTCCTTGTACGTGAGCTGCTCGCGCCCGTCCTCGTGGGCGATGATCAGCGCCTCGTTGATGATCGTCTTGATGTGGATCGGCGTCCAGCCGACGGAGTCGCTCACCATCATCTCGACGTCGATCTCGGGGTCGTGCGCCTTCTGGCTCAGGTAGAGGTCGATGATGTCGCGCCGGCCGGGGCCGTCCGGCGGGTAGACGTTGAGCATGCGGTCGAGACGGCCCGGGCGCGTGAGCGCCGGGTCGAGCACGTCGGGACGGTTCGTGGCGCCGATGACGAACACGAGGGGCTTCGGCGGGACGGGACCGCGCACGAGGCCGAGCCAGCGAGCGAAGCGGTGCTTCCAGCGGTCCTCGACGTGCTGCCCGAGCGAGTCCATCTGGTTGAGGAGCGTGTTCAGGGCGAAGCCCCGCATGCCCATCATGCCCATCGGGCCCATGCCGCCCTGCATCTGGCCGCCCTGCATGCCGCCGCGGCTGATGCCGATCGAGTCGAGCTCGTCCATGAAGATGATGCACGCGCCGGGCTCGCCCGGCGTCGCGTACTTGCGCGCGAGCTTGCGCGCCTGCCCGAAGAGCCGCACGACGATCAGCGCGTCCATGCCCATCCACATGCTCGTCAGGCTCGACGCGTCGATGTAGATGAACGGCAGGTTCGCCTCGGCCGCCATGACGCCCGCGAGGAACGTCTTGCCCGTGCCCGGAGCGCCCGACAGGAGCATGCCCTTCGGCAGCTCGCCGCCGAGCTCGCGGAAGCGGCGCACGCCGCGGAGGATCTTCACGGTCGTCTTCGCGTGCTCGAGGAGGTCCGGCTGCCCGCGGTAGGAGTCGAACGAGAGGCCGATCTGCGGGTTGTCCGGCGTCACGACGTACTTGCGGGGCCGCGAGAGGAACCACATGAGGACGCCGAACTGCGCGATCATCGCGAACGAGATGAAGAGCAGGTAGACGAGCATCGACGGCATCTGCCCGATGAGGCCGATGATCCCTTCGATGACGCCCCGCGCTCCGAACATGACGACCGCGATCGCCGCGATGATCAGGAGGATCAGGAGCCGCCGCCGGTTGTGCTCGAGGACGTACGCGCTCGTCGCCGCGACGTCCTTCATCCGCGCCATCCGGTCCACCGTTCGTAGCGCCATCAGTTCACCCCCACGACCCTTCCGCCGCGTACGCGGAAGACGACGCCCGCCACCATCTGCTCGCTGCCGATGCCCCCCATCC
>DASSSF010000032.1:0-7559 GCA_035708565.1 Candidatus Limnocylindria bacterium
GACACCTCGGTGCTCGAGCTCGAGAAGGCGCGCCAGTCCGGCGCGATGATGATCTTCGGCGAGAAGTACGGCGACGTCGTGCGCGTCGTGCGGATCGGGCCGTCGAAGGAGCTGTGCGGCGGCACCCACGTGCGCCGCACCGGCGACATCTCGTTCTTCAAGATCGCGAGCGAGGAGTCGATCGCCGCCGGCGTGCGCCGCATCGTCGCCCACACCGGGCCGAAGGCGGTGGAGCTGTCGCAGCGCGAGGCGGACGAGCTGCGGCGCACCGCGGCGCTGCTCCGCGCCGGCGCGTTCGAGGTCGCGCAGAAGGTGGAGGCGCAGCAGCGCCGGGTGCGCGAGCTCGAGCGCGCGCTCGAGGAGGCCTCCTCGCGCGTCGCGGCGGCGCAGTCGGGCGACCTCGCCGCGAAGGCGCGCGCGGTCGGGAGCGCGAAGGTGCTCGCCGCGCGCGTGCAGGGCGACGGCAAGGCGCTGCGCGACCTCGCGGACAAGCTGCGCGACCGCTTCGGCAAGGGCGTCGTCGCGCTCGGCGCCGAGGCGGACGGGAAGGCGATCCTGCTCGTCGCGGTGACGAAGGACCTCACCGCGAAGGTGAAGGCGGGCGACCTCGTGAAGGAGGGGGCGAAGCTCGTCGGCGGCTCCGGCGGCGGCAAGCCGGACATGGCGCAGGCGGGCGGCCCCGACGCGGCCGGCCTGGAGAAGGCGCTCGCGCGGATCGAGGAGCTCGCCGCCACGTCGCTTGCGTAGGCCGTTCCGATCTCCGGGCCAGGCGCATGTCGCGAGGCGACATGCGCCGGCCCGGTCCTTGCGGCCTGCTCGCGATGTCGCTTGCTTTGCGCTCGGTCCGCGAGTTCATGCGCCGCTCCCGGAGGGGGCGCGCGGCCCCGTGTCAAGCGCTTCCGAGCGTTGACCGGCGCGGAGCGCGGTGCCTACCATCCTCCGCGTCGATGGCTCCCGTCGTCCCGCGAGCGCGGAAGGCGCGCCTGGCTCCGCCGGTGGTGGACCTCGCCCGCGCGCGCGACGCCCGCCGGCTGCGCGAGCTCGTCGCCCGCTGCCGCGCGGTGGACGAGGTGAACCGGAACTCGATCTCGCGCCTGTTCCAGTCCGGGCTCGTCTTCACGCGCCAGGGCGCGCGGCTCGGCCGCGACCTCCTCCTCGCGCACCAGCACCTCCTGCGCGCGTCGGACCTCCTCGCGCGGATCGCCGAGCTGCCCCCCTCGCCGTCGGACGCGGACGCGTCCGCGCTCTACGACGAGGCGCAGGCGCTCCTCGCGCGGATCGCCGAGCTGACGGCGCGCTCCGGCGTCGTGCTCGCGCGCGGGTGATCCCGCCGGCGGCGGCCCTAGCGCCTGCGGCGGTGGTCGACCGCGACGAGCGTCAGCGAGGCCGTCGCGCCTTGGACATGGATCTCCTTGTCCGTCGCGACCTCGCGCGTCGTGTAGGCGTTCACGAACCAGCCGACCTCGAACCGGACCGACACGTCGGAGAGCCGGCCGAGCATGAGCCCGCCGGCGAGCCGGCCCTGGAGGCCGCTCCCGGAGTTCCCGTCGAAGCGCGTCGCAGCGTAGGCGACCCCGCCGCCGAGATACGGCGACACGTCGGTGCGCGCGAACGGATAGTAGGCGCCGATCCCGAGCGAGATGCCGCGGTCGCGATCGGGGCGATCGGCGTCGAGGTTCGAGAGGAACCCCTCGAGCGCGACGTCGGCCATCCAGGTCCGCGCGTCGTACTGCCAGACGAGGCCGAGCCCGGCGGGGCTGCTCGTCTCGCCGTGGGGATCGGGGCGCTGCACCGGGAGGTACGCGGCGAGCCGCAGGCCGAACGACTGCGACGAGACCATCTTCCGGAGCGGCGCCTCCTCCCGCGCGGTCACGGTGTCGATCTCGGCGCCCTCGCGCGCGCGCCGGCCGCCCGCGATGCTGTCGGCGAGCCGCTTGATCCCGGGGTCGAGGTCGTCCGCGCCGAGCGAGCCGATCTGGTCGGAGTGGACGAGCCTCCCCTCGGGATCGTAGGCGGCCACCCGCACGATGCCGGTCTCCTGGAGCCGCGTGACGTGCAGGGCGATGGCGAGCGAGGCGTTCGCCTGGCGCGCGGCCTGCGCCGCCTGGAACGGCGACGCCTCGACGGGCGCGGTCGGCGCACCGCGGATCACCATGAAGCGGCCGGTCGACTCGAGGTACGCCCGCAGCACGTCGCCCGCCGCGGCGAGCTGCCCCTCGGGCACGTTCGAGCCCGTCGTCGGCAGCAGGACGACGACGTACTGCTGCGCGGCCGCGGGGGCGGCGACGGCGAGGAGGGCGGAGAGGAGGAGGGCGCGCATCTCGTGACCTCGGCGGTCGGAGGGAAAGGGGCGTTCGAGGGAGGATGCCATGGGGACGCCGGCGGCTGCGCGGGCGCCGTGTCGGTGCGGGTGCGAGCGCGAAAGGGAAGGGGCGCCACGACCTCGCGGCCGGGCGCCCCTTCGAGCCTGCGGCGTGGACTACTGGCCGAAGTAGACCGAGAGGCCGACGTTCAGGCCGAAGCCCGCCGTGGTGATGTCGGGCTTCGGGCCGGTCGCGCCGGTGACCTCCTCGCTCACCGTCTGGGACGCGTAGCCGACGGAGCCGTCGAGCGAGAAGGACTTCGTGAAGAAGTACTTCGCGCCGACCGCGAGCTCGTAGCCGAAGCCCGTCCGCTTGACGTCGGGGTCGTCCACGCCGTCCGTCGTGCCCTTGTCGGTCTCGGTCACGTAGCCGACCGTGGCGAAGCCGAACACCGAGGCCTTCTCGGCGACGGGGTAGCTGTACTCGATGGCCGGGCCGATCTGCAGCGTCGCGCTCGAATTCTTGTTGGCGCCGCCGGCGGTCGCCTCGAACTTCTGAGACTCGAAGCCGTAGCTGAGGTCGAGGCCGACGCCGAGATCCTTGATGACGTAATACAGGCTGCGCGCGCCGAGGTCGAACTGCGTCCCGTCGACCTTCGACTCGGGCGCGCCGGTCACCTTGGTCTTCTCGGAGCCCGTGGCGAAGCCGAGGTTGCTGTTGCCGGTGACCTGGATCGTCCCCGGGGCCACCTCGGCCGCCGCGGCGAACATCGGGACCATCGCGAGAACCACGAGAATGCGCTTCATCATGTGTTCACTCCCTGTTCGAGTAATACGCCGGTGTATCGCTTCCGAAATCGGACCTGCGGGAGGACCGGCCTATTCACGTCCCCAACGAAGCAGGCCGTAGGCTCGTGCACTCTCGGAAAAGAATCAAGGACCTCGTTCTCCTACACCGAGGGTTGCTACCGCTCCACGACATTGGTGTCAGGCCTCCTCGCTCGACCCTGACACGGACGTCCGGAAGTCGGGCGCCGAGGGGTTCCCGGATGCGATTCCGTTTCATTCGTGCGAAGAAAGGGGGGCGATGCGAGTCGTTCCCGCCGCGGCCGCCGCGCTCCTCGTCCTCGCGGCGCCGCGCGCGCGCGGAGGGCGACGAGCGCCCGGAGGTCGTCCTCGCGCTCCGCCTCGCGGTCGCGCCGGCCTTCGGCTCCGCCGTCCAGGACGTCCCGATGAGCGACGCGGTCGGCTTCCAGGTGCCCGTCCAGCTCGACGCCATGGTGAGGCGCCGCTCCGTCTCCGCCGGCCTGTACCTGTCGCGCGGGTGGGGGCGCGTCGAGTCGTGCGACGGGTCCTGCGGCGCCGCGGTCTGGCGCGCGGGGCTCCAGGCGACGGTCGACCTCGCGCCCATCCGCGGCGCCGAGCCGTGGGCGGGAGTCTCCGCCGGCTACGAGTGGGCCTCGCTCACGCGGTCGCGGGCGGGGACCGAGGTCGAGACGCGCTGGCGCGGCTGGGAGCTGTTCGCCGCCCAGGGCGGGGTCGAGTGGCGCGTCGCGCGCTCCGCGGCCGTCGGACCGTTCGTCCTCGTCGGCGTCGGCCGGTACACCGACATGGCCGTCGACACCGGGCTCGCCGACGCCTCCGCCTCGATCCCGCACCGCGCGATCCACGGCTGGATCCAGGCGGGCGTGCGCGCCCGGCTCGCGCTCGGAGACGGACGTTGAACGGCACGCTCGTCGAGCTCGCGATCGACTCGCCCGCGCTCGCCGGGAACCCGCTCGCCGATCCCTCGCGGCGCACCGTCCTCGCCTGGGTGCCGCCCGGCGGCGCGGCGGGGCTCCCGGCGATCTACTTCCTCCACGGCTTCACCGGCAGCGCGCGCGGCTGGCTCAACGTGTCGGTGTTCGCGCCGACGGTGCCGGAGCGGCTCGACGCGCTCGTCGCGGCGGGGGAGATCCCGCCGGTCGTGGCGGTGTTCCCGGACGGGATGACCGCGGTCGGCGGGACGCAGTGGACCGACGCGCCGGCGGTCGGGCGCTACCAGTCGTACGTGGCGGACGACGTCGTGCGCGAGGTGGAGGCGCGGCTCGGGACGATTCCGAGACGCGAGGCGCGGGCGGCGCTCGGGAAGTCGTCCGGCGGCTACGGCGCGCTCTGCCTCGGGCGCGACCGCGGCGACGTCTTCGCGCTGGTGGGCGCGCACGCGCCCGACTCCTTCTTCGAGTACTGCTACGTGCCCGACCTGCCGAAGGCGGCCGGCGCGCTCGCCGCGAACCCCGACCCGGCGGCGTGGCTCGCCGACGCGAGGCGGCGCGCGCGCGAGACGAAGCTCGGCCCGGGCGACCACGCGCCGCTCAACGTCATCGGCATGGCCGCGCACTACTCGCCCAACCCGGCCGCGCCGCTCGGGCTCGACCTTCCGTTCGAGCTGCCGAGCGGGCGGATCCGCGAGGACGTCTGGGCGCGCTGGCTCGCCCACGACCCCGTGCGCTTCGTGCCCGCCCACGCCGACGCGTACCGCCGGCTCGAGGGCGTCTACCTCGACGCGGGCACGCGGGACGAGTTCAACCTGCGCTGGGGCGTGCGGATGGTCGCCGCCGCCCTCCGCGACCTGGGCGCGAAGGTCGAGCACCAGGAGTTCGAGGACGGGCACGTCGGGACGAGCTACCGGTACGAGCAGTCGGTGCGGTGGATCGCGGCGCGGCTCGCCCGCAAGTGATCGACCCCGACCCGGAACGGAAACGGCCACGGGGCACGCCCGTGGCCGTTCGCACGCACCGCCCGGCGCGCCTCACTCCCTCGGCGGCTGCCCCCCGCGCCGGAGGAACGCCGGGATGTCGTACTGGTCCTCCGCCTCGAGCGGCTTGAAGGTGGTCGTGTCGCGCCGCTGGGGCGCGCGCGCGGCGGCGACGGCAGGGGCGACCTCGCGCGCGAGCCGGATCGGCTCCTTCGCCTTCGCCTCGGCGGGGAGCGGCGGGGGGACCGCCTTCACCTGCGCCGCCTGCGGCACCTGCACCTGGACCGGCCGCGCCACCGGCGCGCGCTTCTCGCCCTCGCGCGGCTGGAAGCCGGTGGCGATGACGGTGATGCGGACCTCGTCGCCGAGGCTCTCGTCCACCACCGACCCGAAGATGATGTTCGCGTCGGGATCGGCGTTCGACTGCGCCATCGACACCGCCTCGTTCACCTCGTAGAGGGTGAGGTTCGGGCCGCCGGTGATGTTGACGAGGAGCCCGGTCGCGCCGTCGAGGGAGACGTCCTCGAGGAGCGGCGAGCTGATCGCCGCCTGCATCGCCTCGATTGCCCGCTTCTCGCCGGACGAGCGCCCGGTGCCCATGAGCGCCATGCCCTGCTCGCTCATGATCGTGCGCACGTCGGCGAAGTCCACGTTCACGAGGCCGTGCACGGTGATGATGTCGGAGATGCCCTGCACCGCGTTGAGCAGCACCTCGTCCGCGCGCTTGAACGCGTCCGCCATCGCCATGTTCTCGCCCGCGACGGAGATGAGCCGCTGGTTCGGGATGACGATGAGCGTGTCCACCGCCGCCCTCAGCTCGGAGATGCCCGCCTCGGCCTGCTTGCGCCGGCGGTTCCCCTCGAAGAGGAACGGCTTCGTGACGACGCCCACGGTGAGCGCGCCGGTCTGCTTCGCCACGTCGGCGACGACGGGCGCGCCGCCCGTCCCGGTGCCGCCGCCCATCCCCGCGGTGACGAACACCATGTCCGCGCCGTCGAGGGCCGCGGCGATCGCCTCGCGCTCCTCCAGCGCCGCCTGCCGGCCCACCTCCGGGTTCGCGCCCGCGCCGAGCCCGCGCGACGCGCCGCGCCCGAGCTGGATCTTCACCGACGCCTTGTTCGCCCCGAGGGCCTGCACGTCGGTGTTGGCGGCGATGAACTCCACGCCCTCGATGTGCGCGGCGACCATCGTGTTGATGGCGTTGCCGCCGCCGCCGCCGACCCCGATCACCTTGATCTTCGCCGCGTCCTGCTTGTCCGTGCACTCGATCATGTCGTCTCCCGCGGCTAGAACACCTGCCCGAGCCATTCCTTCATCCGGGTCTTCACCTTGCGGTAGACGTTGTCCTCCCGGATCTTGAAGTACGGGCTGCCGTCCTGCTGCTGGGCCCCGTAGATCACGAGTCCGACCGCGGTCGCGTACATCGGGCTCTTCACGACGTCCACGAGCCCGCCGATCCCGCGCGGCATCCCGCGGCGGACCGGCATCCCGAGCACCTCCTCGGCCATCTCCTGCATCCCGGCGAGGAGCGTCGAGCCGCCGGTGATGACCACGCCCGACGCGAGGATCTCCTCCATCCCGCACTTCTGCAGCTCGTGCTGGACGAGCATGAAGATCTCCTCGACGCGCGGCTCGACGATCTCGGCGAGGATGTGGCGGGAGAGGACGCGCGGCTGGCTGCCGCCGACGCTCGGGACCTCGATGGTCTCCGACTTGTCGACGAGCGACGCCATCGCCGAGCCGTACTGCTTCTTGATGCGCTCCGCCTCGTGGGTGGGCGTGCGCAGCCCGACCGCCACGTCGTTCGTGAGGTGGTTGCCGCCGAGGGCGATCACCGCGGTGTGCTGGATCGAGCCGTTGTGGAAGACGGCGATGTCGGTCGTGCCGCCGCCGATGTCGACGAGGCAGACCCCCAGCTCCTTCTCGTCGTCGTTCAGCGTGGCGAGCGACGAGGCGAGGGGCTGGAGGACGATGTCCGCGACGTTGAGGCCGGTGCGCTGGGCGCACTTCACGATGTTCTGGGCGGAGGAGACCGCGCCGGTGACGATGAGCGCCTTCGCCTCGAGCCGCACGCCGCTCATCCCGACCGGCTCCTTCACGCCGTCTTGGTCGTCGACCACGAACTCCTGCGGCAGGACGTGGATCACCTCGCGGTCGAGCGGGATGGCCACCGCCTTCGCCTGGTCGATCACGCGGTCGACGTCCTGCTGCCGCACCTCCTTGTCCTTCACCGCCACGACCCCGTGCGAGGGGAACGCCTTGATGTGTCCGCCTGCGATCCCCGTGTAGACGGTGGTGATCTCGCACCCCGCCATGTGCTCCGCCTCCTCGATCGCGCGCTTGATCGAGGCGACGGTGGCGTCGATGTTGACCACGACGCCCTTCCTCAGCCACTTCGACGGGTGCGAGCCGATGCCGATGATGTCGATGCCCTCGTCGGTCACCTCGCCGACGATCGCGCAGATCTTCGTCGTGCCGATGTCCAGGCCGACGAGGATGTCCCCTGTCTTCGCCATGACC